>NZ_JAHBDG010000011.1:0-476748 GCF_019956305.1 Pseudomonas sp. BF-B-30 | reverse complement strand
GGCTTGCTCGCGAAGGCAGTGTGTCAGCCAACGTTTATGTCTACTGACACACCGCCTTCGCGAGCAAGCCCGCTCCCACAGTTGTTTTGTGGTGAAACTGGCAACATCCTTGCGTGCAGCAAAAGGAACAAGCAATGAACGATCAACACTGGGGCCCATCCATCAGTGCAGATATCGTGGTCATCGGCGGCGGCACGGCGGGCATCGGCCTTGTCGCCAGCCTGCTCAAGCGTAGCCCGCATCTGAACATCACCGTGATCGAACCCGACTCCCGGCACTACTATCAACCGGCCTGGACGCTGGTCGGCGGTGGTGCCTACAACGTGGAAAACACCGTGCGGCCCATGGCGTCGGTGATGCCGCGCGGGGCCCATTGGCTGCAGGCTGCCGTGACGGGCATCGATCCCGACAAGCGCCAACTCACCCTCGGTGACGGGCGTACGGTCGGCTATCAAAACCTGGTGGTCTGCCCCGGCCTGCGCCTGGCCTGGGAGAAAATCGAAGGCCTGGAGAACACCCTCGGCCAGCACGGCGTGACCTCCAACTACAGCTATCGGCACGCGACCTACACCTGGGACCAGGTGCAGAAATTACGCGGCGGCAAGGTGCTGTTCACCCAGCCGGCCATGCCGATCAAATGTGCCGGAGCGCCACAAAAGGCGCTGTACCTGTCCTGCGATCACTGGAACAAGAGCGGTGTGCTGAACGACATCGACGTCGAGTTCAATCTTGCGGGCGCGGCACTGTTCGGAGTGCCGACCTTTGTCCCGCCACTGATGAAGTACATCGAAAAGTACAAAGCCCGGTTGGCGTTCAACTCGAATCTGGTCAAGGTCGACGGCCCGGCGAAAACCGCGTGGTTCGACGTCAAGGATGCCGATGGCAATGTCACCCGCCAGGCAAAAACCTTTGACCTGCTGCATGTCGTGCCACCACAAGTCTCCCCGGACTTCATCGCCCAAAGTCCGCTGGCCGACGCCGCCGGTTGGTGCGAGGTCGATCCCCACACCCTTCAACATCCGCGCTATCCAGGCGTGTTCGCGCTAGGCGACATCTGCGGCACCACGAATGCAAAAACTGCTGCGGCGGTGCGCAAGCAGATCGTGGTGGTGGCGGAAAACCTGCTGGCCTTGCGCAAGCAGCAACCGCTGCCGCTGAAGTACGACGGCTATGGCTCCTGTCCGCTGACAGTGGAGAAGGGCAAGGTGATCCTTGCCGAGTTCGGGTACGCGGGCAAGTTGCTGCCGACCTTTCCCCTTGACCCGACGATCCCGCGCCGCTCGGCGTGGTGGCTGAAGGCGACACTGCTACCGTGGTTCTACTGGAACGGTATGCTCAAGGGCCGCGAGTGGCTGACACGTGTGTCCAGGGTCGACTGAGAACTCCGTATGTTGCTGGCAAGTCTGTTTGGTGTAGTGATGGGGTTGGTGCTCGGCTTGACGGGCGCCGGTGGCGGTATCCTTGCGGTCCCGGCCCTGGTGTTGGGGTTGGGGTGGAGCATGACCCAGGCCGCTCCGGTGGCGTTGTTCGCGGTGGGCAGTGCGGCGGCGGTCGGTGCCATCGACGGCTTGCGCCATGGCCTGGTGCGTTATCGCGCAGCGCTGCTGATCGCGGCATTGGGTGCGGTGTTTTCGCCGATAGGCATCTACTTTGCCCACCAGTTGCCGGAAAAAATCCTGATGATCCTGTTCAGCCTGCTGATGGTCATGGTGGCCGGGCGGATGTTGCGCCGCGAGCGCAAGGACGAGGGTCCCAGCGATCATGGTCAGGCCAACTGGGGCCAGAAGAACTGCATGCTCGATCAACAGACCGGGCGCTTTTCCTGGACCGCCAAATGCACCGCGACCCTCGCCGCGCTCGGGGCAGTAACCGGCGTGGTCTCTGGATTGCTGGGGGTGGGCGGCGGCTTTCTGATTGTCCCGGCCTTCAAGCAACTGACCGACGTGCAGATGCGCGGGATCATCGCCACGTCGCTGATGGTGATCAGCCTGATTTCCGGCATCGGCGTGATCGGCGCGTTCCATGCCGGGGTGCGCATCGACGATTCGGGCATTGCCTTCATCGTCTCCAGCATCGTCGGCATGATCATCGGCCGCAAGCTCTGCGCCCGGGTGCCGGCGCGGGCGTTGCAGGTCGGATTCGCCAGCATCTGCGTCGTGGTCGCCGCCTACATGCTGTTCAGGGCCAACGCCTGACCGGTACCGGTTCCTGTGGACGCCAGTGGGGTCCACAGGCCTACACCCTTAGTGGCGAGCCTCACTGACACGCAGTCTTACACCGTAGTGGTCACACACCGCCAGCCAATCCAAAGCACCTGAAAACCAGCCCCAAGGCAGCGTATGGCGCCGCCCGTCAGGTTTCGATAATCGCCTCCGACACTCAGTCCCCCGTTTCGGAGCGCGCCATGCACAACAATAAGAACGTCACGCATCGTTTTCTGCCTGCCTTCATCGCCAGCCTGTCCGCCCTTGGCCTGAGCCCGCTGGCCGAGGCGGATATCATGCTGTACGACAAGGACCAGACCACGTTCTCCACCGACGGCTACATCAACGCCTTCTACGTGAACAGCGATGTCGATCGCGCCGGCGATCAGTTCGACCGTCGACAGTCGCGGGTCAAGATGGGGTTCCTGCCCAACTACCTGGGGTTCAACATGGGCAAGCAGGTAGACGACCTCAAGCTCGGCGCCCGTGCCTCGTTCTGGGTCACCATCAACGACAGCGAAACCAACGGCACCGACACCGCTATTGATGTGCGGCAGTTCTTCGGCACCGTGGCCAACCCGGAGTGGGGCGAGGTGCTGATCGGCAAGGACTTCGGGCTGTTCGCCCGTTCCAACATCCTGCTCGACGAAATGCTCGCCGGTTATGGTCAGGTCAGCGATACGTTGGGGCTGGTGGATGGCGGCGGGGTGTCGTTCGGCAACATCGGCACCGGTTATCCGTATCCGTTCCCGACCTCGCAGATAACCTATCGCACCCCGGTGATGGACGGTCTGCGCGTGGCGGTCGGCATCATGGACCCGGTGGACACCAACGACAGCAGCCCGACGGGCAAGGCCTATCAGGAAAACCCGCGTACCGAGAGCGAAGTCACCTATCAATTCGACCTGGCCGGGGCAAAGATCTACAGCTGGGTCAACGGCAGCTACCAGACCTCGGACAACACTGATTCCACGGTCGAGACCGTCACCTCCAAGGGTGTCGGTTATGGCGTGCAGGCGAAGATGGGCGGCTTGTCCCTCACCGGCTCCGGTTTCCAGGCCAAGGGCATCAACCCGTTTTTCACCAACAATGCCGGCGAGCCGACCCTGCGCAATGTCGACAGCGACGGCTACCTGATGCAGGGCTCCTACAAACTGGGCAAGAACCGCCTGGCCTTGTCCTACGGCAAGACCAATGACGATGGCAACGGCGTGGTCGGCAGCGGCGCGGACTACGAGACCCGCGGCATCGCGTTGTTCCATGACGTGAACGACAACCTCAAGCTGGTGGCCGAGTACAACCAGTTCGAAATCAATGGCCACGACACCGACGAGCAGAACGAAGACACCGACACCTTTGCCGTGGGGGCGGTGCTGACCTGGTAACCCCGGGAGGTGGCCCTGGCCGTGCGCATCGCGGCGAGGGTCGCCAACCGTCTCATCCCATCGAAGCGGCTACCCGCTACCCAAGTAGCATTCGTCGCACCTCACAGACTTCGTACACTCGTGCTTCATACACACGCACCTGCGGGAGGTAAGGATGCAGCAGAGCGAAGGCGTCGTCAGTGCGATGTCCCAGGCCACCGATGCCCGGCAGGTCGCGCAAGAACTGGCACGACAGTTGTTGCATCCGCACCTGGGGTTCGTGCTGTTCTTCTGTTCCGCCGAGTACGACTTGCAGGCGCTGGGCCAGGCCTTGCAGCAAAGCTTCGGCGGCATTCGCCTGGTGGGCTGCACCAGCGCCGGGGAAATCACCCCGCTGGGCTACGGACGCAATTGCGTGACGGCGGTGGGTTTCGATCATCGGCACTTTTCCATCGCGATCGAGCTGATCGACCAGATGGAGCACTTCAGCCTGATCGACGCCCAGCAAATGGTCGAGCGCCTGGTCAGCGGCTGTCGCAGCAATACCCTGGCCCCGATCAAGGGCAACAGCTTTGCCCTGACCCTGCTCGATGGCCTGTCCAGCCGTGAAGAAATGGTCCTGGCGGCCTTGAGCGCGGCATTGGGCGACATTCCGCATTTCGGCGGCTCGGCCGGCGACGATAACTACCTGACCCATACCCATGTGTACTTCGATGGCGAGTTCCACAGCGGCGCGGCCGTGGTGGTGCTGGTCAATACCTGGCTGGATTTCGAAGTGTTCACCACCCACCACGTGCTGCCCCGCGCCGAAAAGCTGGTGGTCACCGGGGCCGACAGCACCTTGCGCCGGGTCTTCGAACTCAATGCCGAGCCGGCCGCCGCCGAGTACGCCCGGCACATCGGCGTGCCGGTGGCGCAACTCGATCACCGGGTCTTCGCCGCGCACCCGTTGGCAGTGCGGATCAACCAGCAGTACTACGTGCGGGCCATCCAGCAGGTGCATCCGGACCTGAGCCTGAGCTTCTACTGCGCCGTGGAAAACGGCATCGTCCTCACCGCCATGACCCCGGGGCCGATGCTGCCGAACCTGCAAAGCCTGTTCGAGGGTTTGCAGGAGCGCCTGGGTGATTTGCTGCTGACCATCGGTTGCGACTGTTTCCTGCGGCGTCTGGAACTCGAAGACGACGGCAGTCTTGATCAGATCGGCACGTTTTTGCGTGAGCAACGGGTGATGGGTTTCAACACCTACGGAGAACAGTTCAATGGCATGCACATCAACCAGACCTTCACCGGCGTTGCCATTGCCCGTGGCCGTGCCCCAGGACATCGCTGAGCTGCAGGCCGAGCTGGCCAGGCTGCGCCTGGAAAACCATAAACTGCAGCGCATCAATGGCGCGCTGATCGAACGGGTCGAGTCCGGGGTGACCCGCGGCAACGATCCGTACGCGGCATTCCAGCATTCGGTGGTGCTGGCCGAGCAGGTGCGCGAACGCACCGATGCCCTGAACCAGGCCATGGCCGAACTCAAGGCCGGTAATCATTTGCTCAGCGAAGCCCGCCTGCGCGCGGAAACGGCGCATCAACACCTGATCGATGCCATTGAAAGCATTTCCGACGCCTTCGTCCTGTTCGACGCCGAGCAGCGCATCGTGCTGTTCAACAGTAGGTTCAAGGCGTTCTGGAGCAACAGCCGGGTGCGGATCAATGCCGGCATGCGCCTGACCGAGGTCAAGCGGCTGATGATGAATAACGGCCTGTTCACCGAAGAGCCACGCGGGCATGCCGACGAAAATCTGCTTTACCGCCTGCAGAACGGGCGCTGGCTGCAAGTCAGCGAGCGGCCGACCCAGGAAGGGGGGCGGGTGATTCTGTTCACCGACATTACCGACGTCAAACTCAGCGAAACCGTACGCCGGGAGCAGGCGGTGGCGCAGAAGTCGCATCTGCTTCAACGGGCGGTCGACAACCTGTCCCAAGGGGTGGCGATGGTCAGCGCCGAGGGCATTCTGGAGTTGTGGAACCGGCGTTTCCTGGAGTTGAGCGGCCTGGCGCCCGTGGCGGCCCATCGCCCGTTTGCCGAAGTAATCGCCGACAGCGAGTTGAACCTGCTGACCCCGGCCAGTCGCGATGGCAACGGACGACCGGTACGCGAATGCGAACAGCGCCTGTACGATGGCCGGGTCCTGGAAATCCGCACCCATGCGTTGCCCGCCGGCGGCTTCGTCAACACCTTCACCGACATTACCGAACGCTATCAGCACGCCGAGGCGCTGAGTGAAAGCGAGCACTGGATTCGCCTGATCACCGATCACGTTCCGGCATTGATTGCCTACCTTAATGCCGACCTGGTCTACGAGTTCACCAACAAGGTCTATGAAGAGTGGTACTGCTGGCCCCGTGGCGTGATGCTCGGCCAGAGCCTGCGCGAAGTGCACAGCGAACAGCATTACCAGCGGTTGGAGTCCTACGTGGCCAGGGCGCTGGCCGGCGAGAGCGTGACGTTCGAGTTCGCCGAAACCAACGTCAACAACCAGGAGCGCTACATGCTGCGCTCCTATGTGCCCAACCGTCTGGCCAGTGGCGAGGTGGTGGGGATTTTCGTGCTGATCCGCGACATCACCGAACGCCGGCGCACCGCCGAGGCGTTGCATCAGGCTTATCAGAACCTTGAGCTGCGGGTACGCGAGCGCACGGCGGAATTGACCACACTCAATGACCAACTGCTGCGCGAGATCGATGAGCGTCGCCTGGTCGAGTCACGCTTGCGCGAGGCCAAGCAGGAGGCCGAGCAGGCCAACCTGTCGAAGACCAAGTTCCTCGCCGCCGTCAGCCATGACCTCCTGCAACCGTTGAATGCAGCTCGGCTGTTTACCAGTGCCTTGCTGGAGCGGCGCGAGCCGATGTCCAGCGAAGTTCTGGTGCGCAACGTGAGCAATTCCCTGGAAGACGTGGAGAACCTGCTCGGCACCCTGGTGGATATTTCCAAGCTCGATGCGGGGGTAATCAAAGCCGACATTGCGCCGTTTGCCCTCAGTGAACTGCTGGACAACCTGGCCGCCGAATACACCCAGGTGGCGCGCAGTGAAGGCCTGCAACTGCACTTCATCGGCTGTTCGGCGCTGGTGCGCAGTGACATCCAGCTGCTCGCCCGGATTCTGCGCAACCTGCTGAGCAATGCGATTCGCTATACCTACAGTGGTCGCGTGGTGCTCGGTTGCCGGCGGCATCATCAGTGCCTGACGATCGAAGTCTGGGACAGCGGCATGGGCATCGCCGAGCATCGCCTGGAGGAGATTTTCCAGGAGTTCAAGCGCGGTGATGTGCAGCGACCCGATCAGGATCGCGGCTTGGGCCTGGGCCTGGCGATTGTCGAGAAGATTGCCGGCATCCTCGGGCATCGCATTCATGTGCGTTCATGGCCGGGACGGGGTTCGATGTTCTCGGTCGAAGTACCGTTGAGCGCCACCGCGCCGAAACCACCGCCGACGTTGCAGATGAGCGAGCCGATGCTTGAGCGCCTGCGCGGTGCGCGGATATGGGTGCTGGACAATGACGCGACCATCTGTGCCGGCATGCGCACCTTGCTGGAGGGGTGGGGGTGTCGGGTGGTGACGGCGCTGTCGGAGGAGGACCTGGCGCGGCAAGTGGACAATTACCACGCCGAGGCCGACCTGCTGATTGCCGATTACCATCTGGACAACGATCGCAACGGTGTCGACGCCGTGGCCCGGATCAATGCCCGGCGCGCGTCACCGGTCCCGGCGATGATGATCACGGCCAACTACAGCAATGAACTCAAGCAGCAGATCCGCGAACTGGGCCACACCCTGATGCACAAGCCTGTGCGGCCGATGAAGCTGAAGACGGCGATGAGTCATTTGCTCGGCAGGCCTTGATTTTCTGGGTGTCGGTGCTGGCCTCTTCGCGAGCAAGCCCGCTCCCACATTTGATCTTCATCAAACACAGATTTTGTGTACGACGCAGGTCCAGTGTGGGAGCGGGCTTGCTCGCGAAGGGCGCGCCGCGGTCTCTCTGACTCAACGCCGCAGATAAGACCCGAAATCAATATCCCCGGCACTCAGGATCGCCTGCACCCGGTTGTGCACGTTGAGCTTGCGCAGGATCGCCGAGACATGGGCCTTGACCGTGGTCTCGGCGATTTCCAGGGTGTAGGCGATCTGCTTGTTCGATTCGCCTTTGGTCATGCGTTCCAGTACCTGCAGTTGTTTGCGGGTCAGGGCCTGGAGCAGTTCGGGCGGGAAGCCCGGGGTGTCGTTCATCCGCCGGTGGGTGCTGCTTTTGGCGGTGCGGATGATGTCCGGGGGCAGGTAGACATTGCCATTGAGAATCTGCTGGATGGCATCGGTCATCTGGGTACGGGGTGAAGACTTGGTGATGAAACCCACCGCACCGTAGGTGATGGCTTGCAGCACGATCTGTTTGTCCTGCTCGGCGGAGACAATCACCACCGGAATGGTCGGCGCTTCGTTACGCAGGTTGATCAGGCCATTGAGCCCGTGCATGCCGGGCATGTTCAGGTCGAGCAGGATCAGGTCCAGGTCATCGTGTTCCTGGGTCAGCGCCAGGGCGCTGTCCAGGTCGGCGGTTTCCATCACTTCGGTGCCGGCAAAACCGTCGCTGATGACGTTGTGAATGGCTTCGCGAAACAGCGGGTGATCGTCGGCAATCAGGATTTTGTACATGGCCTTTCACCTCATTATTTTGATTATGGTGTGGCAACTACACGCACGCGTAAAGCTCAGGGAAAGGGTTCCGGCGCTGCCGGCACCACCGGCAGATTGGCCGCTTGCCAGGCGTCCAGGCCATCGCGATACCAATACAGAGTCTTATAGCCCATGGTGGCTGCGCGTTTGACCGCATTCCAGCTCAACCAGCAGTCGGAGCGGCAGTAGAAGACCAGCGGTCGCGTCGGGTCGCCGCCAGTCAGTGATTTCAGGTTCCGGGAAAAGTAATCCTGCCAGGCGGGCGTCAGGTCACCGTCGCCGGTATTGGCCAGCCAATGGCTGCCGGGCAGGTTTTCATGGGGCTGGTCTTCGATGAACTGCCCTTGCAGCCACTGACGGCGGTAGACATCGATCAGCACCGGGCGCGGGGTTTGGCCGAGCAGGGTTTGCAGGGCGGGGGTGTCGATGATGGTTGCGCCTTGCAGTTGTTCCGGCGTCGGGCTGCGGTACAGGCCGATGCGATAGCCGTCGGTGGCGAACAGCGCCGTGTCGGCCTGCGCGGTGCTCAGCAGCAGGCCCAGCGACAGGGCGGCGAGAGTAGGGCGCAACAGGCAACGTCGGGCTCGCGGCATGGGTTCAGTCCTTATAGTTATGGACCTATTACATGCCAGTCGGGGGGCGTTGGGAATGCGACGATAGACAGGGAAACCAGTACTAAAGTAGTAATTTCACCCTGTTCAATGAAGATCCCCCTGTGGGAGCGGGCTTGCTCGCGAAAGCGTTGTGTCAGTCAACTTATTTATTGAATTTGCCGCCGCCTTCGCGAGCAAGCCCGCTCCCACCGGGGATTGTGGTGTTAGCTGGTTTTGCGCAAGGCCGCATGCTGCGGGTTGAAGGTCAGCACGGCGAGCAGCGCGAACAGCAGCGTCAAACCCGCACACACCGCCAGCGCCAGCGGATTGAAGCGTTCATACAGGGCGAAACGCACCAGTTCCACCGCATGGGTAAAGGGATTCACCGCGCACAGCCAATACAGCCACTGGCTGGCCTCGCGCATCTTCCACAGCGGATATAGCGCCGATGACAGGAAAAACAGCGGGAAGATCACGAAGTTCATCACCCCGGCAAAGTTCTCCAGCTGGCGGATCGCGTTCGACAGCAACAGGCCCAGTGCGCTGAGCATCAACGCCACCAGCAGCAGGACCGGCAACGCCAGCAACAGGCCCATGGCCGGTGGCCGCACGCCGTAGATCCAGGCAATCGCCAGGAACGCATACACCTGCAACAACGAAATCAGCGACGTGGCCACCAGTTTGCTGCACAGCAGAAAGGTTCGGGGCAGGGGGCTGGTCAGCAGCACGCGCATGCTGCCCATCTCGCGGTCGTAGACCATCGACAGTGACCCCTGCATGCCATTGAACAGCAGGATCATGCAGGCCAGCCCGGGAATGATGTAGACCTCGTACGGTATGTAGGTGTCGTAGGGCTCGATGATCGCGATTCCCAGCGCCGCGCGAAAGCCGGCGGCGAACACCAGCAACCACAGCAGCGGCCGCACCAGGGCGCTCAGAAATCGGGTGCGTTGCAGCACAAAGCGCAGCCATTCGCGCAGCACGATACCGCGCAAGCATTGCCAGTAAGCGTTCATTGGACAACCCCTGATGTCGTAAGGCGAGTGAAGGCCGAGCCGAGATCGCCGCCGTGCTTCAGGCTCAGGGCATCGGCTTGCCCACTGGCCACCAACCGACCTTGATGCAGAATCAACAAGTCATCGCTGGGCTGTACTTCGTCGAGTAGGTGGGTGGTCCAGAGCACGCTGATGTGCTCGTCGCGACACAGGCTGCGGATGTGCTGGTTGAGCGCCAGGCGACTTGCCGGGTCGAGGCCGACACTGGCTTCATCGAGCAGCAGCAGGCGCGGCTCATGCAGCAGGGCGCGGGCAATTTCCACCCGGCGACGATGGCCGCCATTGAGTTCGCGCACCCGTTCGCGGCGACGGTCGGTCAGGGCCTGACGGGCCAGTTCGGCGTCGACCCGAAGGTCGGTCTGACGCCGGGACAGGCCATGCAATGCCGCGTGATAACGCAGGTTCTGCTCGACGCTGAGGTCCAGGTCCAGGGTGCTTTGCTGGAACACCACGCCCAATTGCCTGAGTGCCGGGCGTGCCGCGCTGCGCAATGAACAGCCACCGACGCGGATCTCGCCTTGCTGCAGATCATAGAGCCGGGTCAGCAGGGCAATCAGGGTCGACTTGCCGGCGCCGTTGGGCCCCAGCAGCGCGGCGAAACGCCCGGGTTCCAGGCTGAAGCTCACCTTGCGCAAGGCCTCCCGGGAGCCGTAGGCAAAGCTCAGGTCGCTGACTTCAAGGGCGTTCATGGCGTCACCACCACGCCCCAGGGATAGCGCCCGACCTTCACCGATTTGCTGACCTTGAGGCTGTCGACATCGATCACCGAGACATCGCCGCTGACGCCGTTGGTGGCCAGCAGTTGCTTCTGATCCGGGGTGAACGCCAACTGCCAGACCCGTCGACCCACCAGCAGGTAATCGAGAATCTCGAAAGTCTTGGCATCGATCACCGCCACATGATTGGCCGGGCCCAGTGCGACGAAACCGTACTTGCCATCGGCGCTGAGCTTGATGCCGACCGGCTGGACCTTGTCCGGGTGCACGCCCTTGATCTGGAAGTTAAGGGTCTTGAGCACGGTGCGGCTGGCCACATCGAGGATGGTCACGGTGCCGCCGATTTCCGCCGAGGCCCAGAGCTTCGCGCCATCGGGGGAGAACTCGACGAAGCGCGGGCGCTGGTCCACCAGGGTGCTGTCGGCCAGGGTCTGGGTGCTGGTGTCGATCCAGTGCAGCATGTTGGTGGTTTCGCTGGTGTTGACCGCCCACTTGCCGTCGGGGCTGACGGCCATACCCTCGGGCTCGACGCCGACGTTGATCTGGCCGAGTACCTTGGAGGTCTCGGTGTCGATCACCGTGACCAGCGCATCGTCTTCGTTGGAGACGTACAACCAGCGATTGTTGGGGTGCAGGGCGAATTGTTCAGGGTCTTTGCCCGAGGGCAGTTCCTTGATGATCTTGCGCGTGGCCACGTCCATCACCTGGACCCGGTCCGAGTCGCTGGCGCAGATGTACAACAACTTGTTGTCATGGGACAGCAGCAGGCCGCGAGGGCGCTGGCCGACGGGCAGGGTGTCGGTGACTTGCAGGGTCTGCATGTCGATCAGGCTCAGGTTGTTGTCCTTTTCGTTGGAGACCCAGGCAGTGCTGGCAACGGCATTGCCAGCGGCGAGCAGCAAGGTGCAAGAGAGCAGGGTGCGGCGCATGGCGGATTCCTTATTGTTGTGATGTTCGGATCAGGGAAAGCGGCAGCTGACCTCGGGCTTGTCGTAACCCAGGCTGTCCATCTCGTTGAACGGGTGCAAAAAGCCGTCCTGGGGTGAGGTGCTGACCAGCGCCCGGGGCTGGACAATGGGAATCGGCTGGCGCAACTGGCCATTCCACGACCGGTAGCTGAGCTTGCGACCCTTGAAACCGTCGAGCGGCAACTGATCGCTGATTTCAAGCGTACGGATCGCCATCGGCTCGGCCTGGCGCAGTTTGCTCACAGCGCTGGCGATACTGCGCACGGCCATCCATGCCGCGAAATCGCGGTCATTCATCCAGCGTCCGGTCAGGGCTTCAAAGCGTTTTTGCAGCTGCGCGGCGCCGTAGGTTTCCACGGTCTTGTGCCAGCCCACCGGGGTCAGGCCCTGGGTGCCGGCGACCGGGCGCGGGTACCAGGTCTGGTAGGGCACGTATTCACCGAAGTCGCCGCGTTCATCGGCCACCAGTACCACGTCGTACTCGGCGGTCTGGGTGAACAGCGGCATGTCGGCCTGGGCGCTGCGGCGTTGGTCGTTATCGAAGCTCCAGGTTTTTTCTGCCACCAGTTGCAAGCCGAAGCGCTTGGCCGCGCGGCGCAGTGCGGCGGCATAGGCTTGATCGTCCGGGGTCGGGCCGACAATCAGCAGCGCCCGCTGCCATTTGCGCAACACCAGAAACTGCGCCAGCGCATCGGCGAGCATCGCCCGGCTCGGCAAGGTGTGCAGCACGTTCGGCAGGCAATCGGTGGTGCGCAGGTTGTCATCGGGGCTACCGGCGTTGAACAGCAAACTGTCGGGCAGTGCCGCACTCAGTTGGCGCAGGCTGCCCGAAGGGGCGTTCACCACAAACAGGCGCAGGCCTTGTTCGTGCTGAGCCTTCGCCGCTTCGAGCAATGCCTCGGGGCTGTCGACACTGGCGCTGACCAGGCTGTAGCCGTGGTTGAGAAAACGCCCGGTGCTGTTGCTGTCGGTGATCGCCAGTTCGGCGCCGCGCAGCCCGGCATCGGTGGGCTCGGGGATGACGTTCGACAGCAACGGGCCGGCGTCGGGGCGATAACCCAGGTAGCCGATCCGCACCTGCAAGGGCGCATCGGCGGCCTGACTCTGGGTGGCCAGGCCGGCGGCGCAGGCAATCGCCAGCAGGTAGATCAGGGCGTAAGGGATGAGCTGGCGCATAGGGCACTCCATTACAGGTAGCGCCAGCATAGGAAGCCCGTGAAGCTGAGGAAATATGCAGAAAGTACCGGTGGTGTCCATCCAGCGCCTTACTACCAAGGGACTAGGTAGCGACCACCAAAGCAGCATGGGGGCTGTGTGCAGGGCTTTCTAAGATGGCTGCCATAGCCTCTGCCAAGAGGTTTTGCGTGCAATCCAGAGGGCATAACAATGACAACAAAACGCAACGCCTTGCTCGTGACCGGGCTATTGGCCAGTTTGATCAGTGCAGGTTCCGTCTGGGCCCACGGCAATGTGGTGCCACAGGCTGTCGCCACCCAGGGCTTGACCCCGATCAAGGACGCCGGGGTGCAGCTCGATGCCGATGGCTGGGCCGCGGTGAACCCGTATCGCACCGCCCCGGAACACGACAAGGCAGTGGAAATCGGCGCCTCGGCCTATACCCAGAACTGCGCGGCCTGTCATGGCCTGGAAGCCAAGTCCGGCGGTATCGCCCCCGACTTGCGCATGCTCGATGTCGGCGAGGCGGGCGATGAATGGTTCGCCGAACGGGTGCGCCATGGCGCGGTGCGCGACGGTCGGGTGTACATGCCGAAGATGGCCGACTACCTGAGCCAGGAAGCCCTGTGGGCGGTGCGTACCTATCTGGACACTGTGCGCGTCGAGGAGTGACCCATGCGCCTGCTCGCGGTGTTGATCAGCGCTCTGTGGCTGTGCTGCCAGGCGGCGCAGGCGCAGGTTCGCAACTACGACGAAATGATCGCCGCCGGGGAGCTGAAGGTGGCGGTCTACAAGGACTTCGCCCCCTACAGTTTCGAAAGCGCTGGAAAGCCTCAGGGGGTCGATGTTGAACTCGCCGAGGCCTTGGCCAAGGCACTCGGTGTGCGCCTGACGCTGATCTGGGCACCGGCGGGGGAAAAACTCGATGACGACCTGCGCGACTACATCTGGCGTGCCAGTGCCTTGCACAACCAGCAACTGGCCGACCTGATGATGCGCGTGCCCTACGACCGCGACTACGCGCAGAAACGTAATGAGTTCGGTGAACTGGAAAATGGTCATGTGGTGATGTTCGGTCCGTACCAGAACGAACAATGGCAGGTGGCCTATGACCGCCGAAGGCTGGACAAGGTCGCCAGCGTTGCGGTGTTCGAGCAGCATCCGATTGGTGTCGAAGTCGACAGCGTGCCCTCGTTCTACCTGACCTCGGTGTTCAACGGCATGCTCGCTGGCAAGACCCATCACTATTCAGGCGTACCCCAGGCGTTTGCCGCGATGAAGGCCGGTGAGGTCGACGCGGTGATGGCCATGCGCGGCGAAATCGACTGGCAAGTGCACGAAGCGGCCGACCCGCAGGTGGCGCTGGCAGAGAATGCCTACCCGAACATGGGCAAGCAGCTCTGGGAAATCGGCATGGCGGTGCACGAAAGCAACCGTCAACTGGCCTATGCCGTGGAAGAGGCGTTGGAAGCGCTGATCCGCGACGGTTCGGTGAAGACCATCTACGGCCATTACGGCCTGCGGTACGACGTGCCCGAGATGTATCAATAAGGAGCAGGCGATGAAATGGCGAGGGAGTTGTCTGTTGGCCTGCTGGTTGAGCCTGGCGGCACAGGCTGGCGCTATCGATCCGGGCAAGGATCCGGTGCCATCGGTGATGTGGGCCTTCTACCATCAGCGGTTTCTGGGCAATGCGCCGTTCGTTTTCGATGAACGGGTCAAACTGCTGGCGCCGCCGTTTGCCGAAGATGCCCGGCAGGTGCCGCTGGAAATCGATGCCCGGGCGTTCAATGGCGAGGTGGTGAAAATCCTCGCCTGGGCAGAGCTGAATCCGTTACCGAAAATCGTCGACTTCCAGCCGCTGAATTCGGTTTTGCCGTGGCTGTCTTTGCGCATTCGCATCGAACAGGCAACGCCCTTGCGCGCGGCGGTGTTGACCCGCGACGGCGTGTGGCATGTCGGCTCGACCCTGATTGACGCCGCGGGTGGCGGTTGCACCGCCCCGAGCGTGGTGCGGACTCAACCGGGCTGGGAGGAGCGCATCGGCGAAGTGTTCGGCGGGCGTTATCCCCGGGACGGGTTCAGCCGTTTGCGTATGCAGGTGGCCCATCCCATGGACAACGGCATGGTCAGCGGCATTCCGGAATTCTTCATCAACCATGCCGAACTGCGCGACCGCAACGAGCAAGTGCTGGCCCGGCTGGAGCTGTTCCCCGCGGTCAGTGAAAACCCCAACCTGGCCTTCGACATCGAAGGGGCAGGGCAAACGCGCCTGCTGCTACGGGACAACAGCGGCAATGAGTTCGATGCGTCGATCCCCTGACCCTAAGGAGCGTGGCATGCGCTGGATCCTGTTGATGGTGTTAAGCGTCAGTCTGCCGGCCCTGGCCGATCTCGAGTACTCGCTCAAGCCCCGGCGGATCGCCCAGGACACCTGGTTACTGGAAGGCAGCACCGATAATTTCGCCAAGGCCAACGGCGGCAACATCGTCAACACCGCGTTTATCGTCACTGAACGCGGTGTGGTGGTGATCGACACCGGGCCGTCCAGGCGTTACGGCGAAGCGATGCGCAAGGCCATTGCCGCCACCACCGACAAGCCGGTGATCGAGGTCTTGCTGACCCATCACCACCCGGACCATGTGCTGGGTAATCAAGCCTTCACCGACGTGCCCATCGGCGCCTTGGCCGGCACCAGCGAGCTGTTGCACCAGCAAGGCGATGCCATGGCGGAGAATATGTACCGGATGGTCGGCGACTGGATGCGTGGCACCGAAGTGGTGCTGGCGACTCAGACGCTGACACCCGGCGTGAAAAGTTTTGGGAATCACGATCTGCGCTTGCTGAGCCTGGGTGGGCATACGGGCGCGGATCTGGCTATTCTCGACCAGCAAACCGGCGTGCTGTTTGCCGGGGACCTGGTGTTTTATCAGCGGGCGCTGACAACGCCCAACAGTCCAGGGCTTTCGGTGTGGCTGGCGGACATCGCGACCCTGCGAGGCTTGCCCTGGACGCAGATCGTGCCGGGCCATGGGCCGGTGTCGAGCGATCCACAACCCTTCGAGCAGATGCGCGATTACCTGACCTGGCTCGATCAGCTCATGCGCGACGGCGCGGCCAATGGCAGTGATATGGCCGAGATGATCCGCAGCCCCATCCCTGAACGTTTCGCCGGGATCAACCTGAGCCGTTATGAACTGATCCGCAGCGTCAGTCATTTGTATCCGCGTTACGAGCGCGGGCAGATGACCCGGGTGGACTCCGCCGCAAATAACTGCCCCACCCTGATCTAATGTGGGAGCGGGCTTGCTCGCGAAAGCGGAGTGTCAGTCGACATAAAAGGTGACTGACACGGCCACTTCGCGAGCAAGCCCGCTCCCACAGGGGATCTATGTCTGGCACAAAGTTCGCTGCTCATCTCCTCCGAACCTGTACCAAGGAACTAGAAAACTCCACATTGCGGGCAATTGTTGCCAGGGCAGCGGCGCCCAAGAATCTGCACCAGACCGGGAAAATTTTCCGGACATAACAAAAATCCGCAGAGGAAGCCGTCATGACCCAACCCGCACGTCGCCAGCCCTTCGTCTTGAGCCTGCTGCTCAGTGCCATGCTGTTGTCCGGCCAGGCATTGGCCGGGGTTTCCGACCAGGACATTCTCCAGGATCCGAAGAACCCGGAACAGGTCGTGACCAACGGCCTCGGCGTTCAAGGGCAGCGCTACAGCCCGCTGGATATTCTCAACGTCGACAACGTCAAGGAGCTGCGCCCGGCGTGGGCGTTTTCCTTCGGCGGAGAAAAACAGCGTGGCCAGCAAGCGCAGCCGATGGTCAAGGACGGCGTGATGTATATGACCGGTTCCTACTCCCGGGTATTTGCCGTGGATGCGCGCACCGGCAAGAAACTCTGGCAATACGATGCGCGCCTGCCCGATGACATCCGCCCTTGCTGCGATGTGATCAACCGTGGCGTCGCGCTGTATGGCGACCTGGTGATTTTCGGCACCCTCGACGCCAAGCTCGTGGCGCTGAACAAGGACACCGGCAAGGTGGTGTGGAGCAAGAAAGTCGCCGACCACAAGGAAGGCTACTCGATCAGCGCCGCGCCGCTGGTGATCAACGGCAAGCTGATTACCGGCGTGGCCGGTGGCGAGTTTGGCGTGGTGGGCAAGATCGAGGCCTACGACCCGAAAAACGGTGATCTGCTGTGGACCCGGCCAACGGTCGAAGGCCATATGGGCTACGTCTACAAGGACGGCAAAGCGGTTGAAAACGGCATCTCCGGCGGCGAGGCGGGCAAGACCTGGCCGGGCGATCTGTGGAAAACCGGTGGCGCCGCCCCTTGGCTTGGCGGTTACTACGACCCCGAAACCAACCTGCTGTTGTTCGGTACCGGCAACCCGGCGCCGTGGAACTCGCACCTGCGCCCTGGCGACAACCTCTACTCCTCGTCGCGCCTGGCGCTCAACCCGGACGACGGCACCATCAAGTGGCACTTCCAGAGCACGCCCCACGATGGTTGGGACTACGACGGCGTGAACGAGCTGGTGTCCTTCAACTACAGCGAAGGGGGCAAGGAGATCAAGGCGGCGGCCACTGCCGACCGTAACGGTTTCTTCTACGTGCTGGACCGCACCAACGGCAAATTCATCCGTGGCTTCCCGTTCGTGGACAAGATCACCTGGGCCACCGGCCTGGATAAGAACGGCCGGCCGATCTACAACGAAGCCAGCCGTCCCGGTGCCCCGGGTTCGGAAGCCAAAGGCAGCTCGGTCTTCGTAGCGCCGGCGTTCCTCGGCGCGAAAAACTGGATGCCGATGGCCTACAACAAAGACACCGGGCTGTTCTATGTGCCGTCCAACGAATGGGGCATGGACATCTGGAACGAAGGCATCGCCTACAAGAAAGGCGCGGCGTTCCTCGGCGCCGGCTTCACCATCAAGCCGTTGAACGAAGACTACATCGGCGTGCTGCGGGCCATCGATCCGAAAACCGGCAAGGAAGTCTGGCGCCACAAGAACTACGCGCCGCTGTGGGGCGGGGTGCTGACCACCAAGGGCAACCTGGTGTTCACCGGCACGCCTGAAGGCTTCCTGCAGGCCTTCAACGCCAAGACCGGCGAAAAGGTCTGGGAATTCCAGACCGGCTCTGGCGTGCTCGGCTCGCCCGTGACCTGGGAAATGGACGGCGAACAGTACGTCTCGGTGCTCTCCGGCTGGGGCGGCGCGGTACCGCTGTGGGGCGGCGAAGTGGCCAAGCGGGTGAAGGACTTCAACCAGGGCGGCATGCTCTGGACCTTCAAGCTGCCCAAGGATCTGGTCGCCAAGCATTAAACCTGTAGGAGCGAGCCTGCTCGCGATGGTCGTCAACGATAACGCTGGAAGCCTGACACCCCACTGCGTTCTCGGGTTCATCGCGAGCAAGCTCGCTCCCACAGTGTTTTGTGTGAAACCTACGACCAAATAACGAGAGCCCCTCCTGCCAACGATGCATTCGTCTGGCACGCGGGGCTCTCTAGTATCGGCTCATCGCCTGTCAGCACGACAGGCATCGACCCAGACAGAGGCCCACCATGATCTACGCACAACCCGGAACCCCAGGCGCCGTCATTACCTTCAAGCCGCGCTACGGCAACTTCATCGGTGGCGAGTTCGTTGCCCCGATCAATGGCGAGTACTTCACCAACACCTCGCCGGTCAACGGTGAAGTGATCGCCGAATTCCCGCGCTCCAGCGCCGCCGACATCGACAAGGCCCTCGACGCCGCCCATGCCGCTGCCGACGCCTGGGGCAAGACCTCGGCCCAGGACCGCTCCCTGGTGCTGCTGAAAATCGCCGACCGCATCGAGCAGAACCTTGAGGTCCTGGCCGTCACCGAAACCTGGGACAACGGCAAGGCCGTGCGCGAAACCCTGAACGCCGACGTGCCGCTGGCGGCCGACCACTTCCGTTACTTCGCTGGCTGCATCCGCGCCCAGGAAGGCGGGGCTGCCGAGATCAATGAGCTGACCACTGCCTATCACTTCCATGAGCCCCTGGGCGTGGTCGGGCAGATCATTCCGTGGAACTTCCCGCTACTGATGGCCGCCTGGAAACTCGCCCCGGCCCTGGCCGCCGGCAACTGCATCGTGCTCAAGCCTGCCGAACAAACGCCGCTGTCGATCATGGTCTTCGCCGAGCTGATCGCCGACCTGCTGCCGGCGGGTGTGTTGAACATCGTCCAGGGCTTCGGGCGCGAAGCCGGCGAGGCCCTGGCCACCAGCAAGCGCATCGCCAAGATCGCCTTCACCGGCTCGACCCCGGTGGGCGCGCACATCATGCATTGCGCCGCCGAGAACATCATCCCGAGCACCGTCGAACTGGGCGGCAAGTCGCCGAACATTTTCTTCGAAGACATCATGAACGCTGAACCGGCGTTCATCGAAAAAGCGGCGGAAGGACTGGTGCTGGCGTTCTTCAACCAGGGCGAAGTCTGCACCTGCCCGTCTCGGGCACTGGTCCAGGAGTCGATCTACGAGCCGTTCATGGCCGAGGTGATGAAGAAGATCGTCAAGATCAAGCGCGGCAACCCGCTGGACACCGAGACCATGGTCGGCGCCCAGGCGTCCGAGCAGCAATACGACAAGATTCTCTCGTACCTGACCATTGCCCAGGAGGAGGGCGCCGAGCTGCTCACCGGTGGCGCGGCCGAACGTCTGGAGGGTGACCTGTCCAGTGGCTATTACATCCAGCCGACCCTGCTCAAGGGGCACAACAAGATGCGCGTGTTCCAGGAAGAAATCTTCGGTCCGGTGGTGGGCGTCACCACCTTCAAGGACGAAGCCGAAGCGCTGGCGATTGCCAACGACAGCGAGTTCGGCCTCGGCGCCGGCCTGTGGACCCGCGACATCAACCGGGCCTACCGCATGGGCCGGGCGATCAAGGCCGGGCGGGTGTGGACCAACTGTTACCACCTGTACCCGGCACATGCGGCGTTCGGTGGCTACAAGAAGTCCGGCGTCGGTCGCGAAAACCACAAGATGATGCTCGACCACTATCAGCAGACCAAAAACCTGCTGGTGAGCTACGACATCAATCCGCTGGGGTTCTTCTGATTTCGCACTGATGGCAAGCACCCTGTAGGAGCGAGCCTGCTCGCGATGGATGTCAACGATGACGCGTGCTGTCTGTATGTACGCGGTGTGTTCACGTCCTTCGCGAGCAAGCTCGCTCCTACAGTATTTGTGTGTGCATGACGATCGCACCCCCCCTACCAAATCACCCCGCCAACTCCTTCGAAAGTAGCATTCGGGCACTCGGCGCCCCGTGCATTAATGGCTCTACCGGAATCACCCGGGCACAAGAAGAGGAATGACCCATGTGGACTAAACCCGCGTTTACCGATCTGCGCATTGGCTTCGAAGTGACGATGTATTTCGCCAACCGTTGATTGATCACCCGGCCAGCCAATGCGTTGGCCGGGCCTGCCTTCTGGAGCATCCGCCATGCACATCCGCGTTCTCGGTTCCGCCGCTGGCGGTGGTTTCCCGCAGTGGAACTGCAACTGCCGCCAGTGCGCCGGTGTGCGCAATGGCAGCCTGCGGGCCCAGCGCCGTACGCAGTCGTCGATTGCCCTGAGTGACGACGGTGTGGAGTGGGTGCTGTGCAATGCGTCACCGGACATTCGCGCGCAACTCGAGGGTTTTGCGCCGCTGCAACCGGCGCGCCGATTGCGTGACACTGCCATCGCTGGCGTCGTACTGCTCGACAGCCAGATCGATCATTGCACCGGTTTGCTTAGCCTGCGCGAAGGCTGTCCGCATGACGTTTGGTGCACCGCGCGTGTGCATCAGGACCTGAGCAGCGGTTTCCCGTTGTTCAAAATGCTTGAACACTGGAACGGCGGATTGCAATGGCAACCGGTCGGCCTCGATCGCCAGCCGTTCGGCATCCCGGCCTGCGAGCATTTGCAGTTTCGCGCGATTCCCCTGGTGAGCAACGCGCCGCCGTATTCACCCAATCGCGGCAACCCGCAACCGGGCGACACCATTGGCCTGTTCATAGAAGACCTGCGCAACGGCGCATCGCTGTTCTATGCACCGGGCCTTGGCCGAATCGACGATGAAGTGCTGGGCTGGATGCAGCGTGCCGATTGCCTGCTGCTGGACGGCACCCTGTGGCGGGACGACGAGATGCGTATCTGCGAAGTCGGCCAGAGCCTGGGCAGCGAAATGGGGCACCTCCCACAAAGCGGCCCCGGCGGGATGCTTGACGTGCTGGAGGGTTTCAATCGCCAGCGCAAGGTGCTGATCCATATCAACAACACCAATCCCATTCTCGATGAAGACTCGGCCGAGCGGGCTTTGCTGGAGCGGCGGGGGATCGAAGTGGCTTATGACGGCATGGATATCGTGCTGTAGCGACTGACGCCTTCGCGAGCAAGCCCGCTCCCACAATGGATCTGTTTCGATCAAAAAAATGTGTTCAACCCTGACCCCTGTGGGAGCGGGCTTGCTCGCGAAGAGGCCAGGCCAGACACCGCAGCGCTTCCAGGAGTACCCCAATGACCAAGACCCCGATGTCCCCTACAGAATTCGAAGCCGCCCTGCGCGCCAAGGGCGCCTACTACCACATCCACCATCCCTTCCACCAAGCCATGTACGCCGGACGCGCCAGCCGCGAGCAGATCCAGGGCTGGGTCGCCAATCGCTTCTATTACCAGGTCAACATCCCCCTGAAAGACGCTGCCATCCTGGCTAACTGCCCGGACCGCGACGTGCGCCGGGAGTGGCTGCAACGGATTCTCGACCACGACGGCGTCCCCGGCAGCGAGGGCGGAATCGAAGCCTGGCTGCGCCTGGGCGAAGCCGTGGGCCTGGATCGCGAGCAGATTTTGTCCCAGGAACTGGTGCTGCCCGGGGTGCGTTTCGCGGTGGACGCCTACGTCAATTTCGCCCGTCGCGCCTGCTGGCAGGAAGCGGCCAGCAGTTCGCTGACCGAACTCTTTGCCCCGCAGATCCATCAATCGCGACTCGACGCCTGGCCGACCCATTACCCGTGGATCGACGTCGCCGGCTACGACTATTTCCGCACGCGCCTGAGTCAGGCGCGGCGCGATGTCGAGCATGGCTTGCGCGTTACCCTGGCGCACTACGTGACGGCCGAGGGGCAACAACGCATGTTGGAGATCCTGCAATTCAAGCTCGATGTGCTGTGGAGCATGCTCGATGCCATGAGCATGGCCTACGAACTTGCACGCCCGCCTTATCACACGGTCACCGGCGACAACGTCTGGCACCGGGGGATCGCCCTGTGAGCCTGATCAATCGCCAGCAGTCACCGGCCTTGCGTCGTGGTTTTCGTCTGCAATGGGAGCCCCGTCAGGATTGCTACGTGCTGCTGTACCCCGAAGGCATGATCAAGCTCAACAGCAGCGCCGGGCAGATTCTGGACCTGGTGGATGGCCAGCGCAGCGTGGCGGCGATCATTGATCGATTGAGCGCGAATTTCCCCGGCGTACCCGGGATCGACGAAGACGTGCTGGCGTTTCTGGAGGTGGCCCATGCGCAATTCTGGATCGAGTGAGACGCTGCCCGGACCGCCGCTGTGGCTGCTCGCCGAGCTGACTTACCGCTGTCCGCTGCAGTGCCCCTATTGCTCCAATCCGTTGGACTTTGCCAGGCACGGCGAGGAACTGAGCACGGAAGAATGGATTCGCGTATTCCGCGAAGCGCGGGACATGGGCGCCGCGCAATTGGGCTTTTCCGGTGGCGAACCGCTGGTACGTCAGGACCTCGCCGAGTTGATCAAGGCCGCCCGGGACATGGGCTACTACACCAATTTGATCACTTCGGGCATCGGCCTGACCGAGCAGAAGGTGCGCGACTTCAAGGTGGCCGGGCTGGACCATATCCAGATCAGCTTCCAGGCCGCCGACGAAGCGGTGAACAACATGCTGGCCGGCTCGCGCAAGGCCTTTGCCCAGAAACTCGCCATGGCCCGTGCGGTGAAAGCCCAGGGCTATCCGATGGTGCTGAACTTCGTCACCCATCGGCACAACATCGACCGGATCGCGCAGATCATCGAGTTGTGCCTGGAGCTGGAAGCGGATTTCGTCGAATTGGCCACGTGCCAGTTCTATGGCTGGGCTGAACTCAACCGCGTCGGCCTGTTGCCCACACGGGAACAATTGCAGCGTGCCGAGCGCATCACCAACGAGTATCGCCAGCGCCTTGAAGCTCAGGGCCATCCCTGCAAGCTGATCTTCGTCACCCCGGACTACTACGAGGAACGCCCCAAGACCTGCATGAACGGCTGGGCCAACCTGTTTCTCGACATCACCCCCGACGGCACGGCCTTGCCTTGCCACAGCGCCCGGCAGTTGCCGGTAGCGTTTCCCAACGTGCGCGAGCACAGCCTCTCGCACATCTGGAACGACTCGTTCGGCTTCAATCGTTTTCGCGGCGATGACTGGATGAAGGAGCCGTGCCGCTCCTGCGATGAAAAGCACAAGGACCTGGGCGGGTGCCGCTGTCAGGCTTTCATGCTGACTGGCGATGCCAGCAATGCCGACCCGGTGTGCAGCAAGTCGCCGCACCACGGCGTGATCCTCAAGGCCCGCGAGGAAGCCGAGGCGCCAGGGTTGGGGATCGAACACCTGACGCTGCGCAATGCGAAGACTTCGCAGCTGATCTATCGCGGTTAGTCTGGCGACACAGGTCCGTGTGGGAGCGGGCTTGCTCGCGAAAGCGGTGTGTCAGTCACCATCAATATTGACTGACAGGGCCTCTTCGCGAGCAAGCCCGCTCCCACAGGGGGGCCACGGTGAATTCGAATCTGAGTACGCCCCAGCCTGCTACCCATTGGTCTGATTGCATTCGCAGCTGGATGGTTTAGTGTGGTTTCTACCTTCCAAAACAATAAAAACAGGCTTTCCAATGAGCCAGAGTCTCAACCAGCTGCGCAAGTTCGTTTCCCCTGAAATCATCTTCGGTGCCGGTAGCCGACACAGTGTCGGCAATTACGCCAAGACTTTTGGCGCACGCAAGGTGCTGGTGGTCAGCGATCCCGGCGTGATCGGCGCCGGCTGGGTCGCCGATGTCGAGGCCAGCCTGCAAGCGCTGGGCATCGAATACTGCCTGTACAGCGATGTCTCGCCCAACCCACGGGTCGAAGAGGTGATGCTCGGTGCTGAGATGTACCGGGAAAACCACTGCGACGTGATCGTCGCCGTCGGTGGTGGCAGCCCGATGGACTGCGGCAAAGGCATCGGCATCGTCGTCGCCCATGGCCGCAGCATTCTCGATTTCGAGGGCGTGGACACCATCCGCGTGCCCAGCCCGCCGCTGATCCTGATTCCGACCACCGCCGGCACCTCGGCCGATGTCTCGCAATTCGTGATCATTTCCAATCAGCAGGAGCGCATGAAGTTCTCCATCGTCAGCAAGGCCGTGGTGCCGGACGTTTCGCTGATCGACCCGGAAACCACCCTGAGCATGGACCCGTTCCTGTCGGCCTGTACCGGCATCGACGCGCTGGTGCATGCCATCGAAGCCTTCGTGTCCACCGGCCATGGGCCGTTGACCGACCCCCATGCGCTGGAAGCGATGCGCCTGATCAATGGCAACCTGGTGCAGATGATCGCCAACCCGACCGACATCGCCCTGCGCGAGAAGATCATGCTCGGCAGCATGCAGGCCGGGCTTGCGTTCTCCAACGCCATCCTGGGCGCCGTGCATGCCATGTCCCACAGCCTCGGCGGCTTTCTGGACCTGCCCCACGGCCTGTGCAACGCGGTGCTCGTCGAGCATGTGGTGGCCTTCAATTACAACTCGGCACCGGAGCGCTTCAAGGTGATCGCCGAGACCTTCGGCATCGACTGCCGAGGCCTGAATCACCGGCAGATCTGTGGGCGCCTGGTCGAACACCTGATCGCCCTCAAGCACGCCATCGGCTTTCACGAAACCCTCGGTTTGCATGGCGTCAGGACCTCGGACATTCCGTTCCTGTCGCAGCATGCGATGCATGATCCGTGCATCCTGACCAACCCGCGCGAATCCAGCCAGCGTGATGTCGAGGTCGTCTATGGCGAAGCCCTCTGACGAGCAACAACGCGCCCTGGCCGGGCTGCTGGGGCTGGGCAGCCATTCGGCGCGCAAGAGTCATTACCCGGAACTGGCCGCGCGCCTGGATGATCTGGAAGCCGAGCGTAACCGCTACAAGTGGCTGTTCGAAAACGCGGTGCACGGGATCTTCCAGGCCAGCCTGCACGATGGCATGCGTGCCGCCAACCCGGCGCTGGCACGCATGCTTGGCTATCAGGACCCGCAGGAGGTGCTGTTCTCCCTGACCGACCTGGCCGGCGCCCTGTTTGTCGACGGCGCGCAGGAGCTGGAAAACATCGGCGAGATCCTCAGGCACCAGCGCAGCCTGCACGGCTATGAAACCCGCTTGCGCCGCAAGGACGGCAGCCATCTCGATGTGTTGATGAACCTGCTGCTCAAACCTGGCCAGGAAGGGCTGGTGGAGGGGTTCGTTTCCGATATCACCGAGCGCAAACAGGCCCAGCAACGCCTGCAGCAACTCAATGACGAACTGGAGCTGCGCGTCGTCTCGCGCACCAATGAACTGCTCGAAGCCAACCGCAACCTTCAGCAGCAGATCATCCAGCGTAAACAGATCGCCAAGGCCTTGCGCGATGCCCGCGATGCCGCCGAGGCCGCCAATCACAGCAAGGACAAATACCTCGCCGCCGCCAGCCACGACCTGCTGCAACCGCTGAACGCCGCGCGGTTGCTGATTTCGACCTTGCGCGAACGCAAGTTGCCGGAAACCGAACAGGTGCTGGTGGAACGCACTCACCAGGCCCTGGAAGGGGCCGAAGATCTGCTGACGGACCTGCTCGACATTTCCCGGCTCGACCAGGCCGCGGTCAAGCCGGACATCGCGTCGTACCGCCTCGACGAACTGCTGGGGCCGCTGGTGTCGGAGTTCCAGTCCGTCGCCCAGGCGGCCGGCTTGAACCTGCGGGTGCGCATGGCCGATTACGCCATCAGCACCGACTTGCGCCTGATGACGCGGATCCTGCGCAACTTCCTCAGCAATGCCTGCCGCTACACCGATGAAGGCAGCATCCTGCTGGCGGTAAGGCGTCGGGGTGAGATGCTGCGCCTGGAGGTCTGGGACACCGGGCGTGGCATCGCCGCCGACCGGCTCGATTCGATCTTCCTCGAGTTCAACCAACTGGATGTCGGTCGCGCCGCCGACCGCAAGGGCGTGGGCCTGGGGCTGGCGATTGTCGAGCGCATCGCCAAGATCCTTGGCTATAGGATCGGCGTGTACTCGTTGCCGGGGCGGGGTTCGATGTTCAGCATCGAGGTGCCGATATCCGACGAAGTTCCGTTGCCCGTGAGCCAGGCGGTACCACAACCGGGTACCGGCAATCCGTTGCCGGGCCGCCGTCTGCTGGTGATCGACAACGAAGTGAGCATTCTCGAAAGCATGGGCGCGTTGCTCGGGCAGTGGGGCTGCGACGTTCTGGTCGCCACCGATGAAGCGGCTGCGCTGGCGGCGCTAAGCGGACAGGCGCCGGAGCTGATTCTCGCGGACTATCACCTCGATCACGGGGTGGTCGGCTGTGATGTGGTGCGACATTTACGCGAGCATTTCCACCAGGACATTCCCGCGGTGATCATTACCGCCGACCGCACCGACCAATGTCGGCGTGCGTTGCAGCGGCTCAACGCACCCTTGCTGAACAAACCGGTGAAGCCTGGCAAGTTGCGAGCGGTGTTGAGTCAACTGTTGGGAACATCTGCCTGAAGCGGCCGATACTGCAGGCTGAAACCCAGTTCGGTGGATTGGCCCTGTTCCAGCAAACGCAACCCCGGCCGACCGGGCAGGTGGTGCGCGTTGACCGGATGGCTCACCGGCTCGATGCAGAAAAACTCCAGGCCCACGGGGCAGTACAGCAGGTAGTAATCGCTGCCGGTGGCCTGGCAGTCGAGCGTGTAACCAAGATCCGCTTGCTCGATCAGGCAGTGACCGTTCCATTCACAGAAGCCGTTGTCCACCAGCGATTCGGGCAATGCCTTCAGATGCTGGAAATCCCACTCGAGCGGCAATGCGCTGAGTTCTGTCGGCAGTTTTGCCCTGTCGCACAACCACACATGCCGGGCGGGTGCCTGTAGTCGGGTGTTCGCGGTGCGCGGCAGATACGGATGCAATCCCAGGCCATGCCACGCAGCGTGCTCGGCCAGGTGTGTGACGTGCAGTTCGATGCTCAGCTTGCCCGCGCTCAAATGGAAACGTTGCCGGGCGCGATAAGCGAAGGGGGTTGTGCCGTCGAGTTGCAGGACCACTTCATTTTCCGATCGGGAAACCACGTCCCACACCTGCTGCCAGGCGCTGCCGTGAATCGGCAGGGGATCGGTGAGGCTGTTGGGCGCCAGTGCCAGCCAGCCATCGGGGCAATCGAAACCGCCATCGGCGATGCGGTTGGACCAGGGGATCAAGGGAAAGCAGCCGAGTTTGCCGGGCAGGCCGGTATTCAGGGCGTGCTCATCGGCGTGCCGCAACAAGGGCTGTCCGGTGCTGCGCACCGTCCAGTTGACGATGCTGGCGCCAAGCTCGGGTGCGAGGGTGAGGCGGGTGAATTCGTCTTCGAGTTCGATCAGTGTTAGCGACATGTTGACCTGCTGTGTGATTTTCAAGGCTTGCACCGTTCCCTGTGGCGAGGGGGCTTGCCCCCGTTGGGTCGCGAAGCGGCCCCTACGACTTTCAGGCATATCGAGGAGTTTATATTTACGACTGCTGCGCAGCCGAACGGGGGCAAGCCCCCTCGCCACAAAAGCTCGCTCCCACAAGGGATTGGATTGTCAGCTGGAAATCATCGGAGGCAGCGTGCCGAGCAGGGCCGCGACGGTCAGGTTTTTCCTGAGCAACATCGTGGGCACCTCAGGCAGTTTCCAAGTGCGCAGAGTTTAGCTTTACGACAGTGGCTGCACGAAGTTTCGTTTTCCCCTGTCGCCGCGATCCAGAGCGGATGCTAGTCTTGCTCAACGTTGTTGTCGGGGATCCGCATGGGCAATCACAAGATCGAGATTCGTCGCAGTAACGTCGAAAAAATCCTGCTGGGGGCGGAAAAAGTCTTCGCTGAAAAGGGCTTTGGCAGCACCGCCATGGCCGACATCGCCGCTGAAGTACAACTGCCGCGCTCCAACCTGCACTACTACTTCAGCACCAAGACCGAGTTGTACAGCGCCGTGCTGTTCGACTTGCTGGAAGTCTGGAAGCAGGATGCGCTGTGCTTCGAGATGTTCGATGACCCGCGTGTGGTGCTCAGCAGCTACATCCGCGCCAAGATGAACCATTCCCGCAGCCGGCCCTATGGCTCGAAAGTCTGGGCCAACGAAATCATCCATGGCGCGCCGACCCTCGGCGAAGCGCTGGATGCGAGCCTGTACGACTGGGCCAAGATGAAGGAAGCGAAAATCCGCCAATGGGTGGACGACAAACGCATCCTGCCGGTGGAGCCCTCGAGCCTGCTGTACATGATCTGGGCCTCGACCCAGCACTACGCCGACTTCGATCACCAGGTGAATATTCTCAACGACCATCAGCCGCTGTCGGACATGCAGTTCGAGAAAGCGGTGCAGACGGTGACCAGTGTGATTTTGCGGGGGATTGGGTTGGAGCCATAAATTGGGTACCGTGATTGTAGAAGTAATTTATGGCTCTACCGTATGTGGTATCTATGAATGCTATTTTGGATTGCTATCTTTGATTCTTCTGATGTTGTACTGCTTGATTTGAAGTTCTGTGCGTTTGAGGCTGTTTTCTGCTATGTAGCGTTGCTGGTGAAGCGTTTTTTGATTTGATGTTTGGTCTTTGTATTTATTCCATTTTTCCAGTAGCGCTTTAGTGGTCTTTGGTTGATAGTCCTGGTTTTTCATTACGTATCTGTCATATTCCAATCCATCTTGTACAAGTTTCCTGTTGTTAACTGTGCTCTTTGAAGGGGTCGAGCTTCTTTTCGTTTTTATTATGGTTTTGTGTAAGGTTTTCTCAAAATTCATCTCCTGAGAAATTAGTGTTGAGGTAATATTTTCTGGTTGGGATGCAGTGGCGGCGGTTGATCGTGAAGTTGGGTTGATTGATGTTTTATTAGCTCGTTTAATTGTAGTGGAAGAGGCTTGAAGTGTTTTTGGTTTATCCGTCCATGGTCGAAAAAAATGTTTTGGTTTGGAAATCCATGGTCGAAAAAATTGAACGGGGCTATTACCGGTGGGATCGTAAAGATTGATTGGATCACCCCCGCAATACGCATACGAATTAATTCCCCCATCACCAAAAGGACTCAACTCATCCGGACTGTTAAATCGCATCAATACCGGATTAAAAGCCCGCTTCCCTTGCCCCAGCAAATAATGACCCGTAATACCGTCAAGGCATTCACCGTTAAACCCGAGCAAACTGCTCAATCCACTGTCAGCCGGACGGTGTCCGTACGCGGAGTAAGCCATGCGCTCGCGACGGGTCGCTGAAAGGGTTTGCAATACCGAATACGCCTGATCTGTTGCCAATAGAAGGGTGTCAGTGGCGCCGGCCAGGGTCTGCCGTTGCGCCAAGGGTTGCTCCCCATGACGAAGGATCGTTTGCTGATCCTCTTCCCCCAGTTCCGTCACCAGGTCGTTCTCTTGATAGAAGCGTTGTGTGAATGCCTGCTCTTGCGCCTGCAATCCCGCCAGGCGGTCCAGGGGATCGTATTTATAGCGACGCAGTATTTTCATGGGACGAATTCCCTTCGGCAATTTGACCGAATCAGCCTCAGACTTTTTTGGCGGAGCGTCTACTAGCAGAACTGATAGGCAATGAGGTGTTTTGGCGATGATCAGGGGGATATCAGCGTTTGGTGCAGTCGCAAGAGATTGGATTGACGCCTTGAGATTTGTGTTGCAGTGGCTGGCCTCTTCGCGAGCAAGCCCGCTCCCACAGGGATCATTGGTGTACATCAGGTTTGATGTACGACACAAATCCACTGTGGGAGCGAGCTTGCTCGCGATGGCGCCGGTTCAGACGCCGCAGATTTCAAGGACCGACGTGATACGGATTCCTCGGATCATGATTCCAGTCCAGGAACGGCTTGCCGGTCTCCACCGGCACCATCTCGATGCAGTCCTGCACAGGGCAGGTGATCTGGCACAGGTTGCAGCCCACACACTCCTCATCGATCACTTGATACTTGTGAGTGCCATCCGCTTGCTTGAGGCTGGCCACGGCCTGGTGCGAGGTGTCCTCACAAGCGATATGGCAGCGACCGCAGCCGATACAAGCCTCCTGATCGATTTTCGCGATCACCTGGTAGTTGATGTCCAGGTACTTCCAGTCCGTGGTGTTGCCCACCGCGCGGCCGGAAAACTCCGAAATGCTGGCATAGCCCTGACTGTCCATCCAGCGTGACAAGCCGTCCTTCATGTCTTCGACAATCCGGAAGCCATGCAGCATCGCCGCCGTGCAAACCTGCACCGAGCCACTGCCGAGTGCGATGAATTCCGCCGCATCGCGCCAGTTGCCAATGCCGCCGATCCCGCTGATCGGCAGGCCCTGGGTCTGCGGGTCGCGGGCGATTTCGGCGACCATGTTCAAGGCTATCGGCTTGACGGCCGAGCCGCAGTAACCGCCGTGGGTGCTTTGGCTGCCGACCATGGGATTGGCGACCATGCGTTCGAGGTTAACGCTGGTGATCGAGTTGATGGTGTTGATCAGCGACACCGCATCGGCACCGCCTCGGTGGGCGGCGCGGGCGGCGACACGGATGTCGGTGATGTTCGGCGTGAGCTTGACGATCACCGGCAGCGAGCAATAGGTCTTGCACCAGCGGGTGACCTGTTCCACGTATTCCGGCACCTGGCCGACCGCCGCGCCCATGCCGCGTTCCGGCATGCCGTGGGGGCAACCGAAGTTCAGCTCGATGCCGTCGGCGCCAGTGGCTTCCACCAGCGGCAGGATGTGTTTCCAGGATTCTTCGACGCAGGGCACCATCAAGGACACGATCAGCGCACGGTCCGGCCAGTCCTTTTTGACCTGGGTGATTTCCCGCAGGTTGATCTCCAGCGAGCGGTCGGTGATCAGCTCGATGTTGTTAAAGCCCAGTACCTCCCGGTTAGCCCCGAAGTGCGCCGAGTAGCGCGACGACACGTTCACCGCCGCCGGGTCTTCACCCAGGGTTTTCCAGATCACGCCGCCCCAGCCGGCCTCGAAGGCGCGGACCACGTTGTAGGCCTTGTCGGTCGGCGGCGCGGAGGCCAGCCAGAATGGATTGGGTGCTTTGATGCCGGCGAAGACAATCGACAGATCGGCCATTTACGCAGCCTCCACGTTGAGCATCAGTTGAGCGTTGATCGCCTCGGCGGCGCGCTTGCCATGCTGCACGGCTTGCACGGTAAGGTCTTGATCGAGGCTGGTGCAGTCGCCGCCGGCATACACGCCGGGGATGCTGGTGCGCAGTTGTTCATCGACTTCGATGCGCTCGCCCTGACGCTTGAGTTCTCGGGCCAGCGGATCGCTGAGGGCGCTGCCGTCGAAGGTCTGGCCGATGGCCTTGAAGATCGCGTCGGCGGCCAGTTCGAAGGTTTCACCGGTGGTTTGCAGGCGGTCTTCCACCAGACGGGTGCGGGCGAAACGCATGCCGCGCACGCGGCCATGGTCATCGAGCAGCACTTCTTCGGGTTGAGCCCAGGTCATCAGCCGCACCTGATTGGCCTTGGCAATCTCCTGTTCGTGATGGGTGGCCCCCATGTCCTCGATGCCACGGCGGTACACCAGATTCACATCGTGAGCGCCGAGGCGGGCCATTTGCACCGCCATGTCGATGGCAGTGTTGCCTGCGCCGAGGACAATGCAGTGGTCGGCCAGGGGCAGTTGGCTCAGGTCATCGGCCTGGCGCAGTTCACGGATGTAGTCGGTGGCGGCGAGCAGGCCGGGCGCGTCTTCGTGGGCCAGCCCTAGCTGTTTGCTGGCATTGAGCCCAAGGCCGAGGAACACCGCATCGAACTGTTGATGCAGTTCACTGAGGGTCAGGTTCTCCCCGAGTTTCTGCCCGTGGCGGATTTCGATGCCGCCAATCTCCAACAGGAACTCAAGCTCCTTTTGCGCGTAGTCATCCACCAGTTTGTATTTGGCGATTCCGTATTCGTTGAGGCCGCCAGCCTTTTCCCGCGCCTCGAAAATCACCACGTCATGCCCGTGCATGGCACTGCGGTGGGCGCAGGACAAACCGGCCGGACCGGCACCCACCACGGCGATGCGTTTGCCGGTGTTGGCAGCACGCTGGAAGGGGTGTGTGCTGAAGTGGGCGTTGTCCACCGCGTAACGTTGCAACAGGCCGATCATGACCGGCGCGCATTCGTGAGTGTTGTTGCGCACGCAGGCTTGCTGGCAAAGAATCTCCGTCGGGCACACCCGGGCGCAACTGCCGCCGAGGATGTTGGCCGAGAGGATTTTCTGCGCGGCGCCTTGCACGTTGTCCTGCGCAATGTTGCGGATGAACGAGGGAATGTCGATCTCGCTCGGACAGGCATTCACGCAGGGCGCGTCGTAGCAATACAGGCAGCGCGAGGCTTCCAGGTGCGCCTGGCGCTCGTTTAGCGGCGGCGCCAGATCGGTGAAGTGGCCGGCGAGGGCGGCCGCATTCTCAACGGGATGCGGGAGGTGGTCCAGGGTCTTGATCACGGTTTTGGCCTCACGGTTATTTGAGGTGCTGCCTCTGAATGGGCATTGTTTTTCGTTGTCTGTACCGGCCTCTTCGCGAGCCGGCTCGCTCCCACAGGGGAATGCATTTCAAATGTGGGAGCGGGCTTGCTCGCGAAGGCCGTAGGCCTCGATTTCAGCGTTTCACAGCAACCGGCTGATTCAACTCGGCCCGCTTGCTCAGCAAATCAAACACCGCCGGATACGCCGGTCGTTCGATGTAGCGCCCGGCCCCGCGTTCGGCCCGCAGGTCGCCGTCGGCCCAGACCACGCGGCCCTGGCTGATGGTGTGGCTGGGCACGCCGCGCACGGACTTGCCTTCGAAGATGTTGAAGTCCACCTGCTGATGGTGGGTCTTGGCGGAAATGGTCCGCGTGCCTTGCGGGTCCCACAGCACCAGGTCGGCATCGGCACCCACACGAATCGCGCCTTTGCGTGGGTAGAGGTTGAAGATCTTCGCCGTGTTGGTGGACGTCAGCGCGACGAATTGCTGCATCGAAAAGCGTCCGCTGTTCACGCCTTCATCCCACAACACCGCCATGCGGTCTTCGATGCCGGCGGTGCCGTTGGGGATCTTGCTGAAGTCGTCGCGGCCAGCGGCTTTTTGCTCGGCGCAGAAACAGCAATGGTCAGTGGCGGTGGTGTGCAGGTTGCCCGATTGCAGGCCATGCCAGAGCGCTTCCTGATGGCCACGAGGGCGGAACGGCGGGCTCATCACATAACCGGCAGCAGTTTGCCAGTCCGGATCGCGGTAGACGCTGTCGTCCAGCAGCAGGTGCCCGGCCAGTACTTCGCCGTAGACCGGCTGGCCCTTGCCACGGGCGTAGGTGATTTCGTCCAGGGCTTCCTTGGTCGAGACGTGAACCAGGTACAGTGGCGTGCCCAGGGTTTCGGCGATGCGGATCGCCCGGCTCGCGGCCTCGCCCTCAACCTGTGAAGGCCGCGACAGCGGATGCGCTTCCGGTCCGGTGATGCCCTGGGCCATCAGCTTGCGTTGCAGGTGATACACCAGTTCACCGTTTTCTGCGTGAACGGTCGGCACCGCGCCCAGTTCCAGGCAGCGTTCGAAACTCGCCACCAGGGTGTCATCGGCGGCCATGATCGCGTTCTTGTAGGCCATGAAATGCTTGAAGCTGTTGACGCCGTGCTGGCTGACCAGTTCGGCCATTTCCTCGCGGACCTGTTCGCTCCACCAGGTGATGGCGACGTGAAAGCCATAGTCCGACGCCGACTTCTCGGCCCAGCCGCGCCACTGATGGAAGGCTTCGAGCAAGGATTGCTGCGGGTTGGGAATCACGAAGTCGATGATCGACGTGGTGCCGCCGGCCAGTCCGGCCGCCGTGCCGCTGTAGAAGTCTTCGCTGGCCACGGTGCCCATGAAGGGCAGTTGCATGTGGGTGTGCGGGTCGATGCCGCCGGGCATCAGGTATTGGCCGCTGCCGTCGAGCACTTCGGCGCCTGCAGGTACATCGAGATTTTCGCCGATGGCCTTGATCACGCCGTCTGCGCAATACACATCGGCGCGATAACTTTCATCATGGGTAATAAGGGTGGCGCCACGGATCAACAGAGACATTCCGAGTTCCTCGCAGGCAATGACCGGTTTATGCCGGTTCTAGATGTTCTATATGAAAACAGCCCGGTCAGATTGATTCCTGTCAGTGCTGTCAGGATTAAACGCTAGCTGCAGTTATCCGAATCGGCAAGAATATTTTTTATAAGCTTATGCAGGTATTAACTAATTGATATTTAAAGATTAATTACAAAAATCACCAAAATGGTGAGGCCGTTCACCATTTTGACGCACTTGACAGGATCGAAAAATAGTCAAGATTTCTTATGTGAAATCAGCTGTTTGAGTATGGTCTATGGTTGATGCGCAGCCATCGAAAAAAGATCAACGCACCAGATTGAGTCCTGACTGTCAGGACAACTTGTCTGGCATTCGGCCTGAGTGGCATGACATGCAACTGAGGACTGCATCGTTGACTGCATAAAACTGATAAACATCAGTTGCTTACAGAGTGTTTATGGAACTGCCCGATGCGTAAGCGGGGCACCCGGCACGTTTATTGATGCCGCCAGCCCCCGATGAGCAAAAAATAATTCAAAGAACAGTGGAGCGGCCATGCAACAGATCAGATCGCAAGTGACCGAGCGCGACGGCTTGTTCGAGCTTGAAGCCGGCAGCGATGTCCTCGACAGTCCCCGTTACAACCACGACATTGCACCGACCAAGGTGCGCGAACGCACCTGGAACAAATGGCACATCACCGCGCTGTGGGTAGGCATGGCGATCTGCGTGCCGACCTACACCCTTGGTGGCGTGCTGACCGCGTACTTCGGCCTGAGCGTCGGTGAAGCGCTGCTGGCGATTCTGTTTGCCAACATCATCGTGCTGATTCCCCTGACGCTTAACGCCTTTCCCGGCACCAAGTACGGTATTCCCTTTCCGGTGTTGCTGCGCTCGTCCTTCGGCGTGCTCGGCTCCAACATTCCGTGCCTGATCCGCGCCCTGGTGGCGTGTGGCTGGTTCGGCATCCAGACCATGTTCGGCGGCCTGGCGATTCACCTGTTCCTCGGCTCGGTGTTCGAGGGCTGGAAGTCCCTGGGCGGCACCGGCGAGGTCATCGGCTTCATGGTGTTCTGGGCGCTGAACCTGTGGGTGGTGATTCGCGGTGCCGAGTCGATCAAATGGCTGGAAACGCTTTCGGCACCGCTGTTGGTGCTGGTGGGGGTTGGGTTGTTGGTGTGGGCCATGCCCAACGTGTCGATGACCGAGTTGCTGGCGATCCCGGCCAAGCGCCCCGAAGGTGCGGGCGTGGCCAGTTACTTCGCGGCCGGGCTGACCGCGATGGTCGGGTTCTGGGCCACGCTGTCGCTGAACATCCCCGACTTCAGCCGCTACGCGAAAAGCCAGAAGGACCAGATTGTCGGGCAGATCATCGGCTTGCCGCTGACCATGTTCCTGTTTGCCTCCCTGGGCGTGGTGATGACCGCCGCCTCGGTGAAGCTGGTGGGGGTGACGGTGTCCGACCCGGTGACCCTGATCGGCCATATCCAGAGTCCGGTCTGGGTGGCGCTGGCCATGGCGCTGATCATCATCGCCACGCTGTCGACCAACACCGCGGCCAACATCGTATCGCCGACCAACGATTTCCAGAACATCGCACCCAAGGTGATCAACCGGACCAAAGCGGTAATCCTCACCGGGCTGGTCGGACTGGCGCTGATGGCCCATGAACTGCTGAAAAAGCTCGGCCTGATCGTTTCCGATCTCAGCCTGGAAACGGTCTATTCCAACTGGTTGCTCGGCTATTCCAGCCTGCTGGGGCCAATCGCCGGGATCATGGTGGTGGACTATTTCCTGATCAAGAAGCAGCAACTGGACCTCGCCGGCCTGTACCGCGATGACGTGTATCCGGCGTGGAACTGGAGCGGGTTCATCGCGTTTGGTGTGCCGGTGGTGCTGACGCTGCTGTCCCTGGGCAGCGATGCGTTCAGCTGGTTCTACAGCTATGGCTGGTTCACCGGCTCGGCGCTGGGTGGGGTTATTTATTACGGGTTGAGTGTGATACGGCCTAGTCCGTCTGTCGCGAAATCTGCGGTGTGATGACTGGCCTCTTCGCGAGCAAGCCCGCTCCCACAGGGGGAATGCATTCCAAAGGTGGGAGCGGGCTTGCTCGCGAAGAGGGCCTCAAACACACCAAAAAATGCTTGAGAGAAACCGATAAGAACAGCCTGAGGAGATCATCATGAACGCGGCCGTAGACGTTCTGCAGTCCAGCCATCAGCACATCAACAGCGACCGCCTGTGGCAATCGCTCATGGAACTGGCCAGGCTCGGCGCCACGGTCAAGGGCGGCGTGTGTCGCCTGGCCCTGACCGATCTGGATCGCCAGGCCCGGGACATCTTCGTCAAATGGTGTATCGATGCCGGCTGCACCGTCAGCATCGACGCCGTCGGCAACATCTTCGCCCGTCGCTCCGGACGCAATCCCGACCTGCCACCGGTGATGACCGGCAGCCACATCGACACCCAGCCCACCGGCGGCAAGTTCGATGGCTGCTTCGGTGTGCTGGCGGGCGTCGAAGTGCTGCGTACCCTCAACGACCTCAATATCGAAACCGAAGCGCCGCTGGAAGTGGTGGTCTGGACCAACGAAGAAGGCTCGCGTTTCGCCCCGTGCATGATGGGTTCCGGCGTGTTCGCGGAAAAATTCACCCTTGAGGAAACCCTGGCCAAGGTCGATGCCGAGGGCGTGACGGTGGGGCAGGCACTGAATGCCATTGGTTACGCCGGGCCGCGCAAAGTCAGCGGCCACAAAGTCGGCGCCTACTTTGAAGCTCACATCGAGCAAGGCCCGATACTGGAAGACGAACGCAAGACCATAGGCGTGGTCATGGGCGCCCTCGGGCAGAAATGGTTTGACCTCAAGCTGCGCGGCGTCGAAGCCCACGCCGGCCCGACTCCGATGCACCTGCGCAAGGACGCCCTGGTCGGCGCCGCGGTGATCGTCGGAGCGCTCAACCGCGCCGCCCTCAGCCATCAACCCCATGCCTGCGGCACCGTCGGTTGCCTGCAAGCCTATCCCGGCTCGCGCAACGTCATCCCCGGCGAAGTGCGCATGACCCTGGACTTCCGGCACCTGGAACCGGCGCGCCTGGACTCGATGATTGCCGAAGTGCGTGAAGTCATCGAAACCACCTGCGACGAACACGGCCTGACCTTCGAACTCACGCCAACGGCCGACTTCCCACCGCTGTACTTCGACAAGGGCTGCGTCGAAGCGGTACGCGGCGCCGCCCAAAGCCTGGGCCTGTCGCATATGGACATTGTCAGCGGCGCGGGCCATGACGCAATCTTCCTCGCCGAACTCGGCCCGGCCGGGATGATCTTCGTGCCGTGCGAAGGCGGCATCAGCCACAACGAAATCGAAAATGCCGCGCCGGAAGACCTGGCGGCCGGGTGTGCGGTGCTGTTGCGGGCAATGCTGGCGGCTTCGGCGGCGATTGCGAAGGGAGAGTTGGCTGCTTGAACCGAGTGACGTGCGCTGAATGAATCAGCGCACGTCACAAACCCCAACCCTCAATCGTCATCCTGTTGAATCCCTCAATCAGTGGAGCAACCCGATGTCGTCCAACACCCAAGCGGTCAACCTGCTGCAATCGATCCCACAGGTTTTCGAAAGCCTGACCCAGGTTCATGTCGCGCTCGATCAGCATGATCTCAATCCAGGCCTCAAGCACTTGATCCACCTGCGCGCCTCGCAGATCAACCAATGCGGTTTTTGCGTGAAAATGCACACCCGCGAAGCCCGGGAAGCCAATGAAACCAACGAGCGTCTGGATCGCCTGATCATCTGGCGTCACGTCAGTGATTTCAGCCCTGCGGAGCGCGCCGCGCTGGCGTGGACCGAAGCCTTGACGGTACTGGATGAAAAAACCGATTACGCCAGCCTGCGCGGTGAACTGAGGGCGTATTTCAATGACGAACAGATTGGCGCCTTGACGGCCGAGATCGGCATGATCAACCTGTGGAACCGCTTGCAGGTGTCGAGGCACTGATTGATGAACTGCGCTGAAAACGCCGCCACTGTGTTCGAGCAGCGCCGGCCCTTTTTGCTCGGTCTGGCCTATCGCATTCTCGGTTCGCGCGTCGAAGCCGAGGATGCGGTGCAAGAGTTGTTCATCAAGTGGCTGGAGGCCGACCGGGCCTCCATCGCCACGCCGGCCGCCTGGCTTACCACCGCGTGCACCCGCCATTGCATTGACCTGCTACGGTCGGCGCACAAGTCCCGGGTAGATTACATCGGTACCTGGCTGCCGGAGCCGATCCACACGGCGCATCAGGATTCACCCGAGCACATGCATGAACTGGCTTCGTCGCTGTCCACCGCGTTCGTGTTGTTGCTGGAGCGGCTGACACCCAAGGAGCGTGCCGCGTACCTGCTGTACGAAATCTTCGACATGGATTACCCGCAGGTTGCCGATGCGGTCGGGGTGCAGGAAGCCGCTTGCCGCAAACTGGTGTCTCGGGCCAAGGCGAGTCTTGGCAGTGCCCAGACCCGCTATCAACCGGAACCTGTGCGCCAAAACCAGTTGCTCAGTGCCTTCCATAACGCCATCACCAGTGGTTCCACGGCGAACTTGAGCATGATGCTGAGCGAAGACGTCGAACTCTGCGCCGACAGCGGCGGCAAGGCTTCGGCGATCCGTGAAACGTTGTTTGGCATCGAAAGCGTGCTGGATTTCATTGGCCAGTCGTTGCACGCCTATTGGCAAACCTGTGAATGGCTGCCCGTTGAAATCAATGGTGCCCGAGGCGTCATCATCAAGGCCGACGGTGTTATCACCGCGTCGATGACGTTTGCTTTCGATGAAGCCGGGCGGGTGAATCGGGTTTTCATCATGCGTAATCCGGACAAGTTGGTGGGGCTTGACGCGTCCTTTAACGTGCAATAGTCAAAGGACCACCGGCCCTCCAGGCTTTTCGCTGACCAACTCTACCGTTTTCGCGAGCAAGCCCGCTCCCCCAAGGTTCGTTGCACTAACCAAAACTCCGGCGGTCGTATTCTTCACAGGGGCACCATACTTGTGGAGTCGAAATGAGCCAGCACGTCCTGACCTCGGAGGCCAATCGTCGCCAGTTGCAGCAAATCATCGCCGGCTTGTCCGACGGGGTGATTCTGCTCGATCCCGACCAGAGCATCCTGTGGGCCAACGAGGCGGCGCTGGCCATGCACGGTGCCTCGCAGATCAGCGACCTGGGCAGCAACGCCAAGGCCTATGTCAAACGCTTCGCCCTGCGTTATCGCAACAATCACCTCGTACCGGCCGACAGCTACCCGATCAGTCGGGTGGCCCGTGGCGAGACGTTCAGCGATGTGCTGGTGGAGGTGACATCGGCGGGGAACGAAGCGTACACCTGGGTCCATCGCGTGCGCAGCCTGGTATTGGTTGACGGCCGTGGCAAACCGGAATCGCTGGTCTTGATCATGGACGATGTCACCGACCGGGCCAGCACTGGGCAACTAACCGCCCGTGAGCGCGATGTACTGGGTCTGATCTGCGAAGGCCTGGCCGACAAGGACATCGCCGCGCGCCTGAAACTGGCACCGAACACAGTGCGCAACCATGTGGCGACGGTGTACTCCAAGCTCAATGTGCACAGCCGCAGCGAGGCGATTGTCTGGGCGCGGGAGCGGGGGACTGTTCTCTGGTGAATCCCGGTCGAAGGGGCAGGGTTAAGCTACAAACGCACTATCGGTCACCGCATTGATCGAAGAACTGCGTTACGAACTGGACAGCAATTCCTTGCAGCGCCCTGATTCGGTGATGTAAGAACTGTCAGCTTTTACGGGTGCTGGCCACGGATTGGGCTGTAAGTGATTCGCAGATATTTATTTTTTTGACAGGTGCATGGACTTTCCGCGCCGGTTTTGTTGTCACAAAAATGTGTCTATCACTTATCGCGGGTCAACCTATGAAAACTCTTGGGAAACGCGTTATCTCACCCTTGTCGCTGGCATTCTGCGTGGCGATCCTCGGCGGCTGTGCCAGTCCGCCACCCCCTCCAGCGGTCACTCCACCCCCTCCTGAACGCACCTGCCAGGCCATGGATAAAACCGATGTCCTGGGCGATGTACGGGCTGAAGACGGGCAGGTGACCCGAGTCACCACCACGACTCGTTGCGTCACGCAGTAAATCCGGGTTTCACTCTGTGGGAGCGAGCCTGCTCGCGATAGCGGGGTATCGGTCATCATCGATGTTGAACCTGATAACGCCATCGCGAGCAAGCTCGCTCCCACAGGGATTTGTGCTGTTCAGACGATCAGGACAGGAAGCCGCCATCCACATTCAGCGAAATGCCGGTGGTGTAGCTGGAAGCATCGCTGGCCAGGTACAACACTGCGCCGGCCATTTCGCTTGGGTCAGCCACGCGCTTGAGCGGGATCTGTTGCAAAGCAGTGTTCAGGATGGCTTCGTTTTTCACCAGTGCCGAGGCGAACTTGGTGTCGGTCAGACCCGGCAGCAAGGCATTGCAGCGAATCCCGAATTGCGCACATTCCTTGGCGAAGACTTTGGTCATGTTGATCACCGCCGCTTTGGTCACCGAGTAGATGCCCTGGAAGATACCCGGTGAAACACCGTTGATCGACGCCACGTTGATGATGCTGCCGCCGCCGTTTTCGCGCATCAGCTTGCCGGCTTCGACCGACATGAAGAAGTAGCCGCGGATGTTTACGTCGACGGTTTTCTGGAAGGCGCTGAGGTCGGTGTCCAGCACGTTGCAGAACTGCGGGTTAGTCGCGGCGTTGTTGACCAGGATGTCCAGGCGCCCGAACTGTTCCTTGATGCCGGCGAAGACCTGGCTGATCTGTTCCATCTCGCCGATGTGGCAGGCAATGGCGGTGGCCTTGCCGCCGGCGGCGATGATGGCGTCGGCGACGTGCTGGCAGCCTTCAAGCTTGCGGCTCGACACGATCACGTGGGCGCCTTGCTGGGCCAGTAGTTTGGCGATGGCTTCACCGATGCCACGGCTGGCGCCGGAGACGAAAGCGATCTTGCCGTCGAGGTCGAACAACTGAGTCTTGGACATGGGATTCCCTTATGAAAAGTCTTGTTATCGAGTCAAATGCCGTGTTGCGGCTAATGCTGTTCAGTTGAGGCCAGTCAGTGCGCGTTATCGTTCACGATCTTCGCGAGCAGGTTTGCTCCTACAGGGATCGCATACGGTCAGAGGCTGGATTTCGAAATGACCTGCAAGCTCATCTGCTCCAGCAGCTTGTTCATGTGAATGAACTGCGCGAAGCGTTTGTCCTGGGTCTGGCCATGGTAGAAGCGGTAGTAGATCTGCTGCACGATGCCGGCCAGGCGGAACAGGCCGTAGGTGTAGTAGAAGTCGAAATTGTCGATGCGTATGCCCGAGCGTTCGGCGTAGTAATCGACGAACTCGCGGCGGGTGAGCATGCCCGGCGCGTGGCTCGGTTGGCGGCGCATCATCTGCACCGGCGCCGGATCATCGGCTTCGATCCAGTAGGCGAGGGTGTTGCCCAGGTCCATCAGCGGATCGCCCAGGGTGGTCAGTTCCCAGTCGAGCACGCCGATGATCTGCATCGGGTTGTTCGGGTCGAGGATCACATTGTCGAAGCGGTAGTCGTTGTGCACGATGCTGGAGGTCGGATGGTCGGCCGGCATCTTGTCGTTGAGCCAGGCCTTGACCGCTTCCCATTGTGGCGCATCGGGGGTCAGGGCCTTTTCGTAGCGATCGCTCCAGCCTTTGATTTGTCGCGCCACGTAGCCTTCGGGTTTACCCAGGTCACCCAGGCCGTAGGCGTTGTAGTCGACGCGATGCAGTTCCACGAACTTGTCGATGAAACTCTTGCACAAGGCTTCGGTTTTCGCCGAATCCAGGCCCAGCTCCGGCGGCAGGTCCGAGCGCAGGATGATGCCGTTGACCCGTTCCATGACATAGAACTCGGCACCGATCACCGATTCGTCGGTGCAGTGCACGTAGGCTTTCGGGCAGTACGGAAAACCGTCGCGCAGTTGATTGAGGATGCGAAATTCACGGCCCATGTCGTGGGCCGACTTGGCCTTGTGTCCGAAGGGCGGGCGACGCAGGACGAATTCCTGTTGGGGGTATTCCAGCAAGTAAGTGAGGTTTGAAGCGCCGCCCGGAAACTGGCTGATCCGTGGCAAGCCGCTGAGCCCTGGAATATGGGCCTTGAGGTACGGATCGATCAGGCCGGCATCGAGCTCTTCGCCGGTGCGGATACGGGTGGACTGGTCGTTAAGCGCCATGCTTATCCCTTCTGCTTATTCTGGAGGCCTGAAACTATTGGCTAATCTAATGCGCACACTGCACACCTACAACCGCGAACGGCTCTTATAGGTGAGCGTGTTGCCGGCCAATCATTGTTTTTGATACAGCTGTTTGAATCGCCATCACTGGGCGAGCCGGCTCTCGGCCGACGGCAGTTCGATTGGCGTGAGCACCGGTTGGCCGGAGAAAAACGCCACGAGGTTTTTGCCCACCATTTCGACGGTGCCCTGGGTGGCTTCCGGGGACAGCCCGGCGACATGGGGGGTGAGGATCACGTTGCTCAGGGTCTTGAGTGCATCCGGCACCTTCGGTTCGGCGTCGAACACGTCGAGTGCGGCGCCAGCGATCCGGCGTTGTTCAAGGGCGCTGATCAGGTCGGTGGTGACGATCACGCTGGCGCGGGCGATGTTGACGATGAACCCGTTGGGACCCAGGGCATCAAGGACCGCTTTGTTGATCAGGTGTCTGGTCCCGAGACCACCGGGGGTCGCGACGATCAAAAAGTCTGAAGCACGGGCCAGTTCAGTGGGGGTGGAGCAGAAGGTGTAGGGCACATCGCTGCGATGCTGGCGATTGTGGTAACTCACCGCCATGTCGAAGCCATTGGCCGCGCGTTTGGCGATGGCCATGCCGACGGCGCCGAGGCCGAGGATGCCCAGGCGTTTGCCAGCGAGGGAAGGACGCATGATCTTCGGCCACTCGCCGCACCGTACCGAGGCATCACAGCGGGGTATGTCGCGCACCAGCGCCAGCAACAGCGCCATCGCATGGTCGGCGACGGACGAGGCGTTGACCCCGGCGCCATTGGTGACGGTGATGCCCCGGTTCGCTGCGGCCTGCAGGTCGACGTGTTCATACCCGGCGCCAATCACGCAGATGATCTTGAGGTTGGGCAGGGCGGCGATTTCATCGGCATACAGCCCCAACGGGCCACGGGTGAGGACGGCGTCGATCTGCCCGGCGTGCCGGGCAATGGCTTCGGCGCGCTCGGCGGGCGTCGGGGCCAGGATCAGGTGAAAGCCCTGATGTTCGAGGATAGGCAGGTACTCATTGATGGTTTCAACCAGTACCAGAACGGTTACAGGCATGCTTGGCTCCCTGTGGGCATCGAAAAATCGGCTCGAACGTCACTTGAGATTGCTGATTTCAGGGCGGCTTGGCAACCACCAGCGATCGCAGTCCGTGGCAGCTCCTGCGCCATTGTTGACACTGCGCTGAGTGTAGGAGCTGGTAATGCCTGCGATCTTTTTATTGCGTGGGTGCGGTCGCTTCACTTCGAGGGCGTGAGGACGGCCCGGGCAGCTTCGAGAATTTCATCCGATAGCGGGTCGCCTCGGGTGGCCCGGGACAGCATCAGCGCACCGAACATCAGCGAATACTGCACCAGCGCCTGCTGCCGTTTACCGGCTTCGTCCTCTGCGTCCAGCAGCGAGCCAAGGGAATCGAGCAGGTTGTTCAGGCCCTGTAGATAGGTTTGGCGCAGTCCGCTCTCGGCGGCCTCATGGCACATGTCCCCGGCAAAGGCCACCACCGGGCAGCTGTCGCCCGGATTGTCCCGGCTTTCGTTGGACAGGTAGGTTTCGACCACGGCACGGCGGGCGGCGTCCTTGCTGTCATGCTCGGCCACCCGTCCTGACCAGCGTTGCGCGGCCTGCTCGAAAGCCCGGCCGCTGGCCTCTTGCGCCAGGGCTTCCCTGGATTCGAAGTGCCCGTAGAAGCCACCGTGGGTCAGGCCCGCGGCGGCCATCACATCGACCACACTGATCCCGTGCAAGCCGCGTTCACGAAACAGCCGGGTGGCGGCATCGACGATGGTCTCGCGGTTGAGGTCGGCTTGTTTGCGGGAAACTCGGGGCATGGGTCATTCTCGGTTTGCAGGTGGACTATCAGAGGGCGTATTGGGCAATCCCGTTGCCGAACGACCAGTTCTCTTTTTTCACTTCCACCAGATTGATGAAAACGTCCTCCAGGCGCACCGCCAGCTCTGTGTTAAGGCTTTCGGCGATGGTTTTGTAGAGGTTTTTTTTCTGCTCCAGGGTTCGCCCTTCGTTGAGGGTGATCTGGATGACGACCAGGTTATCGGTGCGGTTGATGCCCAGATACTCGGGATCAAAGATGAAATGCTGCTCGTCGTGTTCGGCCAGGATCTGGAAGTTGTCGTGTTCAGGTACACCAATGGTCTGGCGCATGGCGGCATAGATCAGTTGCCCGATGCGTTTGGCGTGGGTGGGGTCCCGGTGTTTTTGGATGTCGACGCGAACCAGTGGCATGGGCAGACTCCAGAAGGAATGCAGGTCGGTTAAAAATACATGACGAATAACCTTTATCAAGTGCGGAATGCTGTTTGGCGATGAAACGCAGACACGCCGCAGATCCTTGTGGGAGTGAGCCTGCTCGCGAAGGCTGCGGCACATCCGGCATATTCTCCGGCTGACACACCGCTATCGCGAGCAGGCTCGCTCCCACAGGTCTGTTTTTTGTCTACCTGGTACCACCGTTCCTCACCTAAGTCTTTGCTTCTGCTCACTAATCCTCCAGAATCGCGCCCCTGTTTCGGCCGGGCGCCGCCTGTCGGGTATTCCGACGCGTCCTGGCCGGGTGGCAAGTGACCGGAATGTGGAGATCCCACCGGATGAATGATCAGGCCAATAGCGTTAACGAACGCTATGTAGACGCGACACCCGCGACGCTTACGAGCTGGAATCGCCAGGACACCACCTGGATGCTGGGGCTGTTTGGCACGGCGATTGGTGCCGGAACCCTGTTTTTGCCGATCAACGCAGGCCTGGGTGGTTTCTGGCCGCTGCTGATCCTGGCGTTGCTGGCGTTTCCGATGACGTTCTACGCACACCGCGGGCTGACCCGTTTCGTGTTGTCCGGTCGCGAAGGCGCCGACATCACTGAAGTGGTGGAAGAACATTTCGGCATCAAGGCCGGCGCGCTGATCACGCTGTTGTACTTCTTCGCGATCTTCCCGATCCTGCTGATCTACAGCGTGGCACTGACCAACACCGTGGGCAGTTTCCTTGAGCATCAATTGCACATCACGCCGCCACCGCGCGGCGTGTTGTCGCTGGTGCTGATCCTTGGCCTGCTGGCCGTGGTGCGCTGCGGCGAGCAAATGATCGTCAAGGCCATGAGCCTGATGGTTTACCCGTTCATCGTGGCACTGCTGTTTCTGGCGGTGTATCTGATTCCGCACTGGAACGGCGGCATTCTCGCCACCGCGAGCCAAGTGCCTGCGCCGTCGGCGCTGCTGCACACCTTGTGGCTGGCGATTCCGGTGATGGTGTTCTCGTTCAACCACTCGCCGATCATCTCGGCGTTTGCGGTCGACCAGAAGCGTCGTTATGGCGAACACGCCGAGGAACGCAGCTCGCAGATCCTGTCCCGTGCCCATCTGTTGATGGTAGTGATGGTGCTGTTCTTCGTCTTCAGTTGCGTGCTGACCCTGTCGCCAGCGCAACTGGCTGAAGCCAAGGCGCAGAACCTGTCGATCCTGTCGTACCTGGCCAACCACTTCAGCAATCCGACCATTGCCTTCGCGGCGCCGTTGATTGCCTTCGTGGCCATTTCCAAGTCGTTCCTGGGGCACTACATCGGCGCCAGCGAAGGCCTCAAGGGGCTGATCGTCAAGAGCGGCAAGCGTCCGTCCGCCAAGGCCCTGGACCGTATGACCGCCGCGTTCATGCTGGTGGTGTGCTGGATCGTCGCTACGCTGAACCCGAGCATCCTCGGCATGATCGAAACCCTCGGTGGCCCGGTGATCGCGGCGATCCTGTTCCTGATGCCGATGTACGCCATCCGCAAGGTGCCGGCGATGGCACGCTATCGCGGTCAGGCGTCCAATGTCTTCGTGACGGCGGTGGGCCTGGTGGCGATTTCGGCGTTGGTCTATTCGCTGAGTGCGTGATTGCTGTTTGATTTGATGAGTGAATGACGGCTGATCCGGTTTTCGGGTTGGCCGTTTTTTTTGGGGGGCTCGGGGGTATTCGGTCTGCCGCGGTCGGCTGTAGGAGCGAGCCTGCTCGCGAAAAACGCCGGGACACCGCGGGGATTCAGACAGCCTGCGTTATCGTTGACGACCATCGCGAGCAGGCTCGCTCCTACAGAGGTTCGGGGACCTCAGTCAGAGCCAGGTCGGCTCGCGGAACAAATAGCAGCCATTACTCCAGAAACGGATATACACACAAAAAACAGCCATAAAAAAACGCCGCTCATCTCACGATGGGCGGCGTTTTTCATTGCGTTGCAACGTTAGGCTTGAACGACCGGGATGTTGGCGTTTGCAGCAGCTTCACGGAACTCGGCGATCTGGTCGAAGGACAGGTAGCGGTAGACATCGGCCGCCATGCTGTCGATCTTGCCAGCGTATTCCATGTACTCCTCGACGGTCGGCAGGCGACCCAGGATGGAAGCCACGGACGCCAGCTCGGCCGAAGCCAGGTAGACGTTCGCGCCGTCACCCAGACGGTTCGGGAAGTTACGGGTCGAAGTCGACACTACAGTCGAGTTCGGCTCTACACGTGCCTGGTTACCCATGCACAGCGAGCAGCCTGGCATTTCCATGCGAGCGCCAGCCTTGCCGTAGATGCCGTAGTAGCCTTCTTCGGTCAGCTGGTGAGCGTCCATCTTGGTCGGCGGCGACAGCCACAGACGGGTTGGCAGCTGACCCTTGACCTGCTCCAGCAACTTGCCGGCGGCGCGGAAGTGACCGATGTTGGTCATGCAGGAACCGATGAACACTTCGTCGATCTTCTCGCCAGCAACGCTGGAGAGCAGGCGAGCGTCGTCCGGGTCGTTCGGAGCGCACAGTACAGGCTCCTTGATGTCGGCCAGGTCGATCTCGATGACTTCGGCGTATTCGGCGTCTTTGTCCGCTTCCAGCAACTCAGGGTTGGCCAGCCAGGCTTCCATTGCTTGGGCGCGACGTTCCAGAGTACGTGCATCGCCGTAGCCTTCGCCGATCATCCAGCGCAGCAGGGTGATGTTGGACTGCAGGTATTCGGCAATCGACTCTTTGGACAGCTGGATGGTGCAACCGGCAGCCGAGCGTTCAGCCGAGGCGTCAGACAGTTCGAACGCTTGCTCTACGGTCAGTTTAGGCAGACCTTCGATCTCCAGGATGCGACCGGAGAAGGCATTCTTCTTGCCTTTCTTCTCTACGGTCAGCAGGCCAGCCTGGATCGCGTAGTAAGGAATGGCGTGAACCAGGTCACGCAGGGTGACGCCTGGCTGCAGTTCGCCTTTGAAGCGAACCAGGATCGACTCAGGCATGTCCAGCGGCATGACGCCGGTGGCTGCGGCGAACGCAACCAGGCCGGAACCGGCCGGGAACGAGATGCCGATCGGGAAACGGGTGTGGGAGTCACCACCGGTACCGACGGTGTCTGGCAGCAGCATGCGGTTCAGCCACGAGTGGATGATGCCGTCGCCCGGACGCAGGGAAACGCCGCCGCGGGTCATGATGAAGTCAGGCAGGGTGTGGTGGGTGGTCACGTCGATCGGCTTAGGGTAAGCCGCGGTGTGGCAGAAGGACTGCATCACCAGATCGGTCGAGAAGCCCAGGCACGCCAGGTCTTTGAGTTCGTCACGGGTCATTGGACCGGTGGTGTCCTGGGAACCCACGGTGGTCATCTTCGGTTCGCAGTAGGTGCCCGGACGAACGCCGGTCACGCCGCAAGCCTTGCCGACCATTTTCTGCGCCAGGGTGAAACCCTTGGTGCTTTCAGCCGGTGCTTCAGGCTTCTTGAACAGGTTCGAAGGTGGCAGACCCAGCTCGGCGCGAGCCTTCTCGGTCAGGCCACGGCCGATGATCAGCGGAATACGGCCGCCAGCGCGAACTTCGTCCAACAGCACCGGAGTCTTCATTTCGAAGGTGGTCAGGACTTCGTCGGTGCCGTGCTTGCAGACTTTGCCAGCATGCGGGTACAGGTCGATCACGTCGCCCATGTGCATGTTGGATACGTCGAATTCGATTGGCAGTGCGCCGGCATCTTCCATGGTGTTGTAGAAGATCGGAGCGATCTTGCTGCCGAAGCAGAAACCGCCGGCACGCTTGTTCGGTACATAAGGAACGTCGTCGCCGAAGAACCACAGTACGGAGTTGGTGGCCGATTTACGCGAAGAACCGGTACCGACCACGTCACCGACGTAGGCGATAGGGAAACCGGCGTTGCGCATTTCTTCGATCTGCTTCATCGGACCGGTGACGCCTTGTGCGTCAGGCACGATGCCGTCGCGAGCCATTTTCAGCATGGCCAGGGCGTGCAGCGGGATGTCTGGACGGGACCAGGCATCAGGAGCAGGGGACAGGTCGTCGGTGTTGGTTTCGCCGGTGACCTTGAACACGCGCAGGCTGATCTTGTCGGCCAGGGTCGGGCGCTTCACGAACCACTCGCCGTCAGCCCAGGATTGCAGCACGCCTTGGGCGTGAACGTTACCGTTCTTGGCTTTTTCAGCGACGTCGTGGAAGGCGTCGAACATCAGCAGGGTGTGCTTGAGTTCTTCGGCCGCTACTGGCGCCAGTTCGGCGTCGTCCAGCAGGTTAACCAGCGTCACGATGTTGTAGCCGCCCTGCATGGTGCCGAGCAGTTCAACAGCGCGCTTCTTGTCGATCAGGGGGGATTTGGCTTCGCCTTTGGCGATGGCGGACAGGAAGCCGGCCTTTACATAGGCTGCTTCGTCCACTCCAGGCGGAACGCGATTGGTGATCAGGTCAACGAGGAATGCTTCTTCGCCAGCCGGGGGATTTTTCAGCAGCTCGACCAGGCCTGCAGTTTGTTCGGCGTTTAGCGGCTGGGGAACGATACCCAGTGCTGCGCGCTCTTCGATATGTTTGCGGTAGGCTTCAAGCACAGTTATTACCCTCATCAGTGGTCCCAAATGGGTGTCCGGGACGCTCATCCCGAAATTGCCGTACTCATGCGCTGCATGGCGTTGTGAGCCACTTAGCCAGAATTACCGACAATTCCTTACAGAAGCTGCTTTCAAAGTTTTACGCCTGCAGAACGGGAGCTGATGAGGGTTGGCGTTGGGCTTTTCCCCGCTGGAAAAACCCCTCGCCAACACCGCTCTGAAGGAACGACTGTGCTCGTGACGCTTTGAAAACAGCTTCTAACGGACATTGGCGCCTAAAAAGGCAGGCTGATTCTACGGCAAAAAAAAATTAAAGGTAAGTCAGTGTTTATTGGACTTTGGTGGTGGCGGTCACCAGAGCCCGATTCTCCACAGGCCCTGAACTTTGAGGGGTGATCAATGGCCGACAAAGGGCTAACATGCCGGCCTGTTCTGCTTTTTCGCGTTTTGCCTATCTATGCCCAATCAGACCATCAAGACTCCCTGCGTCGGCCTCTGCTCCACTGTTTACGGTGACCTGGTGTGCCGTGGCTGCAAGCGTTTCCACCACGAAGTGATCCACTGGAACGGTTACAACGAGGAAGAAAAGCGCGCGGTATGGCTGCGTCTTGAGCAGTTGCTGTCACAGGTGATGGCCGCCAAGGTGGAAATTTTCGATCCGGCGCTGCTCCGAATGCAGCTGGAGCAGCGCAAGATCCGCTTCGTGCCCCATCAGTCGGAATATTGCTGGGCCTACCAGTTGATCGCGCGCGGTGCGCGGGTGATCAACAACCTGGAAGCCTACGGGATGGTGCTGCTGCCGGAGTTTCGCGAGTGGAACCTGCCGGAATTGCGCGACGCCATTGATCGGGAATTTTTCCTGCTCTCCGAAGCCCATTACCAGCGCTATATTGCGCCGGGGTTCCTGCAAGACGCCTTTGGCGGCTGAACTTTAAAAGCTTCGCGAGCAAGCCCGCTCCCACATTTATCCTCGGTCGTACACAAAGTTTGTGTCTGCTGAAGATCCAGTGTGGGAGCGGGCTTGCTCGCGAAGACGGCCTTTCAATCACCACAAATCTCAATGCTTGTCCGCAATCTCCTCGAGATGATCCGCCACTTCCATCGGCTTGAGCACCAGCACATCGCTCTCTACCGCATCGAGCACCACTTCCGCCGTATTGCCGATCAACGCCCCTGACAACCCGCTGCGCGCTACGGTGCCGATCACTGTCACCGCTGCCTGCAGTTTGTGCACCATGAACGGAATCAGCACATCCGCCGGGCCTTCCTCGATGTGCAGGTGGTCATCGTCGATGTCGAATTCCGCCTGGAACGCCTTGCACTGTTCGCGATAGCGCGCCTGGATGGTTTCGCTCAGTTGAAACGTCGGGTCGGCCGCCGACAGCATCGGCGACGGGTGGGCGCTGATCACGTGCAGGCGGGCCTTGGCCAGGGTTGCGATGTCATAGCCATGATCGATGATGGTGTTGTGCAGGTGGCGATGCTCCTGGTCGGTGTTACCGACGTCGATGGCTGCCAGGATCACTTTGTCTTTCCATGAATCGGCGGTTTTCACCAGCAGCACCGGAGTCGGGCAGGACCGCAACAGCTTCCAGTCCTGCGGGGTCAGCAGGGCTTTTTTCAATGGGCTGTCGGGGAAGTGCTGCTTGACCACCAGGCCGCAACCTTCGGCTTGCTGCACATCGACGATGGTTTGGTGTTGGCTGTCGTTCCAGGCCTGCTCGGTGGTGACGCTGTAGCCGTCCTCCGTCAAAGCGGCCTTGAGCACACCCAACATGCCACTGTGATCATGCTTGGGGTCGCACACCAGCAGATGCAACTGCGCCTGGGTCACACCGGCGATCAACTTCGCCCGTTTGAGCGCCAGGCTTTCCGAGTGCTCGGGTTCGATGACCACCAGAATGCTGCGAATGGCTTGCATGAGCGGGATCTCCTGAAAATGAAAAAGCACGGCGTTGCACAACTATAGTTGCTGTCGGCGATTTGGGGACTTGATGCATATCAACGGTCGGCGACTGGTGGTCTGCGGACAGGCCGGTATAATCGGCGCCCTTCGTTTTGAACCTATTTTTCCGTGAGCCCCATGATCCTTCCCGAAATTCACGAGTTCCTTGGCTGCCGCACCCCCGACGGCTGGATCCAGGCCGCGCTGGCCGATCAGGAAACCCTGCTGATCGACCACAAGAACTGCGAATTCAAGGCCGCCAGCACCGCGTTGAGCCTGATCGCCAAGTATCACTCCCACGTCGATCTGATCAACATGATGTCGCGTCTGGCCCGGGAAGAACTGGTGCACCACGAACAGGTCATGCGCCTGATGAAACGGCGCAAGATCGAACTGCGCCAGCTGTCCGCCGGGCGCTATGCGTCGGGGCTGCGCAAGGTGGTGCGCAGTCACGAGCCGGTGAAACTGGTGGACACCCTGGTGGTCGGCGCCTTCATCGAAGCCCGCAGTTGCGAGCGTTTCGAAGCGCTGGTGCCGCACCTGGACGAAGAACTGGGCAAGTTCTATTTCGGTCTGCTCAAGAGCGAGGCCAGGCATTTCCAGGGTTACCTGAAGCTGGCCTACCAATATGGGGACGCCAAGGACATCGCCCAGGTGATCGACAGGGTCCGTGCCGCCGAGCAGGAACTGATCGAATCCCCGGATGTGGAATTTCGCTTCCATAGCGGCATACCGGCTGCGGCATAAACACCGCAACCCATTGTGGGAGCGAGCTTGCTCGCGATGACGGATCAGGCAGTCACACCTGAGGTGGCTGACAGTCTGCTATCGCGAGCAAGCTCGCTCCCACAGGTTCCGGTGTTAACTGACAGGTATCAGTTTTCTGGCGGGCGCTCAGCTTAGAAATCCCACTTGGTGGTCAACATCACGTTGCGTGGTTCGCCGTAGTACGTGGTGTCGAAGTTGCCCAGGCCCGTCAGGTAGCGTTTGTCGAAGACGTTGTTGGCGTTGACGGTGAAGCTCAGGTTTTCGTTGAACTGATAGCGGCTCATCAGGTCGACGAGGGTGTAGCCACCTTGCTTGATGCGGGTGTCGCCGCCCGTTGTCGGGCTGTAGATCTTGCCGTAGAACGCGCTCTGCCAGCTGATTCCGCCACCGATGGTCACCTGATCCAGTGCGCCGGGCAGGCGGTAGGTGGTGAACGTACGCACGACATGTTCCGGTTTGGAGGTCGCCAGCGGGAAGCCAAAGATGCGCTGTTCATCAGCGTCACGGGTGCGGGCGTAGGTATAGTCGGCCGACAGGTTCCAACCTTCGGCCGCTTCACCGGCCAGTTCCAGTTCCACACCTTTGGTGGTTGCGCCGTCGATGGCTTTGTAGATGCCTTCGTTGGTGACCGGGTTGGTACCGATCGATTCGGCGACGTTGTCTTGCTCGATGCGGAAGAAGGCCAGGCTGGCGTTCAGTCGCCCGTCGAAGTAAGCGGCTTTCAGGCCGGCTTCGTAACTGGCGCCTTCGACCGGTGCCAGGGTCGAACCGGTGGCGTCCTTGTAGGTTTGTGGCTGGTAGATGCTGGTGTAGCTGGCGTATGCAGAATAGGTGTCGTCCAGGTCATAAACCACACCGGCATAGGGCGTGACCACGCCATGTTCCTTGTAGCTGGCATGGGTGTCATCGAGTCCCGCACCCGGATAGTACGAATAATCCTCGTTGTACTTGAAGGTGCTCAGGCGGCTGCCGAGGATGATCGACAGATCGTCGGTCGCGTGCAGGCGCGTGGCCAGGTACAGGCCATTTTGGCTTTGGATGCGTTCGTACTTGCCGTTTTTCGGGAAGTTCTGTTCCGGCAGATCGCCGTTCCAGTCGTAGATGCTGCCCGGGACCAATTCGAAGGCGCTGGTGTCGTAGGTCGCGCCGGTCTGGCGCGAGTGGGAAGCCATGAAGCCAGCCACCAGTTCATGCTCGCGGCCTCCCAGGGTGAAGGGGCCAGTGACGTTCACGTCAGCGGTGTTTTGCACGCGATGACCTTCCCAGCGACCCCAGTACAGGAACATGCCTTCACCAGTGGCGCGGTCCGGGTTGCCGCCGCTGGCCGAGGCCAGGCGAGTGTCGTGGTCGGTGGTTTTCTGGTCGATGCTGGCCTTGAACTTCCAGTCGTTGGCCAGGGCCTGTTCCAGGGAGGCGAAGTAAGTGATGTCGTCGAAGTCGCGACGACTCCAGTCGGCGCCCGGGTTGAAGTGACGGGGGAAGTCGGTACGGCCTCCGTCCGAGAAGTACACCGGGTTGCCGGTCCAGGACGAGCCTCGCGGGGTGGTGCTTGACTTGTCGACGCCGAAGGTCAGCAGGGTGTCGGGTGTCAGATCGGCTTCGAGGATGCCGTAGAACAGGTCTTTTTTCTGGCTGTAATGATCCTGGTAGGAGTTCTTGTCGGAATAAGCGCCGACAAAGCGGCCACGCACACTGCCGGAATCGTTCAGCGAACCGGAAATATCGCCGACGCTGCGATAGGCGTCCCAGTAACCGACGGTGCCGCTGATCGACGCCTTGAATTCCTTGGTCGGCTTCTTGCGGATCAGGTTGACGGTGGCGGACGGGTCGCCCGAACCGGTCATCAGGCCGGTCGCACCCTTGACGATTTCGATGCGGTCCAGGCTGGACGCGTCGTCGCCGTTGTTAGGGTTTTCACCGTAGACACCGTCATACGGAATGTTCACGCCGTCGTACTGGAAGTTGGTGATGGCAAAGCCACGGGCGGAAAACTCGGTGCGGTCACTGTCGTACTTCTGCGTCGAAATGCCGGGGGTGTTGCGTAGCGCGTCGCCGATGCTTTGCACACCGCGGTCGTCCATCTGCTGACGGGTAATGACGGTCACCGATTGCGGCGTTTCGCGGATCGACAGGGGCAGGCCGGTGGCCGTGGATGTTGAACCGGTGGTGTAGGAGTGGGTGCCTTCGGTGGTAGCGCCCAGCGCCTGGCCGGAAATGGTCGTTGCGCCCAGTTGCAGTACGCCGTCGTCCCGGGCCGAGTTCTTTTCGGCATCGGTTTCAGCGGCGTGGACAACGGGTACAAGGCTCAGCAGGGCGGCAGGCAAGGCCAGTGCCAGAGGGCACAAGGCAAAACGGAAACGGGCGACAAGCGGGTGCGACATGGGGATCCCTTTGCATCGAATCGATCGGTAGTTGAAGTGCTTCTGAGGGGTTGACCGAACGAAAAACGCAAAGGGGAACTGCCGTATGAAAAAAACTGATAATTATTCTCGGTAGACCAGGCCGAGACGCTCATGCCACTGGGCGATGGATTCCACGGGGTACAGATCGAACTGTTGATCCCCGGGCTGCGCCTGGACCTCCACCCACGGCGCTTTTGAACCGAGCATCAGGTGCGTGTGCTCCGGCGGCACCGGCAGCGGCGTGTCGATGGCTGAGGCGAAGGGGTGAATCAACTCAGGCCACTCCGGGCTGAATAGCCACAGAGCCGTTGCGCAGACCGAGCAGAAATGCCGCTCGGCCGTGCTGCTGTGGGCGCGCTTGTCGTCTTGTTCCTTGAGCCGCGCATGGTAAATCGCGATGTGTTTGCGCCCGCGAACCTTGAGGCTGGCGGCATCGCCACCGAGGTTGATCGCATAGCCGCCACCGCCCTGTGTCTTACGGCAGATCGAGCAGTAGCAACGCTGGTAAGGGTAGGGGTGGGCGCTGGTCAAACTGAACGATACCGCGCCGCAATGGCAGGAACCTTCGAGATGCATGGGAGCCTCCGGCTGACTTGAGCGTACCCTGAACAGCCTAGACCGTAAGGGCTACTCGACCGGCACCAGAATCGCGTCGCCGGTCGCCACCAGTTTCAATTGACCGGCTGTTTGCGCGAACAGCTCGGCGCGGGCAAATACCTGTTTCTTGCCGGCCTTCACCACTCGGCCCCGGGCGATGAACACTTCACCGATCGCAGGTGCCCGCGCCGGGTTTGGGGGAGTGTCATCGTTGATCAGTCAGCGTGATAGGTCATTGGATTTGTGGTGAATGGGCCGGCCTATTCGCGAGCAAGCCCGCTCCCACAGGGGTATTGCGTTCCAAGTGTGGGAGCGGGCTTGCTCGCGAAGAACGATAACGCGGTCCCACTGGACGCCCACTCAAGGCCAAGTCAGCATGTCCCCCTCGAAACCGGGACATGACCTGATGCGACGATTACCCTCCCTGGCAGCCCTGCGAACCTTCGAATGCGCCGCCCGTCACGCCCATTTCGGTCGGGCGGCGGCCGAGTTGTGTGTCACCGACAGCGCGGTCAGCCACCAGATTCGCCAACTCGAAGAGCAACTCGGTGTGCCGCTGTTCGTGCGCGAGGGCCGGCAGATTCGCCCGACCCTGGCCGCCGGGCGCCTGATGCAAAGTTTGCAGCAGGCTTTCGAACTGATTGGCGATGCCTGCGATGAACTGCGCGACCCTTCATCCCTGGCGGTATTGCGTCTGGCGGTCACCGCCGAGCTGGCGCAAAAGTGGCTGATGAGTCGTCTCACGGATTTCTACGCGCGTTACCCGCACATCACCTTGCATCTGTACGAACAGCCGATCGACGCCACGGCGCCCGGGGAGGACATCGACCTGGCGATCACCTACGGCACCGGCCCGGTGGACAGCACCGCGTATTTCGTCCGGCCGCTGCCTGCGTTGCAATTCTTCCCGGTGTGCAGCCCCGGACTGTTCAACCAAGGCACCCTGAAAACCCCGAAGGACCTGGCCCGCCACTGTCTGCTGCACGACGACCAGGACGGCAAGACCTGGACCGCGTGGCTCACCAGCCATGCCGGTGACCAGCGCCCTGATCGTCAATTGTATTTCGCCCACGCCGGGCTGGCACTGGAGGCCGCGGCCCAAGGGCAGGGCGTGGCCATGGGCGACAACTTGACGGCCCAGGAAGATTTGCTCAGCGGGCGGCTGGTCCGGCCGTTCACCTCGAGCATGACCGCGCTGGGCCAATATGCGCTGGTGTGCGAGCGGCTGCGGCTGGAGCGTCCGGCGGTGGCGCAAATGCTGGAATGGTTCAACGATCAGTTGCTCGATTGATGAGTTGAATTCAAGTATTCCGAAATAATCATCGTTGGCGAGCCAGTCGCTGTCGCCCTTAGCCTGTGGTCATTCCAATCCCCGCTGAAGAGGTTTGACCATGGCCCGTTTGCTCGACACCACTCCCAAACAGGACGGTTTCCGTCTGCCCGGCGAATTCGAAGCCAAGTCCGGTTGCTGGCTCGGCTGGCCGGAGCGTACCGACGTCTGGCGCAACGGTGCCAAGCCGGCGCAGAAAGTCTGGGTGCAGATCGTCACCGCCATTTCCATGAGCGAACCGGTCACCGTGTGCGCCTCGGCGGCACAGTTCGCCACCGCGCGCCGCCAGTTGCCGCCGCAAGTACGCGTGGTCGAAATGACCTGCAACGACACCTGGTTCCGCGACAGCGGCCCGTGTTTTGTGGTCAATGACCAGCGTGGTGAAGTGCGCGGCGTCGACTTCGAATTCAACGCCTACGGCGGCCTCGACGGCGGCTTGTACTATCCGTGGGACAAGGACGACCAGATCGCCGGCAAGATCCTCGAAATCGAACGCTTCGACCGCTATCGCGCACCGTTGATCGCCGAACTGGGCGGCATCCAGAGCGATGGCCAGGGCAGCATCCTGACCACTGAGCAATGCCTGCTCAACCGCAATCGCAACCAGCACCTGGGCAAGGACGAAGTCACCCGCCGCCTGACCGATTACCTCGGCGCCGAGCAGGTGATCTGGCTGCCGCGGGGCTGCAAGTTCGATGAAACCGACGGCCACGTCGACGACCTCGCGTGCTTCGTGCGCCCCGGTGAAGTGGTGTTGCAATGGACCGACAACCGCGACGATCCGCAGTGGGAGATCTATCAGGAAGCCTACGACATCCTGCGCAGCACCCGCGACAGTCGTGGCCGCGAGTTGATCGTGCACAAGCTGCCGCAGCCGGATGTGCTGGAGTGGACCGCCGAAGAAGCCGAAGGCCTGGACCGGCAGGACAGCACCCATACCCGCCAGGCCGGGACGAAAATCTGCGCGTCGTACATCAACTACTACGCCGGTAACAGCTCCATCGTGGTGCCGCTGTTTGGTGATCGCAACGACAAAGTGGCGCTGGCGACCCTGGCCGAGCTGTTCCCGCGACACAGCATCGTCGGCATCGAAAATTCCCGGGAAATCCTCCTCGGTGGCGGCAACGTCGCGTGCATCACCATGCCGCAGTACGCCGCCACCACCTCCAACACAAGGGGAGCGTGATCGTGGGCCTGCACAAACTGACTCAAGCAATACTGCTGGTGCTTGCACCCCTGTGTGTGCAGGCTACCGACTCCGCCAAACCGGTGGTCAACCTCTACATCTGGGGCGAGTACCTGGCCCCGGACACCTTGAAGAATTTTGAAGCGAAAACCGGCATCCATGTGGTGGTCGACCACTTCGACTCCCTGGAAACCGTCGAGACCAAGCTGCTCACCGGCCGCAGTGGCTACGATCTGGTGCTGACGGCGGGGCAGCATCTGTCCCGGGCCATCGAGAGTGGCGCGGTGCAGACGGTCGACAAGCAGCAACTGCCGCACTTTGCCGGCGTCGGCGAGGAGTTCCGCCAGCACATGGCGGTGTTCGATCCGGGCAACCGCTATGCCGGGATCTACGCCTGGGGCACCACGGGTGTGGGGTATCAGGAACAGGCTGTCAAACAGCGCCTGCCCGATGCGCCGACCGACAGTTGGGCGATGCTGTTCGATCCGGCCGTGGTCTCGAAATTCGCCGATTGCGGGGTCAGCTTGCTCAACGATCCCAACGAAGTGTTTGCGGCGGTCATGAAGTACATGGGCCTGGACATCAACCGCCAGAACCTCGATGACCTGAAGTTGGCCGAGCAGCAACTGGCGAAGATTCGTCCGTACATCCGCTACTTCGACAACGACCTGAACATCAGCGACCTGGCCAACGGCAACACCTGCGTGGCGATGTCGTGGAACGGCAACGTGGCCATTGCGGCGGGCCAGGCCGAGGCGGCGGGCAAGCCATATTCGCTGAAGTACCGGATTCCGAAGGAGGGCACGTTGATCTGGTTCGATGCCATGGTCATTCCCAAGGACGCGCCGCATCCGCAGGCCGGCCTGGCGTTGATGGATTACCTGATGACCCCGCAAGTGATCGCGCCGATCACCGACACCATCCACTACGCCAATGCTATTACGGCGGCGGACGGCTTGATCGACCCGGCGATTCGCAACGATCCGGGGACGTATCCGCCGGCCGCGGTCCGGGCTTCGCTGTACAGCAAGAATGACAATGGCAAGGCATTCAACCGGGCGTTGATCAGGGCGTTCAGTCGGTTGAAGTCGGGGTTGTGACTGGTCCTTGATGGTGTGTTGACTGGACTGACGTCTTCGCGAGCAAGCCCGCTCCCACATTTAACCGAGTTCTGACATGGGAATGCGGTCGAATGTGGGAGCGGGCTTGCTCGCGAAAAACGATAACGCGGTCTATTTGTTTGGCACCCGCCACAAATACCAGGAGGCCACCGTCCGATAAGGACTCCACCCCAACCCGATCTCGATCATCTGCTTGCGCGTCGGCTGCACCTCCAGGCCCTTGAGCCGCCTATAGCCCTCACGCACGCCAAAGTCATCGGCCGGCAGGATATCCGGCCGCTCCAGGCTGTAGATCAGCAGCATCTCCACGGTCCAGCGGCCCACGCCGCGCAACGTGATCAGGCGTTCGATCAGCGCTTCATCGTCCATGGCCAGCGCCGTGGCGTAATCGGGTACCACGCCGTCCAGCGCCGCCTGGGCGATACCCTGAATGGTCGCGATCTTGCTCGCGGAAAATCCGCAACTGCGCAGTTGGTCGAAATCGGTCGCGACGATCTGTTCAGGCTTGGGAAACGCACCCGAACCGAACAGTGCCAGCAGCCGGCCGACAATCGCATCGCCGGCCTTGGCGTGCAGTTGCTGATAGGCAATCGCCCGCACCAGCGACTCATAGGGATCACGGGCCGCATGCGGCTGATGCAGGCACGGGCCGACGGCGTCGATGTGGCGGCGCCAGTCGTCATCGATGGCGGCCAGGAACGCACTGGCCGCCTGATAGCCGTCGGCCATGGGCTCAGGCTTTCCCGGACGGTTTCAAGAGGGCGTTCACTTCGCCATAGGTGAGGGCCTTCAGGTCGTGGGTATCGAACTTGCCGGTTTGCAGAAAGCTTTTGGCAATGCCGGCCATGGCACCGTAGAGGAATTCGGCGATGCCTGAACCTGCGGACAGGCGGCGCACACCAAGTTCTTTGAGCACTTCGGGTGACGGCAGGCCCGGGAAGCCAAGCACATTCAGCGGCAGTGAGGTGCCGTGGCACAGCGCTTTGATCTCGTACTCCGCGGTAACGCCCGCGGCAAACAGGCCATTGGCACCGGCCGCCTGATACAGCGCGGCGCGCCTGAGGGTTTCGGCGACGCGATCTTCGGCAGGCACCAGACCCCGAAGATAAACATCGGTGCGCGCATTGATGAACAGGTTCACGTTACGTCGATCGGCCACCTGGCGCGCGGTTTCAATCTTGCGTACCAGTAATTCCGGCAGCGAGGAGCCGTCCTCGATATTGATTCCGACAGCGCCGGCGGCAATCACGGCGTCAACCACTGTTGCCACCCGTTCCAGGTCATCGGAATAACCGGCTTCGATGTCCACGGTCAGTGGCACCGAAATGACCCGGGCAATCGACTCGACCGTCGAGACCAGGCGCTCAAGGGGCAGGGTGTTGCCGTCCGGATAGCCATGTACCCAGGCCACCGCCGCACTGCTGGTGGCGACGGCCTTGTTGCCCAGTTGCTCCACCAGCCGCGCACCGGCGGCATCGGCGACGTTGGTGAGGATCAGCAAACCCTCGTGATGCAGTTGGTGCAGTTGATTGTCGAGCCTGTCCATCGAGTTTCCTTCCTTATGAAAAAACTGTGGGGGATCAGAACGCCAGCTGCTCCGTGAGCTGCACCGCTGCGTTTTCCAGCCTGAGCAGAAACGCCTTGCGCGGCTGGCCTCCAGCGTAGCCGGTCAACGAGCCGTCGGCGCCGATCACCCGGTGGCAGGGCACGACAATCGATAAGCGGTTATGCCCGTTGGCCAGGCCCACCGCCCGACTGGCACCGGGCTTGCCCAGAATCGCCGCAATGGCGCCGTAGGTGGTGGTCCGGCCGTAAGGGATCTTCGCCAGTTCAGCCCAGACCTGGCGGGAGAACTCGCTACCGGGCATGTGCAAGGCCACGCTGAACTCAGTGAGCGTACCGGCGAAATACGCGGACAACTGCTCTTCGATCTGCTGCAAATGCGCGTTGTGCCCCGGTGCCACGGCATAACCGAAACGGTTTTGCAGCGCCTGGACCGAAGGGTTCAGCGAGGCCTGATCGAGAAACTCCAGCAGCACCAGCCCACGCCGTTCGGCCATGGCGATCATCGGCCCCAGGGGGGTGGTCAGGCGCGTGAACAGCAGCGGCTCGCTGTTGGCCGCCCGGCCCGGGGTGATGTGAAAGGATTTTTGAAAGGCATCGCGAAAACCGCTCAGGGACTCGTAGCCGGAATCGAAGGCGACGTCATCGATGGAGTCGCCCTGTTTGATCCCGCCCAGCGCCATGCCCAGGCGCCGGGTGCGCAGCCAGGCGTGGAAGGTCATGCCGAAGTGCTGCTTGAACCAGCGACGCAGTTTCAGTGGTTCGATGCCTTCAGCCAGTAGCCGGGCGTCGGTCCAGCGCTGTTCCGGGTCGGCGTCTACCGACTTGAACAGTTTCTGCACCCAGTCCGGCGCGCTGGCGGCGGTGTCCAGCGGTTTGCAGCGCTTGCAGGCGCGATAGCCCGCCGCCAGGCATTGTTCGGCGCTGGCAAAGAACTCGACGTTCGCAGGCTTCGGGCTGCGGGCGGTGCAACCGGGACGGCAGAAGATGCCTGTGGTCTTGACCGCCGTGAAAAACACCCCCTCGTAGGAGGTGTCTCGTTCGAGCATGGCGCGAACCATCTCGGCACGGGGCGGTAGAAGCGTTTTTTGTAGGTTCATGAGCGCAGCATAGATCGCGTCATGGGCGACCTCCACCGGAAAATCGACAGCGAATTTCCAGTCGAAAGGTGATTCCAACCTGTGGGAGCGGGCTTGCTCGCGAATACATAGTGTCAGTCGAAATTGAGGTGACTGACACTACGCCTTCGCGAGCAAGCCCGCTCCCACATGGGAAAAACATCTACTTCAGGTGCGTCTGGCCATCAGAAGTACCGAAGCCGCCGCCGACAACAACCCGGCGCAGCAGCGGTTGAACATCCGCTTGCCCGACGGCCTGGCGAACCAGCGGCGCATGTGCAGGCCCATGTAGGCATAGGCGCCGATGGCGACCCATTCCAGCACCAGAAACAGCGCGCCCAGCACCACGAACTGCGGCGCAATGGCGTGGGTCGAGTCGACGAATTGCGGCAGGAACGCGGTGAAAATCAGGATGGCCTTGGGGTTGCCGGCCGCGACCAGGAATTCCTGCCGGGCCAGCGCCAGCGTGCCCACGGGCGCTGAGGTGACCACGTTTTCCACACCCGGATCTGCGCGCCACAATTGCCAGGCGAGGTAGAACAGGTATGCCGCGCCAAGGATCTTGATGGCGTAGAACAGCAGCTCAGAGGTTTGCAACACCACCGCCAGCCCCGCCGAGGCCAGGGCAATCATCCCGGCGAACGCCAGCAACCGGCCGATGCCGGCCACGCACGCGGTACGGTAGCCATAGCGGGTCGAATTGCTGACCGACAACAGGTTGTTGGGGCCTGGCGCCATGTTGAGGGCAAAACAGGCCGGCAGAAACAGGGTGAGGGTGGCGAGGTCCATGGTGGGCTCCTGTAGCAAGAGCGCTATTTTTATCACGGCTCACCCTTGGCCAGACCCATACAGTCGTGGGCGCAAACCACCGTACACGGGGTTATCTGGCGAACTTTTTCGCCCCGGCGACGCAGAGGATCACGGCGACGGTGACACCCAGCATGCCGAGGCTGACATGCTCATGCAGCAGGGTGGCGGCCAGGGTCAGCCCGAAAAACGGCTGAAGCAGCTGCAATTGCCCGACGGCGGCGATGCCCCCTTGGGCCAGGCCGCGATACCAGAACACGAAACCGATCAGCATGCTGAACAGCGAGACGTAAGCCAGGCTGAACCAGGCCGGCGTGCTGATGCCGGTGAACGAAGCCGGCATGCGCATCCAGCTGAGCACGGCCACGACCGGCAGCGACAGCACCAGCGCCCAGCTAATCACCTGCCAGCCACCGAGGGTGCGCGACAGTTTCGCGCCTTCGGCATAACCCAGGCCGCAGGCGAGGATGGCCAGCAGCATCAGGATGTCGCCTTGAGGGGAGGCGGTCAGCCCTTGGGACAGGGCAAACCCGACCACCAGCAGGCTGCCCAGCACCGAGAAAATCCAGAACGCCGCCCTTGGCCGCTCGCCGCCGCGCAGAACGCCAAACACCGCTGTTGCCAGGGGCAGCAGGCCGACAAAGACAATGGAGTGCGCGGAAGTCACGTATTGCAGCGCCAGCGCGGTCAACAGGGGAAAGCCGATGACCACGCCCAGGGCGACGATCATCAATGGAATCAGTTGTTGGCGCGCCGGGCGTTTTTCCTTGAATAACCACAGCAGGCACAGCGCCAGGACCGCCGCGATGGTCGCGCGCGCAACCGTCAGGAACACGGGGTCAAACTCCAGCACCGCCACCCGTGTCGCCGGCAGCGAGCCGCTGAAGATCACCACGCCGATCAGGCCGTTGACCCAGCCGCTGGTGCTGTTTTCCAGCGTCCGGGGTTGCAGGTTCGAAGTCCGTTCCATTTGGCTCACGCTCATTGTCCGATTGCACGAAACTCATCCTATGAGCGACTATCGATACAATCAAAAAATTGTCATGGATACATCTCGACATGCCTCGATCCCGCTACAAGACTCTGGTAGATGCCTTTGCCGCCGACATCCGCTCCGGGCATCTGCCGCCCGGTACGCGCCTGCCGACTCACCGGCAACTGGCAACCGAGCACGGTCTGGCGCTGGTCACCGCCAGCCGGGTGTATGCCGAGCTGGAGGGTATGGGCCTGGTCAGCGGCGAAACCGGACGCGGGACCTTTGTCAGGGAGACCTCGCTGCCGCCGGGGCAGGGCATCTCGCAGCACGTGGTGGCGGCGGGGATGATCGACCTGAATTTCAACTACCCGTCATTGCCCGGTCAGGCCGACCTGTTGCGCACTGCCTTGCGTCAACTGGCGTTGTCCGGGGACCTTGAATCCCTCCTGCGCTATCAGCCTCACGCGGGACGCCTGCACGAACGGGCCTCCGTCGCGCGCCATCTGCTTGATCGGGGGCTGAGCGTGCCGGCTGAACAGGTGTTGATCGTCAGCGGCGCCCAGCATGGCCTGGCGGTGGCGATGATGTCGTTGCTCAAGCCTGGTGATGTGATCGCCGCCGATGCGCTGACCTATCCCGGTTTCAAGACGCTGGCCGAAACCCTGCATCTGGAAGTCTTGCCCATTCCGGTCACGGATACCGGGCCTGATCTGCCCGCCCTGGAAAAACTCTGCCGCAGCCGGTCGGTACGGGCCGTGTACTCGATGCCGACCTTGCATAACCCTTTGGGCTGGGTGATGGACCTGGATCTGCGCGAGCAGTTGGTGGCGATTGCGCGCCGGCATGACCTGACGATCATCGAGGACGCCGCCTACGCGTTCCTGGCTGAAAACGTACCGCCACCGTTGGCCGAGCTGGCGCCGGAGAGGACGGTGTATGTGTCCGGTCTGTCGAAGAATGTCGCCACCGGGCTGCGCGTCGGTTTCATCGCCGCACCGGCGCAGTGGGTCGCAGCGTTCGAGCGCACGATCATGGCGACCACCTGGAACACTCCCGGCGTTGTGACCGCCATCGCCACGGCCTGGCTCGACGATGGCACCGTCAGCCAACTGGAATCGCAAAAGCGTGCAGACGCCCGGGCCCGGCAAGCCCTGGCCCGCGAGATGCTGGCGGGGCTCAGGACCATCAGTCACCCCAATTCCTACTTCATCTGGCTGCCGTTGGCGGAGGACGCCCGGGCCGACCAGATCGCCATGGCACTGATGCGCGAGCAGGTGTCGGTGTCGCCGGCCGAGCCTTTTGCGATTTCGGCCCACGTGCCGCACGCGATACGTCTGGCGTTGGGTTCGGTGGACATGGACTCGTTGCGCACTGCCTTGAGCAAAGTGAAAAACATCGTCAGCTATTACTCGTAGCGAGGCCGGGCAGGGCAGTTTTCTTCAATACGCGAGCCGGTGGGGTCTTTACCTTGAGGGCCTTGTTCAACTCGATGGAAGAAGGTGTGCAATGAGTCTGATGATGTCCATGGCAGCGTTTGCGCTGGTCGCGTCCATCACGCCGGGGCCGGTCAACATTGTGGCGTTGAGTTCCGGCGCGCGGTTTGGCTTCCGGGCCAGCCAGCGTCACGTGGCCGGGGCCACCCTGGGGTTTGTTTTGCTGTTGGTGTTGATGGGGTTGGGCCTGCATGAGTTGTTGCAACGATGGCCGGCACTGACGCAGGGGGTGCAATGGGCAGGCGTGGCGTTTCTGTTGTACATGGCCTTCAAGCTGGCGGCCGACAATGGGCAGGTGCAAGCCGGCGAATCGGCGCAGGCGCCGTCGATGCTGTATGGCGCCATCATGCAATGGCTCAACCCGAAAGCCTGGCTGGCCTGCGTGGCCGGCATGGGCGCGTTTGTCGCCGATGGCGAGGCACGCCTGGTTTGGCAATTCGCCGCGATTTACCTGGTGATCTGCTATGCGTCGGTCGGCTGCTGGGCGTATGCCGGGACATTTCTGCGCGGCTTTTTGCACAACCCGGCCGGCATGCGCCTGTTCAATCGCACCATGGCGTTGTTGCTGGTGGTGAGCGCGGTGTACCTGTTGCTGCCGTAACGGCAGTCACTGCAGGTTTTGTGGCGAGGGGGCTTGCCCCCGTTCGGCGGCGCAGCCGTCGTAAATCCTGCATGCAATGTATGTCTGAAAGAACGTCGGGGGCCGCTTCGCAGCCCAACGGGGGCAAGCCCCCTCGCCACAGGGGAGAGTCAGGCTCAATAGCATCTTTGTGTTGCCTCAGCCCCGATACTGCCCCGGTGTCGCCGCCAGGTGTTGTTTGAATGCCCGTTGAAAATGCGCCTGATCGGCGAACCCCGCTTCCAGTGCCACGTCCGCAATCAGTTTGCCGCTGCGCAATTGATCCTGGGCGAACTGGATGCGCCGGTTCACCAGGAACGCGTGGGGCGTCATGCCGTAATGCTGTTTGAAGGCGCGGATCAGGTAGGACGGTGACAGTTGCGCCGCCTCGCATATGTCTTCGAGCCTGAGGGTTTGCGTGCAGTGGTCGCGGATGTAATCGGCAGCACGCTCCAGCTTGAAATTGGGTTCGCGCAGCGGCTGATCGACCGGGTTGAACCGGAGCTGAACCTCGGTAAAGAACTCCACGGCCACGCTGTGTTTGCGCAGCACGTCTTGCTGTGGATCGACCAGTACCTCATACAAGCCCGCGAGGCCGGCAAACAGGTTGGCGTCCCGGGTATGGGTCACTGAAAAGCGGCGAAACGCCGCGTCATCGCTGAACCCGAGCTGATGCTGCAAATCGGTCAGCCACGGCGTATCGACGTACAGCATCAGGTACGACCAGGGTTGGTCTTCGATCGGGTTGCAGGCGTGGACGTCACCGGGGTTCATCAGCACGACAGTGCCGACGCTGACCTCGAACGCCGACTGCTCATGGAGATAGGTGCTGCGCCCGGCGGTGATCGCTCCGATGGAAAAGTGCTCGTGGGCATGCCGTGTGTAGCAGACTTCGCGCCCGTCGGCGATGGCGCGGGCTTCGATGAAAGGCAGGGCATCATCGCGCCAGAAGCGCGGGGCCTTGTCGGCGTTCTTGGCAACGGCGTGCTTCATGCTCGCTCCTCGGCAGGTCAGTGCCCGAGTGTATTAGCTCTCGCCGTCAAAGGCTCGTTGCAGTTCGGCGAGATCGAGTTTTTTCATCTGCATCATCGCCTGCATGGCTCGTTGGGATTTTTTCGTGTCCGGGTCTTTGATCATGTCCATCATCGCAACGGGGACGATCTGCCATGACAGCCCGAACTTGTCCTTGAGCCAGCCGCATTGCTGGGCCTCGGGCGCGCCGCCGGCCGACAGGCGGCCCCAGAAATGGTCGACTTCTTCCTGGGTCTGGCAATTGACCTGAAACGAAACCGCTTCACTGAACGTGAACATCGGCCCGCCGTTGAGACCGGTGAAACTCTGCCCGTCGAGCTCGAAGCTGACGGTCATGACCGAACCTTCGGGCCGGCCGTGGAATTCGAATCCGGCGTGGCCGTAATGGGTGATGGCGGTGATTTTCGAATGGTCGAAGATCAAGCAATAGAAATTCGCCGCTTCTTCGGCCTGATCGTCGAACCACAGGCAGGGCGTGAGTTTTTGTACACGTTGCATGGCGGGCACTCCTCGGCAGGTTATGCATGCTGGATTACAGCGTAGCCAGCCTGAGTTCGTTCGGCAGTACCGTAGATCGCCAAACACCCGTTTCAGGCCACGATCAGAACGCCCATCGGGTGGTCAGTTGTACGGCGCGCGGTTCGCCATAAAACCCGGTGCCAAAGTTGCCAAGCCCGGTGTAGTAGGTTTTATCGAACAGGTTCTTCACGTTCAGTGTGGTGCTCAGGTGCTCGTTGAAGCGATAGCGCGCCATCGCGTCCACCAGGGCGTAACCGGGCTGGGTGATCGTCGTGTACTGACCGAAGTTCACCGTATCGGCGGGGTCGGGACGGAACACATTGCCAAAGAATTCGCTTTGCCAGTTCACGCCTGCACCGACGGTGAGCCTGTCCCAGGGGCCAGGCAGGCGGTAGGTGCTGAATACTCGCACCACCTGTTCCGGTGCAGTGGTTTGCAGCACCGAACCGTAGACGTAATCACCCTTGGCATCGCGGGTGTGGTTATAGGTGTAGCCGGCCGACAGGTTCCAGCCGTCCCGCAACTCGCCGGCCAGTTCGATCTCGAAGCCTTTGGTGGTGGCGCCCTGGACGGCGCGGTACACCGACTCGGTATCAACGCCGCTGACATACTCGGCGATGTTGTCCTGTTCGATGCGGTACAGGGCGAACCTGGTGTTCAGGCGTCCATCGAAGTATTCAGCCTTGATGCCCGCTTCAAGACTTTTGCCTTGTACCGGATCGAGCAGTCGCCGGTTGGCGTCCTTGCTCATTTGCGGCTGATAGATGCTGGTGTAGCTGGTGTACACCGACCAGGTGTCGTCGAAATCATAGACAAGCCCGGCATAAGGCGTGACGACACCGCTCTGGCGATAGCTGTCGCGCAGGTCGGCGGTGTGCGGGTCGCTGTAATCCAGGTCGTCGTGCCCCGAGAAGTCGCTGACACGCGTGCCGAGGATCAGCGCCAGGTCATCGACGGGCTTGAGCCGGGTGGCCAGGTAGGCACCGGTCTGGCGCTGGACAATGTCGTTGGTGCCCACCCGTGGGATCCCGGGTTTCGCAAACTCGCCGCGCCAGTCGAAGATGCTGCCGTCCACTGGCGGGTACACCGAACCGTACACCGGGATGTCCTGGCGCGTGTTCATTGACATGAAACCGACGATCAGTTCGTGATCGCCACCCCATAGGGTGAATGGACCGGTCAGGTTGACGTCGATGTTGTCCTGAACCTGATCGCCCTCGAACTTGCCCATATACATGAACATGCCGTTACCGCTGACCGGGTCCGGGTTGCCGCCACTGGCGGAGGCGAGGAAGGTATCGTGCTGGCGGTGTTTACGGTCGTAACTGACCTTGAGTGCCCAATCGTTGGCCAGTTGCTGCTGCACGGAGGCGAACACCGTCTGGTTGGTGAAGTCGCGACGGCTCCAGTCGGTGGCCGGGTTGAAGGACCGGGAGAAGTCGGTGCGCGAGCCGTCGCTATAGTACATCGGAAAACCGGTCCAGCTGGCGCCCCGGGAACGGGTGTCTTGCTGGTCGATACCGACGGTGACAAGGGTGTCCGGGGTCAAGTCGGCTTCGACAATGCCGTAGGCGATGTCCTTGGTGTTGCGGTAGTGATCGGTGTAGGCGCTGCGATCCTGGTGGACACCGACCAGACGCCCGCGGACATTTGCGCTGGCGCTCAGCGGGCCGGAAATATCGCCTTCGCTGCGATAGTTGTCCCATGAGCCGACGGTGCCGGTGACTGAGGCTTTGAATGCCGGGGTCGGGCGCTTGCGAATCAGATTGACGGTTGCCGAGGGATCACCCGCCCCGGTCATCAGGCCGGTCGCGCCTTTGATGATCTCAACGCGGTCGTAGGGTGCCATGTCGGTGCTCGAGGTGCCGTAGTCGTAGACACCGTCGTAGTCGGTATTGACGCCGTCGTACTGGAAATTGGTGATCGGCAAGCCACGACTGGAAAACTCCCAGCGTTCGCTGTCGTAGTTTTGCACGCTGATGCCAGGAGTGCGGCGCAGGACATCGACAATGCTGGTGGCCCCCTGATCGTCCATGAGTTGGCGGGTGATGACCGTGACCGATTGCGGCGTTTCGCGCAGGGACAGCGCCAAGCCAGTGGCTGAAGACGTCGAGCCGACGGTGTAGGCGCGGGAGTCTTCGCTGATCGTACCGGGTGCCTGCCCGGAAATGTTCGTCGCCCCCAGTTCCAGTGCATCTTGTGTCACGGCTGTGGCCAGCAGCACGTAGCTGCCGGTGCTCTGGCGTTGCGCTTGCAGGCCACTGCCTTGCAGCAGTCGTTGCAACGCTTGCTGCTGGCTGTAGACACCGTCAAGACCAGGGCTGCGTTTGCCGGCCGCGAGGTCATTGTGTCCGGCGAGAAAAATCCCGGCCTGTTCGGCAAAGCGGTTGAGGACGCTCACCAGCGATCCGGCAGCGATGGCGTAATGGCGTGCCTGGCTGCCGGGTTGTTCGCTGTTGACGAGGGGGGCGGCTTGAGTCCGCGACACGTCCAGGCCCGGCAAGACAACCGCCAGAGCCAGCATCAGCGGATGCAAGGCGAAGCGGTTGCGGGTAACGGTGGCGCGCGACATGGGGTTCCCGGGAGTCGGATCAATCGGCAATCGAGGTGCTTGAAGGGTTAACCGGACGAAAAAGGCAAAAGGGAACCGGCGCGACAGAAAAAACCTTCATCAGGCTTTTGGGCCGACGTTGACCCACCAGTCCAGCGGCTTCTGCACCCGTACCGGCAATGCCGCTTCCAGCAGGCGCAAGGCCTGATCGGTGTCCTTGAGCGGGAACGAACCCATGACCGGCAGCCCGGCCACCGCCGGGTCGCAGCCCAGATGCCCGTGACGGTATTGGCTCAGCTCCTGGAGCAATTGGCCCAACGGCAGGTTGTCTGCCAGCAACAGGCCACGGCGCCAGGCTTCACGAGTCGCCGTGGCGGCGGTCGGTATCGGAATGTGGTTTTCGCCGAATGCCACTTGGCGTCCCGCTTCCACCACCTGAACCTGGCCTTGGGCAGTCCGGACTTCAACGGCGCCTTCGTAGACGTTGAGCACTGTCTGCCGATCCTCCTGGCGCACACTGAAGTGCGTGCCCAGCGCGCGCATCCGGCCCTGGGCGGTGTGCACCAGCAGCGGGCGGTGGCTGTCTTTGGCGGTGTCGATCAACACCTCCCCAAGCCGCAACAGCAGCAGTCGTTGTGTGCTGTCGAACCGAACATTCAGCGCGCTCAACGCATTGAGCCAGATCTGGCTGCCATCGCTGAGCCGGGTTTCGCGGGTTTCGCCGGTGCCGGTGGAGAGGTCGGCGCGCCAGCGAACCAGGGTGGGCGCCAGGGCGGTTTCCTCCCAGGCACTCCACCCCAGCAAACCTCCCGACACCAGAACCAGCAGACCCTTCACGGTGTGGCGGCGACTGATGGCGGCACGTTCGGTGTTGCGCAGTACATGGCTGACCGCTTGCGGATGATCGTTCTGCAAGGCGGCAAAGCGCTGGCCAACCCGCTCGACATAATGCCAGGCAGCCTGATGCTCGCTACTTTGCGTCAGCCAGGCTTGCCAGTGCTGGCGGTCTTGTTCCCCGGCCTGTTGGTCGTTGAGTTGGACATACCATTGCGCAGCTTGTTCGAGACTGGCATGGCTGATGGCGTTCGATGCGGTCTGTGTCATTGAATCAGCAGGCCATCGAGTTCTGCTTCGAGCATGGCGCAATGCATCAATGCCTGGGCCAGATACTTCTTCACCATGCGCTCACACACGCCAATTTCTTCGGCGATGGCGCGGTAGGGCAACCCCTGCAACTGAGCCAACACGAACGCATCACGTACCCGTTGGGGCAAGCGTTGCAACATGGCGTCCACTTCATACAGGGTTTCGACGATGATCGCCCGCTGCTCTGGCGAAGGGTGAACGGCTTGGGGCTGCGCCGCGAGGGTGTCCAGCCAGGCCTGTTCAAGTTGCCGACGACGCCAGTGATCGATACACAAGCCTCGGGCGATGGTCGCCAGATACGAACGTTCGTGGGTTTCGCCGTCGAACACCTGAGGGCGCTTGAGCACACGGATGAAGGTGTCATGGGCCAGGTCGGCAGCATCAAACGCGTTGTTCAGACGCCGGCGCAGCAACGCGTGCAACCAGCGGTGATGCGTGGCATAGAGGGTCTGGACGCAGGAGGAATCGGCAACCGTCATCGTGAGCGCATGTCCATGGGCGGTTCGCGTCCTTGTGTAAATAAGAATTGATCGCGATTAAAGCAAATGGTCCACGCCTGTGCAAATGATATTGGTTTGCTTTTAGGTTGATTGAATCGTGTCTGGAGGACGTTGTTGTCGTAATGACTCTTTGTGTTGTCATAAGGACAATATTTGGGTTGAGTCAAATTGACTGCGTTGATCTGGAGGTGCCGGTTTGCAAGGGCTCATGAGCTGGCACGGAACATGAAACATCAAACGTACAACTGAGCGGCTACAGGCGTACGGAAAATGTCCCATTTCTTCAGCAACCCTCAAAACGTTCTGCATCTCTCCAATCGCGTACTCGGCGTTGGCCTGGTCATGTTGCTCGCCGGAGTCTACGGCGCCTATCTCTATGCAGGGCACCTGTCGATTGTCGCCCTGGTGTCGATGCACGCCATGACCATCCTCGGCCCGACCCTGCTGAAAATCGGCTATGTCATGCGGCTGCTGTCGCAGTACGGGCTGAGCCAAACTCCGGCCAGAGTGGTGGCGTGATGCGTGGAATCGCTGCTGCACCTGTTTTCTCCCTCGGCTTTCGCCCGTTTTTTCTGGCGGGTGCCGGGTTCGCGGCCATCGCGGTGGCGGTCTGGGCGTTGTGGTTGTACGGTCGACTCCCCGGCGCACAACCGATGGGTGGCATGCTCGCCTGGCATCGCCATGAAATGCCGTTCGGTTTTACCGCGGCCATCATTGCCGGGTTTCTGTTGACGGCGGTACCTAACTGGACCGGCCGGCCAGGGCTCAATGGGTGGCCGCTGATCGGGCTGGTGCTGGTATGGCTGATCGCTCGGCTGGCCTGGTTGATGCCGATGCCCGCCATCCTGTTGCTGGCCTTGCAAGTGCCCTTTCTGCCGCTGCTGGCGTGTGTGCTGGGACGGGATTTGATCACCGCCGGCAAGCGGGAAAATTATCCGGTTTTACTGATGGTCACGTTGTTGGCAGGCTGTCAGGCGCTGACGTTGCTGGGGATTTTCAATGAAGACGTGAATCTGCAGCGGCATGGCGTGCTGGCCGCTTTGTGGCTGGTGGGCGCGCTGATGAGCGTGATCGGCGGGCGGGTGATTCCGTTCTTCATCCAGCGCGGTTTGAACCGTCCCGCAACGCCTGCGGCTCATCCGTTGCCGGGCAAGGTGTTGCTGATCAGCGCAATGCTGGCGGCGGTGTCTTTTGCCGTCGGTTTGAATGACGCCCCACGTGTGTGGCTGGCGCTGTTGTTTGCGTTGATCAGCGGTTTGCATCTGCTGCGATTGTGGCGCTGGCATGATCGCGGTCTGTGGCGCGTGCCGCTGCTGTGGTCGCTGTACCTGGCTTACACCTGGCTCGCGGTGGCGACGCTGGCCATGGCGCTGTGGCACCTGGGCTGGATGCCGCAGCAAAGCCTGGCCACTCATTCGCTGGCCGTCGGCGGCATCGGCGGGGTGGTTCTGGCGATGATCGCGCGGGTCAGCCTGGGGCACACCGGGCGGCCGTTGCTGCCCTCGAAAATAATCGTTGTGGGATTTGCCCTGGTGCTGGTGGCGGGTGTGTCACGGGTGTTGCTGGTGCCGTTTTCCGGGTGGGGATTGGGAATGTCGGCGCTGCTTTGGTGTATGGCATTCGGGCTGTTTCTGTCGCGTTACACCGGTATTTTGTTCAAGCCGAGGGTGTAGGAGCGAAGCTTGCTCGCGACGGACGTCAACGATAACGCGCCCTGTCTGAATGACCGCGTTGTACTGACGTTTTTCGCGAGCAAGCTCGCTCCTACAGGTGACCGGTGGTCGATGCGCCTCGGCCTGCCGGCAAAATTGCGCTTAGCTGAAGGGTAACCCGAGGCGCGCGCAGGTTTTACAAGGCCGCAGCGACGCCCCTTCAGATCACCCTGAGTCTGAGGAACCGCGCCATGCTGACCCTGAACATCAATGGCCAGGATCAGGAGCTGGATGTCCCCGCCGACATGCCGCTGCTCTGGGTCTTGCGCGATGTCGCGCACCTCACCGGCACCAAATTCGGCTGCGGCATAGCCCAATGCGGGGCCTGCACCGTGCACGTCGATGGCGCACCGCTGCGCTCGTGCATCACACCGGCCACGGCCGTGGCCCATGGGCAAAAGATTCTCACCATCGAAGGCCTTTCCGCGGATGGTTCGCACCCGGTCCAACAGGCCTGGGCGGAACTTGACGTGGTCCAGTGTGGCTACTGTCAGTCCGGGCAGATCATGTCGGCGGCCGCATTGCTGGCGAAAATTCCGAAACCGACCGACAGCGACATCGATCAGGCGCTGTCCGGGAACATCTGCCGTTGCGGCACTTACCCGAGGATCCGCGCGGCGGTCAAACGCGCCGCCGAGCTGGGTTGAGGCCGGGTTGAAGGGAGCTTGCGCCATGAACAGCATCAACGCGTTATCGCGCCGTGGTTTTCTCAAGGGCAGTGCCATGCTGGGCGGCGGGCTGGTGGTCGCGTTTGCCATGCCCGGTGCCCACCGTTTCGCCATGGGCGCGGAAAACCAGGGCAACGTGTTTGCGCCCAATGCCTTCCTGCGTATTGGCAACGACAACAGTGTCACCGTATTGCTGGGTCACTCGGAAATGGGCCAGGGCATCTGGACCGGCCTGACCATGCTGATCGCCGAAGAACTGGACGCCGACTGGACGAAAATCCGCGTCGAGCATGCACCGGCTTCGGCCGCCGATTACGGCCTGCCTGGTTTTGGCGGGATGCAAATCACCGGCGGCTCGACCTCGACCTGGATGGAGTTCGACCGCTATCGCCAGGCCGGCGCGGCGGCGCGTTTGATGTTGATCGACGCAGCGGCCAAGCGTTTCAACGTCGCGCCGTCCGAGATTCATACCGAATCGGGGGTGGTCATGGCCGGTGAGCACCGTGCCACCTACGGCGAACTGGCCGATGACGCCGGGCAATTGCCACGGCCAGACCCGGTCTCGATCAAACTCAAGGACGCAAAGGACTGGAAGCTGATCGGCAAACCCACCCAACGTCTGGACACTCCGGAAAAAATCACCGGCCGGGCGAAGTTCGGCATGGACGTGCAGTTTGACGGGCTGATGACTGCGATGGTTGCCCGTTCGCCCACCTTCGGCGGCAGCGTCAAATCCTTTGAAGGCGCCGAAGCGCTGGCGATTCCGGGTGTGCACAAAGTGGTGCAAGTGCCGACCGGAATCGCGGTGATTGCCGATCATTTTTGGGCGGCGAAGCTGGGGCGCGATGCGCTGAAAATCGAGTGGAATCCGGGGCCGAACGCCGGGCTCGACAGCCAGGCGTTACTGGAAAACTTCCGCAAACTCGCCACCACCCCCGGCCTGAACGCAGGCCAGGCGGGGGATGCCCAGGCTGCGCTGGCGAAAGCGGTCAAGAAGATCGACGTTGAATACAGTGTGCCTTATCTGGCCCACGCGCCGATGGAGCCACTGAACTGCACGGTGAGCATCACCAAGGACAAATGCGAAATCTGGACCGGCACCCAGTTCCAGACCCTGGACCAAATGGTCGCCGGGAAAATCACCGGGCTCAAACCCGAACAGGTGGTGATCCATACCGAGTTTCTCGGTGGCGGCTTCGGGCGCCGGGCCAATCCGACGTCGGATTTCGTCAGCGAAGCGGTGTATGTCGCCAAGGCTGCCGGTGCACCAGTGAAAACCGTGTGGGCGCGGGAGGACGACATCCGCGGCGGCTATTACCGCTCGGCGTTCCTGCACCATGCGCGTATCGGGCTGGGCGCTGACGGCATGCCGCTGGCCTGGAAACATGTGATGGTCGGGCAGTCGATCATGGCCGGGACCTCACTTGAAGCGAGCATGGTCAAGGACGGGATCGACAAGACCTCCGTCGAAGGCGTGGTCGATAGCCCTTACATCGAAGGACTGGCCAACCACCAGATAGAACTGCACTCACCGACAACCGGCATCAGCGTGTTGTGGCTGCGTTCGGTGGGTCACACCCACACCGCGTTTGTCATGGAGTCGCTGATCGATGAACTGGCCACGGCGGCCGGCAAGGATCCGGTGGAGTATCGGCGCACCTTGCTCAAGGACCATCCGCGCCATCTCGGTGTGCTGAACCTCGCGGTGGAGAAGGCCAACTGGAAGGCGCCACTGCCGGACGGCCATGCCTTGGGTGTGGCGGTGCATGAGTCGTTCGGCAGCTACGTGGCCCAGGTGGCCGAGGTGTCCCAGGACAACCTCGCCATCCGCGTGCACCGGGTGGTGTGCGCGGTGGATTGCGGCATTGCGGTAAACCCCCAGAGCATCGCCGCGCAGATGGAGTCGTGCATTACCTTTGGCCTCAGCTTCGCCTTGCACAGCAAGCTGACACTCAAGGACGGGCAGGTGGTGCAGTCCAACTATCACGACTATCGGGTGCTGCGGCTCAACGAAATGCCGGTGGTCGAAGTGCATATCGTGCCCAGCAGCGACAAACCCGGTGGTATCGGCGAAGCCGGTGTGCCACCCATGGCGCCAGCGGTGGCCAACGCGGTGTTTGCCCTGACCGGGCAGCGCCTGCGGGAGCTGCCCTTGCAGCTGGCGGGGGTGTGAGATGAAACGACATCACTGGTTGCTTGGGGCGGTGATCCTGGTCTGTCTCATCGCCTACGCATCGCACGTGTTCGCCGATGACCGTGAGGCCTTGCAGGCGTTCGACACCGTGCAGAAGGTCTTCCAGAGCCCCCGTTGCCAGAACTGCCATATTCCTGGGGATTCGCCGCTGCAATTCGATGCCGGCGTGCCCCACGCCATGAATGTCGTGCGTGGCATGGACGGCAAGGGTTCGGCCGGGTTGCCCTGTGCAACCTGCCATGCGCAAAGCAATCCGCCGGCCAGTTACGGCCCCCACGCACCACCGGGTGCGCCGCACTGGAGTTTGCCACCGGCCGCGCACCGCATGGCCTGGATCGGCCTGCCAGCCGACCGGCTGTGCGCGATGATCAAGGATCGTTCCAGCAACGGCGATCGGGATTTTGCCGCGCTGATCAAGCACGTCAGCGACGACAAGCTGGTGCTGTGGGGCTGGAACCCCGGCGGCAATCGCGCGCCGGTACCGGTGCCCCACGATATTTTCGTCGCCCGGTTCAAGCGCTGGGCCGATGCGGGAGGACCGTGCCCGGTGGCAGGTAGCTGACCAGCGGCACGCTTACAGGGAGTCAATGTGGGTACGGGCGACTCTAACGTACATACCCGCCAAGGGAGTGAACGATGTTGATCTCAGGCAAAACAGGCAAATCGGGTCGATCAGCCAACCCGTTGCGCACGCCACAGCAAGAACGTGAACGGTTGCGCGAACTGGCTCGCCAGGCCGAACAAGAACTGGCAGGGGTGCAGATGGCGAGCATGGACGAGCTGACGCTGCTGTCCAATCGCCATGGTTTCACTGCATTGGCCCAACTCGGGCTGGTTGCCTGCCAACAACTGGAGACGCCAGCGACACTGCTGTACTTCAGCCTCGATGAATTCAAGCTCATCTGCTATCTGTATGGCCGAGCCAAAGGTGACGATGCGCTCAAGACGTTCGCCGATGTCCTGCGGATCGGCTTTCGTGAAAACGATGTGGTCGGCCGACTCGACGGCGACCGGTTCGTGGCGCTGCTGACCGGGTCCAGTGCCGTTGAGATTGAGGCGATCAAGGTGCGACTCAATGAGATACTCGATGAGCGCAACGCCACGGCGCGTCGCAGTTATCACATTCGGTTCAGCGTGACCCAGGTCGAATACAACCCCACTGTTCATGACTCAATCGAGGAACTGCTGGAGGAGGCCGAGCGTGTGATGAGCCGTTAGGGCGGTGTTGCATTAGCGGGCCTCTTCGCGAGCAGGATTTATGAACGCCACAAATCCACTGTGGGAGCGAGCTTGCTCGCGATGGCGTCCCGACAGGCAACGCCTACTTGGCAAACAACTGTCCAATATCCTTGAACGCCTTGAACTCCAGCGCATTCCCGCAAGGATCAAGCAGAAACATCGTCGCCTGTTCACCCACCAGCCCCTGAAAACGAATCCCCGGTTCGATCACGAAGCGTGTCTCCAGCGACTTCAGCCGCTCGGCCAGCGCCTCCCACTCGGCCATCCCGAGCACCACGCCAAAATGCGGCACCGGCACATCGTGACCGTCCACGGCATTGGTGTGCGCGGCTTCTTGCGTAGGGTTTTTCGGCGCCAGGTGAATCACCAGTTGATGGCCGAAAAAATTGAAATCCACCCAATGCTCGCTTGAGCGGCCTTCCTCCAGGCCAAACACTGAACCATAGAAATGTCGGGCGGCCGGCAAGTCGTAGACCGGAATGGCCAGGTGAAAAGGGGACAGTTGCATCAGGCGAACCTCGGTGTGGGTGGGAATGTGTCGAGTTTAGCCCTGTGCTTTTTGATTGAAAGACGATAATTTTTGCGTCGAGCTCAAATTATTTCGATCAATCGAGGCCTCCATGCTGCGCGAACTGAAAACCTTTATCGCGGTGGCGCGTTACGGCACGTTCGCGGCAGCGGGCATGCACATCGGCCTGACGCAATCGGCGGTCAGCGCGCAGATTCGCAACCTGGAACAAGCCCTTGGCATCCGTCTGTTCGACCGCACCGGCCGCCAGGCGCTGCTCAACGCGGCGGGGCAGCGTGCGTTGCCGATGGCCAGGGAAATGCTCGAAACCTTCAGCCGCATGGCCGTCAGCGACGATGTCAGTGAGTATCGTGGCGAACTGAGAATCGGCGCGGTGGCGACTGCTCAGACCGGGCTGCTGCCCCAGGCGCTGGTGCGCTTGCGCCAACAGGCGCCCTTGCTGGAGCCCAAGCTGGTGCCCGGTGTGTCACTGAACCTGCTGAGCCAGGTCGACACGGGAGAAGTGGACCTGGCGATCCTGATCAAGCCGCCGTTTGAGTTGCCCAAGGAATTGTCTGCGCAGGTCATTCGCCGGGAACCGTTCGTGCTGATCGTACCGGCGGACCTGGACGGCGATGATCCGCTGCAACTGCTCACCGAGCACCCTCATGTACGCTACGACCGCAATTCGTTTGGCGGGCGGCTGGTGACGCGGTTTCTGCGCGAACGGCAGATCGAGGTGCACGTGGCGCTGGAGCTGGATGAACTGGAGGCCATTGTCAAAATGGTCGAGTGTGGGTTGGGGGTTTCGTTGTTGCCGGAGGCCGGGTTATGGCTTGAGCATGGGGCCGGGGTGCGGATCGTTCCGCTGGGCGAACTGACTTTCTATCGGGAGATCGTGCTGTTACAGCGCTATAGCCAGCGGATGCAGCCGATTCAGCAGTTGTTTGCGCAATGCCTGACATAACACTAACCCTGTGGGAGCGGGCTTGCTCGCGAAGACGGCTTCAGATTCAGCATTGATGTTGACTGGCACACCGCTTTCGCGAGCAAGCCCGCTCCCACAGAGGGGCTGTGTTTGTCCGGGAAATCGCAGGCATAAAAAACCCGCCAAAAGCGGCGGGTTTTTTTTGGCTGACCGAAGATTACTCTTCGATGCTGCCCATGGCCGTGGTGTTGAAGCCACCGTCCACGTACATGATTTCACCGCTGATGCCGGACGCCAGGTCCGAGCACAGGAAGGCGCCGGCGTTGCCGACTTCTTCGATGGTGACGTTGCGGCGCAGCGGGGTTTGCGCTTCGTTGGCGGCCAGCATCTTGCGGAAGTTCTTGATGCCGGAAGCGGCGAGGGTGCGGATGGGACCTGCCGATACGCAGTTGACGCGAGTACCGTCCGGGCCCAGGGAGCCGGCCAGGTAACGTACGCCAGCTTCCAGGGAAGCCTTGGCCATGCCCATGACGTTGTAGTTCGGCATGGTGCGCTCGGCGCCCAGGTACGACAGGGTCAGCAGGCTGCCGTTGCGGCCTTTCATCATTTCGCGGCCAGCCTTGGCCAGGGCCACGAAGCTGTAGGCGCTGATGTCGTGGGAGATGCGGAAACCTTCGCGGGTGGTGGCTTCGGTGAAGTCGCCGTCCAGTTGGTCGCCCGGGGCGAAGCCGACGGAGTGCACGATGCAGTCCAGGCCGTCCCACTTCTTGCTCAGCTCTTCGAAGACCTTGGCGATTTCTTCATCGCTGGCCACATCGCACGGGAAGCACAGCTCAGGGCTCGAACCCCAGCCTTGTGCGAACTCTTCGACACGACCCTTGAGTTTGTCGTTCTGATAAGTGAAGGCAAGCTCAGCGCCCTCGCGATGCATGGCGGCAGCGATGCCGGATGCGATGGACAGCTTGCTGGCGACACCGACGATCAGTACGCGCTTACCGGCGAGAAAACCCATGTGTTGCTCCTCTTTCAGGTTATTGCGCAGTGGCCGGAGCCAAAAAAGCGGCTTCCAGCAACTGCTGTGTATACGGATGTTGGGGGGCGGCAAAAATGCTTTGCGCGTCTCCCTGTTCGACCACTTGGCCATGCTTGACCACCATCAACTGGTGGCTCAGCGCTTTCACCACAGCCAGGTCATGGCTGATAAACAGATACGTCAGGTTGTACTTGGTTTGCAGTGAACGCAAAAGCTCCACTACCTGGCGTTGTACCGTGCGGTCGAGGGCCGAAGTCGGCTCGTCCAGCAAAATCAACGCCGGTTTTAACACCAATGCCCGGGCAATGGCGATTCTCTGCCGTTGCCCGCCGGAAAATTCGTGGGGGTAGCGGTGCCGGGTTTCCGGATCCAGACCTACCTCCTTGAGTGCTGCAATGATCGCTTGTTCCTGTTCCGCCTCGGTGCCCATCTTGTGGATCCGCAGGCCCTCGCCAACGATCTGGCTCACGCACATCCGCGGGCTCAGGCTGCCGAACGGGTCCTGAAACACCACTTGCATCTCCCGTCGCAGCGGCCTGACCTGTTGCTGCGTCAGGCAGTCTAGCTGCTGGCCTTCAAAGCGGATGGCGCCCTTGCTGGCGATCAACCGCAAAATCGCCAGGCCCAGGGTCGATTTGCCGGAACCGCTTTCTCCCACTATCCCCAGGGTCTGGCCCTGGGGCAGACTGAAATTGATGCCGTCGACCGCCTTGACGTAATCCACCGTGCGCTTGAGCAGGCCTTTCTTGATCGGAAACCAGACTTTGAGGTCCTCGACCGCCAGCAAGGGCGGGCCGATCACGTTGCTTGCAGGCTTGCCGCCGGGCTCCGCTGCCAGCAGTTCCCGAGTGTACGGATGCTGCGGCGCGCGGAACAGTTCTTCGCACGATGCCTGTTCGACGATGCAACCTTGCTGCATGACACATACGCGGTGCGCAATTCTTCGCACAAGGTTCAAATCATGGCTGATCAGCAGCAAGGCCATGCCCAATCGGGCCTGCAATTCCTTGAGCAATTCGAGGATTTTCAGCTGAACGGTCACGTCCAGCGCGGTGGTCGGCTCGTCGGCGATCAGCAGTTCCGGCTCGTTGGCCAGGGCCATGGCGATCATCACCCGCTGACGCTGGCCGCCGGACAATTCGTGGGGCAGGGCCTTGAGTCGCTTGTGCGGCTCGGGGATGCCGACCATCTCCAGCAGCTCCAGGGTGCGTTTGGTCGCGACCTTTCCGGTCAGGCCCTTGTGGATGCCCAGCACTTCGTTGATCTGTTTCTCGATCGAGTGCAGGGGATTGAGCGAGGTCATCGGCTCCTGGAAGATCATCGCAATCCGGTTGCCGCGAATGTGGCGGATGGTTTTTTCTTTCAGGTCCAGCAGGTTCTGCCCGGAATACAAGATGGTGCCGGACGGATGCCGGGCGAGCGGGTAGGGCAGCAGGCGCAGGATCGAGTGTGCGGTGACCGATTTGCCGGAACCGCTCTCGCCGACCAACGCCAGGGTTTCACCGCGCTTGATGTCGAAGCTGACGCCTTCGATCGCTCGCTGGCAGCGATTGCCGACGACAAAATTGACGGACAGGTCGCGCACTTCGATCAGATTGTGTTGATTCATTTCACTTCCTCGGGTCGAAGGCATCGCGAGCGGACTCGCCGATGAACACCAGCAGACTCAACATCAAGGCCAGCACGGCGAAGGCGCTGATGCCCAGCCACGGCGCCTGCAGGTTGGATTTGCCCTGGGCCACCAGTTCACCCAGGGACGGGCTGCCCGCCGGCAAGCCGAAGCCGAGGAAGTCCAGGGCGGTCAGCGTACCGATGGCGCCGGTGAGGATGAACGGCATGAAGGTCATGGTCGAGACCATCGCGTTGGGCAGGATGTGACGGAACATGATCGCGCCGTTTTGCATGCCCAGGGCGCGCGCGGCGCGCACGTATTCCAGGTTGCGCCCACGCAGGAATTCGGCGCGCACTACGTCCACCAGGCTCATCCACGAGAACAGCAGCATGATCCCCAGCAACCACCAGAAGTTGGGCTGCACGAAACTGGCGAGGATGATCAGCAGGTACAGCACCGGCAATCCGGACCAGATTTCCAGGAACCGCTGCCCGGCCAGATCCACCCAGCCGCCGTAGAAACCCTGCAAGGCTCCGGCGATCACGCCGATGATCGAGCTGAGCACGGTCAGGGTCAGGGCGAACAGCACCGAAATGCGGAAACCGTAGATCACCCGGGCCAGCACGTCGCGGCCCTGATCGTCGGTGCCCAGCAGGTTGTCCGTCGAGGGCGGGGCCGGGGCCGGGACTTTCAGGTCGTAGTTGATGCTCTGGTAGCTGTAGGGAATCGGCGCCCACAGCACCCAGGCGTCCTTGGCCTTGAGCAGTTCGCGGATGTACGGGCTCTTGTAGTTGGCTTCCAGCGGAAATTCGCCGCCGAAGGTAGTTTCCGGGTAGCGTTTGAGCGCCGGGAAGTACCAGTTGTTGTCGTAGTGCACCACCAGCGGCTTGTCGTTGGCGATCAACTCGGCACCCAGGCTTGCGCCGAACAGGATCAGGAACAGCCACAGCGACCACCAGCCACGCTTGTTGGCCTTGAACAGTTCGAAGCGGCGGCGATTGAGAGGGGACAGGTTCATCTCAATGCTCCCGGCTTTCGAAGTCGATGCGCGGATCGACAAAGGTGTAGGTGAGGTCGCCGATCAGTTTCACCACCAGCCCGAGCAGGGTGAAGATGAACAGCGTGCCGAACACCACCGGGTAATCGCGGTTGATCGCCGCCTCGAAACTCATCAGGCCGAGGCCGTCGAGGGAGAAGATCACCTCCACCAGCAACGAGCCGGTGAAGAAGATGCCGATGAAGGCCGAAGGAAACCCGGCGATCACCAGTAGCATGGCGTTGCGGAACACGTGGCCGTACAGCACGCGGTGGTTGGTCAGGCCCTTGGCCCTGGCGGTGATCACGTATTGCTTGTTGATCTCGTCGAGGAAGCTGTTTTTGGTCAGCAGGGTCATGGTTGCGAAGTTGCCGATGACCAGCGCGGTCACCGGCAGCGCCAGGTGCCAGAAGTAGTCGAGGATCTTGCCGCCCATGCTCAGTTCATCGAAGTTGTTCGAAGTCAGCCCGCGCAAGGGGAACCAGTCCAGGTAACTGCCGCCGGCGAACACCACGATCAACAGGATGGCGAACAGGAACGCCGGGATCGCGTAGCCGACGATGATCGCCGAGCTGGTCCAGACGTCGAAGTGGCTGCCGTGCCGCGTGGCCTTGGCGATCCCCAGCGGGATCGACACCAGGTACATGATCAGCGTGCTCCACAGCCCGAGGGAGATCGACACCGGCATCTTTTCCTTGATCAGGTCGATGACCTTGGCGTCGCGGAAGAAGCTGTCGCCGAAATCCAGGGATGCATAGTTCTTGACCATGATCCACAAGCGTTCCGGCGCCGATTTGTCGAAGCCGTACATGTGCTCGATTTCCTTGATCAGCGCCGGGTCCAGGCCCTGGGCGCCGCGATAGGCCGAGCCTGCCACCGAGACTTCGGCACCACCGCCGGCGATGCGGCTAGTGGCGCCCTCGAAGCCTTCGAGCTTGGCGATCATCTGCTCCACCGGCCCACCGGGGGCCGCCTGGATGATCACGAAGTTGATCAGCAGAATGCCGAACAGAGTCGGAATGATGAGCAACAGTCGCCGAAAAATGTACGCCAGCATCTGATTACTCCGTGCCCGCAGGATCGGCCTGCAGTGTGGTTTCGACTTCTATTGCCGGCTTGATGTCCGGCTTGACCCACCAGGTGGCCGTGCCGATATCGTATTTAGGCGAGACCTTGGGATGGCCGATGTGGTTCCAGTAGGCCACGCGCCAGGTCTTGATGTGCCAGTTGGGTATTACGTAATAGCCCCATTGCAGAACGCGGTCCAGCGCGCGGGCGTGGGCGACCAAGCTGTTGCGCGAATCGGCGTTGATCAGTTGCTCGACCAGTTGATCGACCACCGGATCCTTCAGGCCCATGGAGTTGCGGCTGCCGGGCTTGTCGGCGGCGTCCGACATCCAGAATTCCCGTTGTTCGTTACCCGGCGAGTTGGACTGCGGGAAGCTGCCGACGATCATGTCGAAGTCCCGGGAACGCACGCGGTTGATGTACTGCGAGACGTCGACCCGGCGGATCACCAGATCGATGCCCAGGTCGCTCAGGTTGCGTTTGAACGGCAGCAGCACCCGTTCGAATTCGGTCTGGGCCAACAGGAACTCGATGGCCACCGGCTTGCCGGTGGCGTCGACCATCTTGTCATCGACGATGCGCCAGCCGGCCTCCTGCAGCAATTGATAGGCTTGCCGTTGCTGGGCGCGGATCATGCCGCTGCCGTCGGTGGTCGGGTTCTGGAAGGATTCGTTGAACACCTGCGGCGCCAGCTTGCCACGGAACGGTTCGAGGATCGCCACCTGATCGGTGTCAGGCAGGCCGGTGGCGGCCATTTCCGAGTTCTCGAAATAACTGCGGGTACGCGCGTAGGCACCGTTGAACAGTTGCTTGTTGGTCCATTCGAAATCCAGCAACAGCGACAAGGCCTGGCGCACCCGCACATCCTGGAACACCGGGCGGCGCATATTGAACACGAACCCTTGCATGCCGGTGGGATTGCCGTTGGGAATCTGTTCCTTGACCAGTCGACCTTCGGTGACCGCCGCAATGTTGTAGGCGTTGGCCCAGTTCTTCGCGGTCATTTCCAGCCAGTAGTCGAACTGCCCGGCCTTGAGGGCTTCCAGGGCGACGGTGTTGTCGCGGTAGTAGTCGGTGGTCATCACGTCGAAGTTGTAGAAACCGCGATTGACCGGCAGGTCCTTGCCCCAGTAGTCCTTGACCCGCTCGTAACGCACCGAGCGTCCGGCTTTCACTTCGCTGACCTTGTAGGGGCCACTGCCCAGCGGAATTTCCAGGTTGCCCTTGTTGAAGTCGCGGTCGGCCCACCAGTGTTTGGGCAGTACCGGCAACTGGCCGAGGATCAGCGGCAGTTCGCGGTTGTTGGTGTGCTTGAACTTGAACAGTACGGTGAGCGGGTCTTCGGCGATCACTTCGGCCACGTCGCTGTAGTAGCCGCGGTACATCGGCGCGCCGTCCTTGGTCAGCATCTGGAAGCTGAACACCACGTCCTCGGCGCGAATCGGATGGCCGTCATGGAAGCGTGCCTCCGGGCGCAGGTAGAAGCGCACCCAGGCGTTGTCCGGGGCTTTCTCGATCAGGCGGGCGATCAAGCCGTACTCGGTGAACGGCTCGTCCAGGCCTTGCTTGGCCAGGGTGTCGTAGATCATGCCGATATCGTCCGCCGGCACGCCTTTGCTGATGAAGGGGTTAAGGCTGTCGAAGCCGCCGAAACCGGCCTGGCGGAAAATCCCGCCCTTGGGCGCGTCCGGGTTGACGTAGTCGAAGTGTTTGAAATCGGCCGGGTATTTCGGCGGTTCGTTATACAGGGTCACGGCATGTTGCGGGGCGGCGCAGGCCAGCCCGGCGAACAGCAGACCGCTGGCCTGCAGGAGCAGGGCACGGATGGGTTTCATTGATCTTTCTCCGAAGATTTCAGCCACCACGCGTTCAGGCCCAGGGTGTAGGGCGGCGTGGTGACGAAGGCGAGCCGGTTGCGGTACGCCAGGCGGTGATAATTGAGGTACCAGTTGGGAATGATGTAGTGCTGCCACAGCAGCACGCGGTCGAGGGCCTTGCCGGCGGCGACCTGTTCATCGCGGGTCCGGGCGGCCAGCAACTGTTCGAGCAAATGGTCGACCACCGGGTTGGCAACGCCGGCGTAGTTCTTGCTGCCCTTGACCCCGGCCTGGCTGGAGTGAAAGTACTGCCATTGTTCCAGGCCCGGGCTCAGCGTCTGGTTGAGGGTCATCAGAATCATGTCGAAATCGAACTGGTCGAGGCGCTGCTTGTATTGCGCGCGATCGACCGTGCGCAGCCGGGCGTCGATGCCGATGCTGGCCAGGTTCTCGACGTAAGGTTGGAGGATGCGTTCCAGGTTCGGGTTGACCAGCAGCAGTTCCAGGCGCAGCGGCTGCCCGGCGGTGTTTTGCAGGCGCTGGCCATTGAGCTTCCAGCCGGCTTCGGCGAGCAGGCCGAGGGCTTTGCGCAGGGTCTCCCGGGGGATGCCGCGGCCATCGGTCTGCGGCAGGCTGAACGGCTCGGTAAAGAGCCTGGCCGGCAGTTGCTCGCGATAGGGCTTGAGCAACAGCCATTCATGTCCGACCGGCAAACCGCTGGCCGAGAACTCGCTGTTGGGGTAATAGCTCATGGCGCGTTGGTAGGCGCCGCCGAACAGCGAGCGGTTGGTCCATTCAAAGTTGAACATCAGCCCCAGCGCTTCACGGACCTTGGTGTCCGAGAAAGCCGGACGACGGCTGTTCATGAACAGGCCCTGGGTCTGGGTCGGGATCTGATGGGGAATCTGCGTCTTGATCACCTCGCCGCGGCGTACGGCGGGGAAGTTGTAGCCGGTGTCCCAGTTCTTCGCCTGGTGCTCGATATAGATGTCGAACTCACCGGCCTTGAACGCCTCGAACGCCACGACGCTGTCGCGGTAGAACTCGACTTCCATGCGGTCGAAGTTGTACTTGCCGCGATTGACCGGCAGGTCTTTGCCCCAGTAATCCTTGACCCGTTCGAAGACGATCTGTCGTCCTGGCGTGACCGAGGTGATGCGATACGGCCCGCTGCCCAGCGGCGGCTCGAAAGTGGTGGCCTTGAAGTCGCGGCCTTTCCAGTAGTGCTGCGCCAGCACCGGCATTTCACCCAGGCGCAGGATCAGCAGCGGATTGCCGGCTCGCTTGAACACGAAACGGATGCGCTGCGGGTTGAGGATGTCGACCCGCGACACTTCCTGAAGGCTGGTGCGGTACAGCGGATGGCCTTCCTTGAGCAACACGCGATAGGAGAACGCGACGTCGTAGGCGGTGATCGGCGTGCCGTCATGGAAGCGTGCTTCGGGACGCAGGTTGAACACCACCCAGCTGCGGTTCTCGTTGTACTCCACCGACTGGGCAATCAGGCCGTAGCTGGACGCGGGCTCGTCACCCGAAGGTGCGTACTGCCCCGTGCCGACCATCAGCGGTTCATTGAGCTCGTTGATGCCGTATTGCAGGAAACTCGGCGTGGTGACCGGGCTGGTGCCCTTGAAGGTGTAGGGGTTGAGCGTGTCGAAGGTGCCAAACGCCATCACCCGCAAAGTACCGCCCTTGGGCGCTTGCGGGTTGACCCAGTCGAAGTGGGTAAATCGGGCCGGGTACTTGAGCATGCCGAACTGCGCATAACCATGGCTTTCGCTGATCGTCGCGCTTGCGGTGGAGCTCAAGGCCAGGCTGATCAGGAGCAGGGGCAGGGGACGCTTCAAATAGGGGATCCGATCCAGGCGGCTTGGGCTTTGTGGACCGTACAGTAACAGCTTGTATGGATAGGAAAAAGACGGGGGATCCGGGCGATCGCAATCCTGTAGGAGCGAGCTTGCTCGCGATGGTGGTCAATGATGACGCGGGGCACCTGAATCAACTCGGTGCCCTTGGGTTTTTCGCGAGCAGGCTCGCTCCTACAGTTAATGCGGATTGGCCACCGTCAACATCTGACCAGGCTTGAGCGCCTGGCCGACACGCGGGTTCCAGCGCTTGAGGTGCTGCATCTCTACGTTGAAGCGCTTGGCCACGATGTACAGCGAGTCGCCTTGCTGGACCTTGTACTTGGCCTGCTGCTTTTTGGTATTGGCTGCAATCACGGTGTTGACGCGCCCTGAGTTGCGTTTGCTGTTGTCCTGCATGACCAGGGTCTGGCCGGGCTTGAGGTTCTTGCCGCTCAGTTTGTTCCAGCGTTGCAGGTCCTTCACGTCAACGTTGTTGGCCTTGGCGATGGAACCGAGGTTGTCACCCCGCTTGACCCGATAGGAACGCTTGACGCTGGCGACCTGGCTGTCGTCGGCACCTTCGAAGACCGGCTTGAGCGGTTTCTTGCTGATCAGTTCTTCAGGACGCATGGTCTGCAGGCTGCTGGTCAGCAGTTGCGCCTTGGAGGTCGGCACCAACAGATGTTGCGGGCCATCGAGGGTGGTGCGCTGCTTGAAGGCCGGGTTGAGCTGGAACAGTTCGTCTTCGTCGATGTTGGCAACTTCAGCAACCTTGGACAGGTCCATGCGCTGGTTGATTTCGACGACCTGGAAGTAGGGCTCGTTGGCGATCGGATTGAGGTTCACGCCGTAGGCTTCCGGCGCCATCACCACCTGCGACAGTGCCAGCAACTTTGGCACATAGGCCTGGGTTTCAGAGGGCAGCGGCAGGTTCCAGTAGTCGGTCGGCAGGCCTAGGCGTTCGTTGCGCTCAATGGCCCGGCTGACGGTGCCTTCGCCGGCGTTGTAGGCCGCCAGGGCCAGCATCCAGTCGCCGTTGAACATGTCGTGCAGGCGGGTCAGGTAATCCAGGGCGGCGGTGGTCGACGCGGTGATGTCGCGACGGCCATCATAGAAGCGGGTTTGACGCAGGTTGAAGTAACGCCCGGTGGACGGGATGAACTGCCAAAGACCCACCGCGTTGGCCCGGGAATAGGCCATCGGGTTGTAGGCGCTCTCAATCACTGGCAGCAGGGCCAGTTCCAGCGGCATGTTGCGTTCTTCAAGGCGTTCGACAATGTAGTGAATGTAGAGGCTGCCACGTTCGCCGGCGTTTTCGAGAAAAGATGGATTGCTGGCGAACCACAGGCGCTGTTGCTCGATGCGCGGGTTGACGCCCAGCCCGTCTTGCAGCTGGAAGCCCTGACGCATGCGCTCCCAGACGTCCTGGGGAATTTGCGGGCTGGGTTTTTCGCTGAGCCAGATCGGCTTCTGCTTGGCGCGCGCGGCGATGTTCTGCGTGTGCGCCGCATCGGTCTGCGGCGCATGGCTGGAACAGCCCGCCAGGGTGGCGGACACAGCCACCGCAATGGCTTGAGCCAAGCGGGTCAATGCGTCTGAACTGATGGCTTTGCGAATAGGTGACGACATTGGCTGGAAGTAAGTTCCGGGCAAAAATGTCGGGCGATTCTAGGAAGCGCACCCTGCGCGGTCAACCTTTCAGAATTGTTGCAATCTTGATAGGCCCCTTTAGAACCTGTCTTTCCACGCTCGAAGCGCCGCAAAAACCATATCGGGCGCCGAGTTATCGGTGCCGGTCCGTTCGTCCGCTTTTTCTTTAACGGATGTTTCACCGGAGCGCAAAAACGGGTTTGTGAGCTTTTCCAGCGCCAGTGTCGACGGCAGCGTCATGATCCCGGATTCCCGTTGGCGGGTGACTTTGGCCAGGCGCTCGGCGGTGTGCGGATTGTTCGGTTCGACGGCCGCGGCAAACTTCAGGTTGCCGAGGGTGTATTCGTGGGTGCAGTACACCAGCGTGTCTTCCGGCAACCCGGCCAGGCGTGTCAGCGAACTGTACATTTGCTGTGGCGTGCCTTCGAACAGGCGTCCGCAGCCGGCGGCAAACAGTGTGTCGCCGCAGAACAGCAAGCCGTGATGGTAATAGGCGATGTGCCCCAGGGTGTGGCCAGGGACCGCGAGGACGTCGAAATCCCAGCCGAGCACGCGGACCTTGTCGTTGTCCTTGAGCGCAACGTCCCGCGCCGGGATCGTTTCGCTGGCTGGACCATAGACTTTCGCGTCCGTCGCTTTTTTCAGCTGTTCGACGCCGCCGACGTGGTCATGATGGTGATGAGTGATCAAAATGTCACTCAGTACCCAGCCCGGATTGGCCGTAAGCCAGGCTTGTACGGGGCCGGCATCACCCGGGTCGACGACCGCGCAGCGCTTGCTGCCGTGGTCTTGTAACAACCAGATGTAGTTGTCGGTGAAGGCGGGCAGGGCAGTGATCTGTATCATCGTCGGATTCGCCAAGCGGAAAACATTGGCGCATCTTAGAACTTCCTGGCGCGTTGGAGAATGCAATGACTGATAAAGCGTTCGCACAAGCCGATCCTGACTGGCTGGCGTTGATCAGCGCCGCCCGCGAGTGGCTGGCCGGTCCCCTCGGGCAATTTCTGCTGGACGAAGAGCGGCGCATGCTCGAAGACGAGCTCGGGCGGTTCTTTGGTGGCTATCTGGTGCATTACGGTCCCTCGGCCCAGACTCCGCCGTCTGCCCCTCAGGTACAGCGCAATGTACGCCTTGGTGCGCCGTTGCCGGGGGTCGAGATCGTTTGTGAGGAGCAGGCCTGGCCGCTGAGCGAGCATGCCGCCGATGTGGTGGTGCTGCAGCATGGCCTGGATTTCTGCCTGTCGCCCCACGGTCTGCTTCGCGAGGCGGCAAGCAGCGTACGTCCCGGCGGGCATTTGCTGATCATTGGCATCAACCCCTGGAGCAGTTGGGGCCTGCGGCATGTGTTTGCCCAGGATGCGCTGCGCAAGGCGCGCTGCATTTCGCCGTCACGGGTCGCCGACTGGCTGAACCTGCTGGGTTTCGCGCTGGAGAAACGCCGCTTCGGGTGCTATCGTCCGCCGCTTGCGTCACCGGCGTGGCAGACCCGCCTGGCCGGTTGGGAACGCAAGGCCGGTGACTGGCAACTGTCGGGCGGCGGCTTCTATTTATTGGTGGCGCGCAAGATCGTGGTGGGCCTGCGACCGGTCCGTCAGGAGCGGCGCGAACCGATGGGCAAGCTGATCCCGTTGCCGATGGCCAAGGTCAACCGGCGCAACATCGAACCGTAATACACACTTTTCATTTGTGGCCGGGCATGCCCCGGCTTCGGGCGTCGTCGATCAGCGATCGGCGGGCCAGCGCATTTTCTGGATAGATTGGCATGAGCGATAGCGTAGAACTGTTCACCGACGGCGCCTGCAAAGGCAACCCTGGTCCTGGCGGCTGGGGCGCACTGCTGGTGTGCAAGGGTGTCGAAAAGGAACTCTGGGGCGGCGAAGCCAATACCACCAACAACCGCATGGAGCTGATGGGCGCGATCCGTGGCCTGGAAGAGCTCAAGCGTCCCTGCGAGGTGTTGTTGGTGACCGACTCGCAGTACGTGATGAAAGGCATCAACGAGTGGATGGACAACTGGAAGAAGCGCGGCTGGAAAACCGCGGCGAAGGAACCGGTGAAAAACGCTGACTTGTGGAAGTTGCTCGACGAGCAGGTCAACCGTCACAAGGTCACCTGGAAATGGGTGCGCGGACACATTGGCCATCACGGCAACGAACGGGCCGACCAGTTGGCCAACCGTGGTGTGGATGAAGTGCGTGGGTACAAGCAGGGCTGATTCGGGTACTGCCGATGCACCGCGCCGTGGCCTTCGCGAGCAAGCCCGCTCCCACACTGGATTCGTGTCGTCCACAAAGTTGTGAGCCGGCGCCGATTCAATGTGGGAGCGGGCTTGCTCGCGAAGGCGGTGACTCGGTGTACCTGAAAGACCCCGGCGAGCGTGTTAACATCGCCGCTTTTGCACGATTGACCGATTGAGAGCTGAGCACTGATGGCCACCAGATCCGTTGTACTCGACACCGAAACCACCGGCATGCCGGTGACCGACGGCCACCGGATTATCGAAATCGGTTGTGTCGAGTTGATCGGCCGACGCCTGACGGGCCGGCACTTCCATGTGTACCTGCAACCCGATCGCGAAAGTGACGAGGGCGCGATCGGCGTCCACGGCATCACCAATGAATTCCTCGTGGGCAAGCCGCGTTTTGCCGAGGTGGCCGAAGAGTTCTTCGAGTTCATCAAGGGCGCGCAGCTGATCATCCATAACGCGGCGTTCGACGTTGGCTTCATCAACAACGAATTCGCCCTGATGGGCCAACAGGACCGCGCGGACATCACGCAGCACTGCTCGATCCTCGACACCCTGATGATGGCCCGGGAACGTCACCCGGGGCAGCGCAACAGCCTCGACGCCCTGTGCAAACGCTATGGCGTCGACAACTCGGGTCGTGAACTGCACGGCGCCTTGCTCGACTCCGAGATTCTTGCCGACGTCTACCTGACCATGACCGGGGGGCAGACCAGTCTGTCCCTGGCCGGCAACGCCTCCGATGGCAATGGCTCGGGTGAAGGGGCGGACAATTCGGCCACCGAGATTCGCCGTTTGCCGGCGGACCGTCAGCCGACGCGCATCATCCGCGCCAGTGAAGACGACCTGGCCCGCCACGCGGCGCGCCTGGAAATCATCGGCAAATCCGCTGGTGCCCCGGCGTTGTGGGTGCAGTTGGCCGAGGCTGAAGCCCAGGCATAACACCCTGTTTGGCAGATGCTCGCCACAGGGAAACTCCCTCGTCGCCACAAGTTGGTGCATCCCGCTCGCCACATCCGCTGCAACACTCTACCCTGAGGTGATTGGCAGGCTCTGGTCTGCCGCCTCAGGACGCTGAGCCTCATGTACAAAGACTTGAAATTCCCGGTCCTGATCGTTCATCGCGACATCAAGGCCGACAGCGTTGCCGGTGACCGCGTGCGGGGGATTGCCCGGGAGCTGGAGCAGGAAGGGTTCAGCGTCGTTTCGGCGGTGGACTACACTGAAGGACGACTGGTGGCGTCGACTTACCACGGCCTGTCCTGCATGTTGATTGCCTCTGAAGATGCCAGCACCCATTCTCATTTGTTGCAAAACATGGCCGAACTGATCGGTCTGGCGCGGGTGCGTGCACCGGATCTGCCGATCTTCGCCCTGGGCGAAAAAGTGACCCTGGAAAACGCACCCGCCGACGCCATGGCCGAGCTCAATCAGTTGCGCGGCATTCTTTATCTGTTTGAGGACACCGTGCCCTTTCTCGCCCGGCAGGTGGCCCGCGCCGCGCGCAAATACCTCGATGGCCTGCTGCCGCCGTTTTTCAAGGCGTTGGTGCAGCACACGGCGGATTCCAACTATTCCTGGCACACCCCCGGTCACGGCGGTGGCGTGGCGTACCACAAGAGCTCGGTCGGGCAGGCGTTTCACCAGTTTTTCGGGGAAAACACCCTGCGCTCGGATCTTTCGGTGTCGGTACCGGAGCTCGGCTCCTTGCTCGATCATACCGGCCCCCTGGCTGAAGCCGAGGCCCGTGCAGCACGCAATTTCGGCGCCGATCACACCTTTTTCGTGATCAATGGCACGTCCACGGCCAACAAGATTGTCTGGCACTCGGTGGTCGCCCGCGATGACCTGGTGCTGGTGGACCGCAATTGCCACAAGTCGGTGCTGCATTCGATCATCATGACCGGCGCCATCCCTCTGTACTTGTGTCCGGAGCGTAATGAACTGGGGATTATCGGCCCGATTCCCCTGAGTGAGTTCAGTCGCGAATCGATCCAGGCCAAGATCGACGCCAGTCCGCTGACCAAGGGGCGTTCACCGAAGGTCAAGCTTGCCGTGGTGACCAATTCAACCTATGACGGCCTCTGCTACAACGCCGAACTGATCAGACAGCAGTTGGGCAATAGCGTTGAGGTGTTGCACTTCGACGAGGCCTGGTACGCCTATGCAGCGTTTCATGAGTTCTTTGCCGGGCGCTACGGCATGGGCACCTCCCGTGATGAAGACAGCCCGTTGGTGTTCACCACCCATTCGACCCACAAGTTGCTGGCGGCCTTCAGTCAGGCATCGATGATTCACGTGCGCGATGGCGGTGCGCGGCAACTGGATCGGGATCGCTTCAACGAAGCATTCATGATGCACATCTCGACCTCGCCGCAGTACGGCATCATCGCCTCGCTGGATGTGGCTTCGGCGATGATGGAAGGGCCGGCCGGGCGTTCTCTCCTGCAGGAAATGTTCGACGAAGCCCTGAGTTTTCGCCGTGCGCTGGCCAATTTGCGCCAGCACATTGCCGCCGATGACTGGTGGTTCTCGATCTGGCAACCGCCGTCGGCGGAAGGCATCGAGCGGGTCGTCACCGAGGACTGGTTGCTGCAACCCGATGCCGACTGGCACGGCTTTGGCGGCGTGACCGACGACTATGTGCTGCTCGACCCGATCAAGGTCACGCTGGTGATGCCGGGATTGACCGCCGGTGGCGCCCTCAGCGAGCGCGGGATTCCGGCGGCGGTGGTCAGCAAGTTCCTGTGGGAGCGCGGCCTGGTGGTCGAGAAGACCGGGCTGTACTCGTTCCTGGTGTTGTTCTCCATGGGCATCACCAAGGGCAAGTGGAGCACGCTGCTCACCGAACTGCTGGAGTTCAAGCGCAGCTACGACGCCAACGTCAGTCTGGCCAGTTGCCTGCCCTGTGTGGCGCAAGAGAATGTCGCACGCTATCAGGGCATGGGGCTGCGTGATCTGTGCGATCAGTTGCATGCCTGTTATCGCAGCAATGCCACCGCCAGGCACCTCAAGCGCATGTACACCGTTCTGCCGGAAGTCGCGATGAAGCCGGCGGACGCCTATGATCAATTGGTGCGGGGTGAAGTCGAAGCCGTGTCGATCGATGCGCTGGACGGGCGGATCGCTGCGGTGATGCTGGTGCCGTACCCACCCGGCATTCCGCTGATCATGCCGGGTGAGCGCTTTACCGAGTCGACCCGCTCGATCATCGATTACCTGGCGTTTGCCCGCACGTTCGATAGCAGTTTTCCGGGATTCGTTGCTGATGTGCACGGATTGCAACATGAAGATCAGGGCAGTGGACGGTGCTACACCGTCGATTGCATCAAGGAATGAGGACATTTCCCAGTATGCAGCCGGTTATAAATCCGAATTATCCAGGGTTGTCGGTACGGGTTGCCGACGAGGGTTTTGCCGCCTATATCTGGGGCAGTGATTTCAGTTTTGAAGTCGCGGCCTACGGTGCGGCACAAATAGGAGCGCCGGTGGCACAGTGGCCTGTCACCCCGATCACGCCTTATCGCAAGTGCTACGGCATCGATCCCGAGGAATTCAGCAGCTTTCGCGATTCCGCCGACAGCGCGATTTTCATGGCTTATCTGGATGACCAGCCCGTGGGGCACCTGGTGGTCAGCACCAACTGGAACGGCTTTGCCCATATCGACGAGCTGGCGGTGCACGCACCGGCCCGGCGGCATGGCGTGGCCAAGGCCCTGCTGGATGTGGCGCAGTTCTGGAGCCGCAAGAAAAAGCTGCCAGGCATCATGCTCGAAACCCAGAACAACAACCTGGGGGCCTGCAGGCTCTACGAACGCTGCGGTTACGTGATTGGTGGGATCGACCACCTGCGCTATCGCGGCATCGATCCGAACACCGCCGAAGTGGCGCTGTTCTGGTATCGATTGTTCGAAAACCCGCTGGAAAATCCGTTCAGTTCGTCAGCATCGCCGCGGCTTGTTCCGTGACGATGGTTAACAGTGTCTGAACCGCCGGTGAGGGTTCGGCGTTTTTCAGGGTCAGGGCGTAGAGGCTGATCGGGACCGCTGGCGCCAGCGGGCAGGTGTCCAGCCCCGAGGCTTTGGCGCCGAGGGCGGTGAAGGGGTCGACGATGGCCAGGCCTTCGCCGGCCTCGACCATGCTGCGCATCATCTGATGCGTCTGGACCCGGGTCTGAATCACCGGGGCAGGACGCAAACCGTGCAGTTTGTTTTCCAGCGCCGGACTCAACGGGTCCTGCCCCTCCAGGCCGATCATCGATTGGCCGGCCAGATCCTGCAGTGAAATGTATTTCTGTTTCGGTTGCAGCCAGCCATGGGGGGCGAGCAACTGGAGTTTGCCCTGGGCGATCACATGGCAGTCGAGGTCGGCGTGATCGGGGTCATGCAGGCTCAGGCCCAGATCGCTTTCACGCAGCAGCAGGCTTCTGACGATGTCGCGGGTGGGCTGGCTCAGCAGCGTGCAAGGCGCATCGGGCAGGCGTCGGCGCAGGGCCGCGATGCTGTGTGGCAACAATTGGTTGGCCAGGGGAGGGGTGCAGATGATGCGCAGCGGCGGCGCCAGGTATTGCCTGAGGCTGTTGGCCAGGCGCTGCACCGGTTCGAGCGCATCGTAGACCCGGGCAATTTCCACCTGCAATTCCCGCGCTTCGCGGGTGGCCTGCAATCGTCCGCGTACGCTGGCGAACAGCATGAAACCCAACTGATCCTCGGCGTCGCGCAGCAAGCGCTCGACTTCGGCCACCGGCAACTGCAGCCATTCGGCGGCGGTGCCCAGGTGACCGGTCTGCAAGAGTGCCTGGATCACTTCGATATGGCGTAAGCGCATGCGTGAAGTCCATGTTCAGCAGGTGGAGGAGTCAGTGGCTGAATCCTACCCCAAGTCCGTGCATATGACTTCTGCTCATAACGACGGGTTATGAAGCGCTGGCGATTTGCGGTTCGCGGGTAATGGTCACGCCGGTTTGCACCAGCATGAATTCATTGTCGTCGACCTTGTTGACGCGGTCGCCAATGGCCAGCTTGTAGGTGGTGACAGGCCCTGAACCTTCTGCCGCCGGGGTGGAGTCCTGAAACTCGTGCACCGAATAAATGCGGCCTTGCGCGTCTCTTGCATGGAACTGACCGACGAGTACTGCTGCCATCTGCTTAGAACCTCTGGAGATAAATCACTCAATTTGCGGCACTGTAGACCGTGCTTGGGCGAGGTAAGTTTTCCTACGGGAAAAAAATAGTCAGGGACGGGGTTTTCGGTCGCCCGCTGTTTGAATCGTCATCTATAACTACAAGCTCTTCCTATCGGACAGTCGAGAAATCTTATGAGCAACGTCTATACGATCGCCGTCGTGGTCGGCAGCTTGAGAAAGGAATCGATCAACCGCAAGGTCGCACGGGCCCTGATAGAACTGGCGCCGGCCAATCTCAAGCTCAACATCGTCGAAATTGGCGATCTGCCGCTCTATAACGAAGATATCGATGGCGCTTCACCGCCGGCAGCCTACAGCACTTTCCGACAACAGGTGAGCTCATCCGACGCGGTGTTGTTCGTGACCCCGGAATACAACCGGTCGGTGCCGGCACCGTTGAAAAACGCGATTGACGTGGGGTCGCGTCCATATGGGAAAAGCGCCTGGAGCGGTAAGCCGGGAGCCGTTATCAGTGTGTCGCCGGGGGCCGTCGGCGGGTTTGGTGCCAATCACAACCTGCGTCAATCCATGGTGTTTCTCAATGTGCCGATGATGCAGCAACCGGAGGCCTATCTGGGGAACGCCGGTTCGGCGTTCGACGAATCGGGCAAGTTGTCCGAGTCGGTAAAGCCGTTCCTGCAAGGTTTCATCAATGCCTATGGGCAATGGGTCGAGCAGCACAAGAAAGACTGATGGTCATTGGCCGGCGCTTTGTCCTGCGAAGCGCTGGGTGGTTATCTCTTTAGACCGTGTTGGCCTCTTCGCGAGCAAGCCCGCTCCCACAGGGATCTTCAGTGGATACAAGACTTGTGTTCGGCTGAGGCCCAATGTGGGAGCGGGCTTGCTCGCGAAGAGGCCGGCTCAGGCAATACTGGACTCAACCCTGTCCCGGCACATTCGGCCAAAGATCCGCCACCAGAAACAATCGCTCGGCCTCTTCCCAGTCGCCGCTGGCATTTTCCGTCAGGCGCACCAGCAGTTGTGCTGGCGCCAGCGGGTCCAGGTCATCCAGCCACGCTTGCATCTGTCCGGGGTTCCAGGTGTGCTCCGCCGAATAATGCGCCGGCGCCAGCCAGGCGTGACGGGGCAGGGGTTGCCAGCGACCGGGCGGGCTTTGGGCCAACAACGCCAGCCAATCCTTTTGATGCAACCAGCGACCCCGCAAATGCTGTGGATGGGCACCCAATGGCGGGGCGGCTTGTCCGGGCCACGGGTACAGCAAGTAACCCCCCAGCCATAAATGTGCGCTGAACGCCTGGATATCCAGCGCCGCGAGCACTTCACGGCTCTCGGGGCGTGTGGAAATCGGCAATTGATGCTGGCTCAGGTGCGCCAGTTTGCGGTCGAGCCGGTCGTGGCAGCCCGGGCCCAGCCACTTGGCGGTGTCGTGTCCGTCGCCGGATTGCGGGCCAAGGTAGAGCTTGATCGCCAGTTCCAGGTGATGCACGCCGTCGCGGTCGCGCAGCAGCATGTCCAGTTCACCGAGGGTGTGCCCTTCGCGGCGAATCGGCATGTTGGCGGCAATCAGTTCAATGCCCGGTGCATGCTGCACGGCGAATTGCCAGAGGCGTTCGTAGTACAAGCCCAGGCGCCGGGTCCGGGCCTGGGCCAGCCAGTGCAGCAGGCCATAACTGTCCCGATCCAGCTGCCGCAGCCAATGCTCCAGCCGATCCGGTGCCTGCACCCAGTCGCTGCCGGCCAGCGGGTGACGCTGCGGCCACGGGGTATTGTCCAGCATGGGCGGCGCGAGGATGACCCACGCCAGGTCACGCACTTCGGGATGGCGTAACTGATGGGGCAGGTGGAGCAAATCCGGAAATAGCATCATCTTGCGAGCATAGCCCGAAACCCGGGCACACCCCTGAAACTGAAAGGATTTTGTCTACGGGCGGCTTTCGCCCATAATCGTGGTTTTCGCCGCCACGCAGATCCCCGCAGGAGCCCCATGGAGCAATTTCGCAATATCGGCATCATCGGTCGCCTGGGCAGTTCCCAGGTGCTGGATACCGTCCGCCGACTGAAACGGTTTCTGCTCGATCGTCACCTGCACGTGATCCTCGAAGACACCATCGCCGAAGTGCTGCCAGGGCACGGCCTGCAAACCTCGTCGCGCAAGATGCTCGGCGAAGTCTGCGACATGGTCATCGTGGTCGGTGGTGACGGCAGCCTGCTCGGTGCCGCCCGGGCGCTGGCCAAACACAATATTCCGGTGCTCGGCATCAACCGGGGCAGCCTGGGTTTCCTCACCGACATCCGTCCCGACGAGCTGGAAACCAAGGTCGCCGAAGTGCTGGATGGCCACTATCTGGTGGAAAACCGCTTTTTGTTGCAGGCCGAAGTCCGCCGCCACGGCGAGGCCATCGGCCAGGGCGATGCACTGAACGACGTCGTGCTGCACCCCGGCAAATCCACGCGAATGATCGAGTTCGAGCTGTACATCGACGGCCAGTTCGTCTGCAGCCAGAAGGCCGACGGCCTGATCGTCGCGACGCCGACCGGTTCCACCGCCTATGCGTTGTCCGCCGGCGGGCCGATCATGCATCCCAAGCTCGACGCCATTGTGATTGTGCCGATGTACCCCCATACCTTGTCGGGTAGACCGATTGTGGTCGATGGCAACAGTGAGCTGAAAATCGTCGTGTCCAAGGATATGCAGATTTACCCGCAAGTCTCGTGCGACGGGCAGAACCACTTCACCTGCGCGCCGGGCGACACCATTACCGTCAGCAAGAAAGCCCAGAAACTGCGGCTGATCCATCCGCTGGACCACAATTACTATGAAGTCTGCCGGACCAAGCTTGGCTGGGGCAGCAAGTTGGGGGGTGGAGGCGACTGATGCTCGATCCCGCGCGTAGCTACGACCTGATCGGTGACGTGCACGGTTGCGCTCTGACCCTGGAGCACTTGCTCGACCGACTCGGTTATCACAAGCAGGGTGGCGTCTGGCGACATGCCTCGCGCATGGCGGTGTTCGTCGGCGATATCATCGACCGCGGCCCGCGGATTCGCGAGGCACTGCATATCGTCCACGACATGGTGGAGGCCGGTCAGGCGCTGTGCATCATGGGCAACCACGAGTTCAATGCGCTGGGCTGGAGCACGCCGGCACTGCCCGGCAGCGGCAAGCAGTTCGTGCGTGAGCACACGCCGCGCCATGCCCGCCTGCTGCACGAAACCCTGACCCAGTTCGAACACCATCCGGGTGACTGGCACGACTTCCAGCAATGGTTCTACCAGTTGCCATTGTTCGTCGATGCCGGGCGTTTTCGCGTGGTCCACGCCTGCTGGGACGCCGGGCTGATCGAGCCGCTGCGGGCGTTGTTCCCCAACGGCTGCGTCGATGAGCATTTTCTCCAGGCGTCGGCGGAGTCGGGCTCTTTTGCCTGCACCGTATTCGACCGGCTGCTGCGCGGCACGGACATGCGTTTGCCCCATGGCCTGACGATGACCAGCGGCGACGGCCTGGTCCGTTCGTTCTTCCGCACCAAGTTCTGGGAAGACGATCCGAAAACCTACGGCGACATCGTGTTCCAACCGGATGCACTGCCGGAACCCGTGGCCCGGACGCCGCTGTCGTCCACCGAAAAGAACAGTTTGCTGCGCTATGGCATCGATGAGCCGCTGTTGTTCGTCGGCCATTACTGGCGCAGCGGCAAGCCGGCACCGATCCGGCCGAACCTGGCCTGCCTGGATTACAGCGCGGTGCTGTACGGCAAACTGGTTGCCTACCGACTGGATCAGGAAACCCGCCTGGATCCGCAAAAATTCGTCTGGGTCGATGTCGAGCGGCCGGAGGTGCTGCAATGAGTGCTGTAGCGGTATTGCGTCTGCCCCTGGCGGTGGACTTGAGCGGGTTCGTCACCCTGCTCAAGCGCATGCAAGTGCCCCATCGGGTCAGCGAGGAAGCTGGCGAGCAGGTGCTGTGGGTGCCGGACAACATCAGTGAAGACGTGCGTGCGCTGTACGAGCGTTTTCCGGCGGGTGACCCCGATCAACAACTGGATATTCCGGTGGCGCAGACCGTCAAGCGCCCGGGGTTCGTCGAGCAGTTGAAATACGCCAGGGCCACCGCGCTGGTGCTGCTGTTGAGCCTGGTTGTCGGCGCGGTGACCATGCTGGGCGACAATCTTGAAACGATGCGCTGGCTGACCTTCCTCGAGTTCCGCGTGGTCGGTGAATACATCCACTTCACGCCACTGGCCGACAGCCTGGCGGCGGGGCAGTGGTGGCGCCTGTTCACGCCGATGCTGATCCACTTCGGCATCCTGCACCTGGCGATGAACGGCATGTGGTACTGGGAGCTGGGGCGGCGTATCGAGTCGCGCCAGGGCAGTATCAACCTGATCGGCCTGACCTTGCTGTTCAGCCTGGTATCGAACTTTGCCCAGTATCTATTCAGTGGCCCGACCTTGTTCGGCGGTTTGTCCGGCGTACTGTACGGCCTGCTCGGGCATTGCTGGATCTTCCAGTTGCTGGCGCCGAACCCGGCCTATCGCCTGCCGCGAGGCGTGCTGGTGATGATGCTGGTGTGGTTGCTGCTGTGCCTGTCCGGGCTGGTCTCGATGATCGGCTTCGGCGAGATCGCCAACGCGGCCCACGTCAGCGGGTTACTCATCGGATGCTTCACCGGTTTGTTGGGCGGTTTGTATAACCGCCGTAAACTGGCCGCCTAATTCAGAACATGCAATAAAGAGACGGAGACCCAATGTCCTCTTTTAACGAAATGATCAAGAACATCACCCCCGATATCTACGAGAGCCTGAAACTGGCCGTGGAAATCGGCAAATGGTCGGACGGTGGCAAGCTCACCGCCGAACAACGCGAACTGTCGCTGCAGGCAATGATCGCCTGGGAAATCCAGAACCTGCCAGAGGACCAGCGCACCGGCTACATGGGCCCGCAGGAATGCAGCTCCAAGTCGATTCAAGTGCCGAATATCCTGTTCAAATCGGATGCCATCCATTGATCGAGATTGGCCGCGGTGCAATCAGCAAAATGTCGGCGCGCCTGGACGGGCCGAACGTGCAATATGCATTTCGTCTGGGCGAAACCGAGGTCCCGGTCAATCCGTTGATCGGCACCACGGTGCGCCTGGAGTACCTGGGTGCGATCCACTGCAGCCATTGCGGACGCAAGACCAAGACCAGTTTCAGCCAGGGTTACTGCTACCCGTGCATGACCAAACTGGCCCAGTGCGACGTGTGCATCATGAGCCCGGAACGCTGCCACTTCGAGGCCGGGACCTGCCGGGAGCCTGAGTGGGGCGAGAAGTTCTGCATGACCGATCACGTGGTGTACCTGGCCAATTCGTCGGGGGTCAAAGTCGGGATTACCCGCGCCACCCAGTTGCCGACCCGCTGGCTCGACCAGGGTGCGAGCCAGGCCTTGCCGATCATGCGCGTATCGACTCGCCAGCAGTCCGGTTTCGTCGAGGATCTGTTGCGCAGCCAGGTGGCCGACAAGACCAACTGGCGCGCTTTGCTCAAGGGCGATGCGGCGGCGGTGAACCTGGCCGAGGTCCGCGATCAACTGTTCGACAGCTGTGCCGAAGGCTTGCTCGGGTTGCAGCAGCGATTTGGCTTGCAGGCGATCCAGCCGGTGACCGACGTCGAACCGCTGGAAATCCGCTACCCGGTCGAGCAGTACCCGGCGAAGATCGTCAGCTTCAACCTGGACAAGAACCCGATTGCCGAAGGCACGCTGATGGGGATCAAGGGTCAATACCTGATCTTCGACACCGGCGTGATCAACATTCGTAAATACACGGCTTACCAGCTCGCCGTGCATCAGTAAGGACTCCAGCATGCGCACCGAACAACCGAAGATGATCTACCTCAAGGACTATCAGGCGCCCGAGTACCTGATCGACGAAACGCACCTGACCTTCGAGTTGTACGAGGACCATAGCCTGGTCCATGCGCAACTGGTGATGCGCCGCAACCCCGAGCGCGGCCCGGGCCTGCCGCCGCTGGTGCTGGACGGCCAGCAGCTGGAACTGCTGTCGGTCACCCTTGCCGACCAGGAGCTTTCCGAGGCGCAGTATCAGCTGACCGAGAATCACCTGACCTTGCACCCGACCAGCACCACCTTCACGGTCGATACCAGCGTCCGGATCCACCCGGAAACCAATACCGCGCTGGAAGGCCTGTACAAGTCCGGCACGATGTTCTGCACCCAGTGCGAGGCCGAAGGTTTTCGCAAGATCACCTATTACCTCGACCGCCCGGACGTGATGAGCACCTTCACCACCACGGTCGTCGCCGAACAACACAGTTATCCGGTGCTGCTGTCCAATGGCAACCCGATCGCTTCCGGTCCCGGTGAAGAGGGCCGGCACTGGGCGACCTGGGAAGACCCGTTCAAGAAACCGGCGTACCTGTTTGCGCTGGTGGCCGGCGACCTGTGGTGCGTCGAAGACAGCTTCGCCACCATGAGCGAGCGCAACGTGGCGCTGCGCATTTACGTCGAGCCGGAAAACATCGACAAGTGCCAGCACGCGATGAACAGCCTGAAGAAATCCATGCGCTGGGACGAAGAGGTCTACGGTCGCGAGTACGACCTGGACATCTTCATGATCGTCGCCGTGAATGACTTCAACATGGGCGCCATGGAAAACAAGGGCCTCAACATTTTCAACTCCAGCGCCGTGCTGGCCAAGGCCGAAACCGCCACCGATGCCGCGCACCAGCGGGTCGAGGCGATCGTCGCCCACGAATACTTCCACAACTGGTCGGGCAACCGCGTGACCTGCCGCGACTGGTTCCAGCTGTCGCTCAAGGAAGGCTTCACCGTGTTCCGCGATGCCGGTTTCTCCTCGGACATGAACTCGGCCACGGTCAAGCGCATCCAGGACGTGGCGTACCTGCGCACCCACCAGTTCGCCGAAGACGCCGGCCCCATGGCCCACGCCGTGCGCCCGGACAGCTTCATCGAGATTTCCAACTTCTACACCCTGACCGTGTACGAAAAGGGCTCGGAAGTGGTCGGCATGATCCACACCTTGCTCGGCGCCGAAGGCTTCCGCAAAGGCAGCGACCTGTACTTCGAACGCCACGACGGCCAGGCCGTGACCTGCGATGACTTCATCAAGGCCATGGAAGATGCCAATGGCGTTGACCTGACCCAGTTCAAGCGCTGGTACAGCCAGGCCGGTACACCGCGCCTGGCGGTGAGCGAGTCTTATGACGCTGCGGCGAAAACCTACAGCCTGACCTTCCGTCAGAGCTGCCCGGAAACCCCGGACAAGGTGCAAAAACTGCCGTTCGTGATCCCGGTCGAACTGGGGCTGCTGGATTCCAAAGGGGCAGCGATTGCCCTGCGTCTGTCCGGTGAAGCCACCGCGCAAGGCACCTCGCGGGTCATTTCGGTGACCGAAGCCGAGCAGACTTTCACCTTCGTCGACATCGCCGAACAACCGTTGCCGTCGTTGCTGCGCGGCTTCTCGGCGCCGGTGAAATTGAGCTTCCCGTACAACCGTGATCAGCTGATGTTCCTGATGCAGCATGACAGCGACGGCTTCAACCGCTGGGATGCCGGCCAGCAACTGTCGGTGCAGGTGCTGCAAGAGCTGATCGCCCAGCAGCAGAAGGGCGAAGCGCTGGTACTCGATCAGCGTCTGGTGGCGGCGTTGCGCACGGTGCTTTCGGATGAGTCGCTGGATCAGGCGATGGTCGCGGAAATGCTCTCTCTGCCAAGCGAGGCGTACCTGAGCGAGATCAGTGAAGTGGCGGATGTCGAAGCGATTCACACGGCGCGTGAATTTGCCCGTAAGCAACTGGCTGACGCGTTGTTCGAAGGTTTGTGGCTGCGTTATCAGGCCAATCGCGAGTTGTCGAAGCAGACGCCGTACGTGGCCGAAGCCGAGCACTTCGCTCGCCGCGCGTTGCAGAACATTGCGCTGTCGTACCTGATGCTCAGCGGCAAGCCGGAAGTTGTGGCTGCGACTCTGGAGCAGTTCGATTCGTGCGACAACATGACCGAGCGCCTGACCGCACTTGCCGTGTTGGTCAATTCACCGTTCGAAGCCGAGAAGGCCAAGGCACTGGCCAGCTTCGCCGAGCACTTCAAGGACAACCCGTTGGTCATGGACCAGTGGTTCAGCGTCCAGGCCGGCAGCGTGTTGCCTGGTGGTCTGGAGCGGGTTCGTCAGTTGATGCAGCATCCTGCGTTCAACATCAAGAATCCGAACAAGGTGCGGGCACTGGTCGGTGCGTTTGCCGGGCAGAACCTGGTCAACTTCCATGCTGCTGACGGTTCCGGGTATCGCTTCCTGGCGGATTTGGTGATCGAGTTGAATGGCTTCAATCCGCAGATTGCTTCTCGGCAGTTGGCGCCTTTGACTCGCTGGCGCAAGTACGACAGTGCTCGTCAGGCTTTGATGAAGGCGGAGCTGGAGCGGATTCGGGCTTCGGGGCAGTTGTCCAGTGATGTGTTTGAAGTGGTCAGCAAGAGTTTGGCTTGATCTTGGCTTTTGAACTTGGCGGCCTTTGGGCCGACCAGGTTCTTGGTTGATTGAGTACATATCCGTTACTTCGGTAACGGCGGCTGGCGGTTTCGCCCTTACGGCGAGTCCCTTTTGGCAAACGCCCCAAAAGGAACCAAAAGGTCTCGCCCCTTACGTACGGCCCCTCGCTTAGGCTCGGGGTTCCTTCGCTGCGGTATTCATCCGGGGGCATTGCCCTCCGGTCGGCTTCGCTTCGACCTACATGCAATGGGTTCGACTGCGTCGAACGGCGCTACGCGCCAATCCCCGGATAAACACCTCCGCTCAGCCTGCCGAGGGGGCGGGTGGATCAAGATCAAGAGCTGCAGGCGAGCTAACGCTCGGCCTGATGAGTGGTGAGAAGCGACGCGGTGATGCGGGATGCTCTGCTTTTTGCTCTTCTGTGGGAGCGAGCTTGCTCGCGATGGCGGCCTGTCAGTCGCTTGAATCCTATCTGGTTGCACAAAATTTTCAGAACCCCCATCTACGGCTTTGGCTTTGGCTTTGGCTTTGGCTTTGGCTTTGGCTTTGGCTTTGGCTTTGGCTTTGGCTTTGGCTTTGGCTTTGGCTTTGGCTTTGGCTTTGGCTTTTGATCTTGATCTGGCTTTTGATCTTTCGCCCCTTCGGCAGGCCGAGCGTAGGTGTTCATCAGGGGGGTAGGCGCGTAGCGCCGTTCGACGAAGTCGAACACATCGAGAGGAGGTCGTCGCGAAGCAGACCGTAGGCGATGCCCCCTGATGGACACCGTAGCGAGGGAACACCGAGCCTTGGCGAGGTGCCGTACGCCGGGGCGAAGCCTTTTGGTTCCTTTTTGGCGTTTGAAAAAGGGACTCGCTGTAAGAGCGAAACCGCCAGCAGCCGTTACCGCAGAAATGGATATGTACGCCGATTGGAAAAGCAGCCATTACCGCTGCAACGGATATGTACACCGAACACCGAACACCGGTCACTACCACCCACCACCGAAACCGCAATCACCCCACCTGATACCCAACCATTCAGAACCCCACCCCCCATCCCCCCGGTTAACAAAACATAACGTGGCGTCGATTGTCAGACATTAAAAAACACCGATAGGATAGGCCAGCTTCCGAAGGGGCTCTGGATTGCGGGTTTCAGGACTATGCTCTGAAACAGCCGGTCCGGACACGCACCCTTGCGGCGCCCAGTAAGGTTGAACGACCTAACAATAATAATGGGAGAAGGTCTATGAGTGAGCCTGTCATGGGTGTGGGTATCTGCCGCCCGCCGGCATTACGCAAATTCGCGTTGCTGGCCACAGCGCTCTCGGTGTTGGGCTCTGCCATGCTGTCGGCGCCTGCGCTGGCCGCGGCGGCGCCGGCATCCGACGTTGTTTATTCCATTGAATCGGCCAAGGCCGCCAAAAGCCTGATGCTCGATGTCGTCCACGCCGGCAAGCGCCTGGTGGCGGTCGGGGATCGTGGGCACATCCTGTATTCCGATGACCAGGGCGCTACCTGGACCCAGGCCAAGGTCCCGACCCGGTCCCTGCTGACGTCGGTGTTTTTCGTCGATGACATGCACGGCTGGGCCGTCGGCCATGACGCGCAGATCCTCGCCAGCGAGGACGGCGGCGCGACCTGGACCAAGCAATTCGAAGATCTGAAACGCGAATCGCCGCTGCTCGATGTCTGGTTCAAGGACGTCGACAGCGGCTTTGCCGTGGGCGCCTACGGCTCGCTGATGGAAACCACCGACGGTGGCAAGCATTGGGAGGACGCCAGCGACCGCCTGGACAACGAAGACCAGTACCACCTGAACGCGATCGCCGCGGTCAAGGACGCCGGGCTGTTCATCGTCGGTGAGCAGGGCAGCATGTTCCGCTCCGCGGACTGGGGCCAGACCTGGGAGAAACTCGAAGGCCCGTACGAAGGCTCGCTGTTCGGCGTGATCGGTACGGCGCAGTCCAATACGTTGCTGGCCTACGGCCTGCGCGGCAATCTTTACCGTTCCACGGATTTCGGCACCACCTGGGACCAGGTCGAGCTCAAGGCTGAACGTGGCGACCTGGAGTTCGGGCTGTCCGGCGGTACGCTGCTCGACGATGGTTCCATCGTGATCGTCGGCAACGGCGGTTCGGTCATTCGCAGCAGTGACAATGGCGAAACCTTCAAGGTGGTCAACCGTCCGGACCGTATTTCCGTCTCGGCAGTGACTGCGGCAGGCAATGGCAATCTGGTTCTGGCCGGGCAGGGCGGCGTTCGCGTCACTTCGCCAAGCGGCACCGAGTCGGGCAAATGAGCCGGGTTAATAATAAGAAGGCGGAGCTATGACTTCCTTGAGTACTCATCACCAGGACAAGGCGACGTTCCTCGAGCGCCTGATCTTCAACAACCGCCCGGCAGTGATCACGATCTGCCTGCTGGTCAGTATTTTTCTGTTCTGGCAGGCGACGCTGATCCGTCCGTCCACCAGCTTCGAAAAAATGATCCCGCTGGAGCACCCCTTCATCCAGAAGATGATGGAGCACCGCAACGATCTGGCGAACCTGGGCAACACCGTGCGGATCTCGGTGGAAGCCACCGATGGCGACATCTTCTCCAAGGAGTACATGGAGACCCTGCGTCAGATCAACGACGAGGTGTTCTACATCTCCGGCGTCGACCGTTCCGGCCTCAAGTCGCTGTGGAGCCCCAGCGTTCGCTGGACCGAAGTGACGGAAGAGGGCTTCGCCGGCGGTGAAGTGATTCCGCAAAGCTACAACGGCTCCCAGGCCAGCCTCGATCTGTTGCGCAACAACGTGCTCAAGTCGGGTCAGGTCGGGCGGTTGGTGTCCAACGATTTCAAGTCGAGCATCGTCGACATTCCGTTGCTGGAGTCCTATCCGGACCCGCAGGACCAGGGCAAGCTGCTGGCGCTGGACTATCGCCAGTTCTCCCACGAGCTTGAGGACAAGATCCGCACCAAGTTCGAAGCACAGAACCCGAACGTGAAGATCCACATCGTCGGTTTCGCCAAGAAAGTCGGTGACCTCATCGATGGCCTGGTGATGGTGGTGATGTTCTTCGGCGTTGCCTTCGTCATCACCCTGATCCTCTTGCTGTGGTTCACCAACTGCCTGCGCAGTACCGTCGCCGTGTTGAGCACGACGCTGGTGGCAGTGGTCTGGCAACTGGGCTTGATGCACTTCTTCGGCTTCGGGCTCGATCCCTATTCGATGTTGGTACCGTTCCTGATCTTCGCCATCGGTATTTCCCACGGCGTGCAGAAGATCAACGGGATCGCCCTGCAATCGAGTGAGGCGGACAACGCCCTGACGGCGGCGCGTCGCACCTTCCGTCAATTGTTCCTGCCGGGGATGATCGCGATCCTCGCCGATGCCGTGGGTTTCATCACGCTGCTGATCATCGATATCGGTGTGATCCGTGAGCTGGCCATCGGCGCATCCATCGGTGTGGCGGTGATCGTGTTCACCAACCTGATCCTGTTGCCAGTGGCGATTTCCTATGTCGGCATCAGCAAGCGTGCCGTCGACCGCAGCAAAAAGGACGCGACTCGCGAGCATCCGTTCTGGCGCCTGTTGTCGAACTTTGCCAGCGCGAAAGTGGCCCCGGTTTCCATTCTGCTGGCACTGATCGCCTTTGGCGGCGGCCTTTGGTACAGCCAGAACCTGAAAATCGGCGACCTCGACCAGGGTGCCCCGGAGCTGCGTCCGGACTCGCGCTACAACAAGGACAACAACTTCATCATCAACAACTACTCCACCAGCTCCGACGTGTTGGTGGTGATGGTCAAGACCAAGTCCGAAGGCTGTTCGCGCTACGAAGCCATGGCGCCGATCGACGAGCTGATGTGGAAGATGCAGAACACCGAGGGCGTGCAGTCGGCGATTTCCCTGGTGACCGTGTCCAAGCAAATGATCAAGGGCATGAACGAGGGCAACCTGAAATGGGAAACCCTGTCGCGTAACCCTGATGTGCTGAACAACTCCATTGCCCGCGCTGACGGCCTGTACAACAACAGCTGTTCCGTGGCGCCGGTGCTGGTGTTCCTCAACGATCACAAGGCCGAGACCCTGGATCGCGCGGTACATGCGGTGCAGGAGTTCGCCAAGGAAAACAACAAGGAAGGCCTGGAGTTCATCCTCGCTGCCGGTAACGCCGGGATCGAGGCGGCCACCAACGAGGTGATCAAGAAGTCCGAACTGACCATCCTGGTCCTGGTGTACATCTGCGTCGCGGTCATGTGCATGATCACCTTCCGTTCGTGGGCGGCGACCTTGTGCATCGTGCTGCCGCTGGTGCTGACCTCGGTACTCGGCAATGCCCTGATGGCCTTCATGGGTATCGGCGTGAAAGTGGCGACCCTGCCGGTCGTGGCGCTCGGGGTGGGGATTGGCGTGGACTACGGCATCTACATCTACAGCCGCCTGGAAAGCTTCCTGCGTGCCGGCCTGCCGCTGCAAGAGGCGTACTACCAGACACTGAAGTCCACCGGTAAGGCGGTGCTGTTCACCGGTCTGTGCCTGGCCATCGGCGTGTGCACCTGGATCTTCTCGGCCATCAAGTTCCAGGCCGACATGGGTCTGATGCTGACCTTCATGTTGCTGTGGAACATGTTCGGTGCGCTGTGGCTGTTGCCGGCACTGGCGCGGTTCCTGATCAAGCCGGAGAAACTGGCGGGGCAGAAGGGCAATTCGTTGTTCGCCCACTGATCGACAGCTGAAACAAAAAAGCCGCAACCTTGGGTTGCGGCTTTTTTATGCCCGATGGTTTCGCCCTGGAACCTGTGGGAGCGAGCTTGCTCGCGATTGCGGAGTGTCAGCCGCATTGATATCGAACATTCGGCGGCCATCGCGAGCAAGCTCGCTCCCACAGGGTTCTTTGGTGATCAGGCGGGATCGCTGCCGAGCACCACATTCAGCGCGCTGCGGGCATCGTCCAGCTGCACCAACGTCGCATGCCGCGCGCCGAGGGCGTCGCGGTTTTCGATGGCGGTCAGGATCGCCTTGTGCCGGGGCAGCGCCAGTTCATGCAGGTTCGGCCGCTGGTTCGAATGCTTCAAGGCTTCGGCGATGGCCACCGAGAGCATGTTGCACAGGTTGGCCAGCAGGTCGTTGTGCGTGGCATCGGCGATGCGACTGTGGAAGTCCAGGTCCGGCTGCAACAGAGCCTCCGGCGTCGGTGCGGCTTCCATGCGTTGGTAGGCCTCACCGATGGAGGCGATATCCGCCTCCGTGGCGAATTGCGCGGCGAGGGCGGCAGCGGCCGGTTCGATGATGCTGCGCACGCTGGTCAGCAGGTCGAAAAACTGATTCTGCGGACTGCTCTGCATCAACCAGTGCAGCACGTCCGGATCGAGCATGTGCCAGTCCTTGCGCGGCTTGACCACGGTGCCGACCCGCGGGCGGGAATACACCAGGCCCTTGGCGACCAGTACCCGGGTGGCTTCACGCAGCACCGGCCGGCTGACCGCATATTCTTCGCACAACAGCGCTTCGGCGGGCAATTTGTCGTCGGGCAGGAAACGTCCCGAGACGATCTGCATGCCCAGTTCCTGGACGATGCGCGAGTGCATGCTTTTGCGGTCGGAGGGTTTGCGGTAATCCATGGGAAACGGCACGGTCCTGTGCGAAGAGGTGTCGCGCATGATAGCAGGCGCGGCGAATCGACTGTAGGAGCGAGCTCGCTCCTACAGGGGGTAGGCGGTGTCAGTGGGAGTGGCGCGGCACCTCGGCCCCACGGCAACCGACCAGGAAGTCGAAGTCGCAACCCTGGTCCGCTTGCAGCACGTGGTCGATGTACAACTGACGATACCCACCGACGATCAGGTTCTGTGGCGGTTGCAGATCGGCCATGCGCGCGGCCAGCTCGGTGTCCGCAATATCCAGGTGCAAGCGGCCGCTGGCGCAATCGAGTTCGATCCAGTCGCCTTCCTTCACTGCGGCCAGCGGACCGCCGGCAGCGGCCTCCGGGGCGACGTGCAGCACAACCGTGCCGTACGCCGTGCCACTCATGCGCGCATCGGAAATACGCACCATGTCCGTCACACCCTGGGCCAGCAGCTTGGCCGGCAGGCCCATGTTGCCCACTTCGGCCATGCCCGGATAACCCTTCGGCCCGCAGTTCTTCATCACCAGGATCGAGTTGGCATCCACGTCCAGTTCCGGATCGTTGATCCGTGCCTTGTACATGTCGAAGTTCTCGAACACCACCGCACGGCCGCGATGCTGCATCAGTTCGGGCGTGGCGGCGGACGGCTTGAGCACGGCGCCCAGCGGTGCCAGGTTGCCGCGCAATACACAGATGCCGCCATCGGCGCGGATCGGGTTGTCGAGTGTGCGGATCACTTCGTCCTCGCCATAGATCGGCGCGTCCCTGGTGTTCTCGCCGATGGACTTACCGTTGACAGTCAAGGCGTTCGGGTTCGGGATCAGGTTGGCTTCGCCGAGGCGACGTAGCACCGCCGGCAAGCCACCGGCGTAATAGAACTCTTCCATCAGGAAGCGCCCGGACGGTTGCAGGTCGACGATGGTCGGCATGCCGCGACCGATACGGGTCCAGTCATCCAGGTCCAGCTCGACGCCGATGCGCCCGGCGATGGCTTTCAGGTGGATCACTGCGTTGGTCGAACCGCCGATGGCGGCATTGACGCGGATGGCGTTTTCGAAGGCTTCCTTGGTGAGGATCTTCGACAGCTTCAAGTCTTCGCGCACCATCTCCACGGCACGCATGCCGGACATGTGCGCCAGCACATAACGGCGCGCGTCCACGGCCGGAATCGCCGCGTTGTGGGGCAGGGAGGTGCCGAGCGCTTCGGCCATACAGGCCATGGTCGAGGCGGTGCCCATGGTGTTGCAGGTACCGGCCGAGCGGGACATACCGCCCTCGGCCGCGAGGAAATCGTCGATGCTGATGGTGCCGGCCTTGACCTGTTCGCTGAGCTGCCAGACCACGGTGCCGGAGCCAATGTCCTTGCCCTTGTGCTTGCCGTTGAGCATCGGCCCGCCGGTGACGACGATCGCCGGCACGTCGCAACTGGCGGCGCCCATCAGCAGGGCCGGGGTGGTTTTGTCGCAACCGGTCAGCAGTACGACGCCGTCAATCGGGTTGCCGCGAATGGCTTCTTCCACGTCCATGCTCGCCAGGTTGCGGGTGAGCATGGCGGTAGGGCGCAGGTTCGATTCGCCGTTGGAGAACACCGGAAACTCCACCGGGAAGCCCCCGGCCTCGATCACCCCGCGTTTGACGTGCTCGGCAATCTGGCGGAAATGCGCGTTGCACGGGGTCAGTTCCGACCAGGTGTTACAGATGCCGATGATCGGCTTGCCATGGAACTGGTGGTCGGCGATGCCCTGATTCTTCATCCAGCTGCGGTACATGAAGCCGTTCTTGTCGGCGGTGCCAAACCATTGGGCGGAGCGCAGGGTGGGTTTCTTATCAGACATGATCGATTCTCTTATTGTATGACTATATTGTTCGAGCTGAGGCGTAACATAAACGCAAATTGTGCGCTTTGGAAGTGTTGTTGAGTAAATAGTAATACTATATAGTCCGCTCAAACGGAGGGATGGCCCTGGCGAATTCTTCGCGAGAGGCGTCCCCCGAGGTTCTATAACAACAACAATCGGAGACCGTTCTCATGAGCCAGGAACTGCGGCTTATCCGCCGCATCACGCTGAAACTGATTCCCTTCCTGATCCTGCTGTACCTGATCGCCTATGTGGACCGCTCCGCGGTGGGCTTCGCCAAATTGCACATGGGCGCAGACATCGGCCTGGGCGATGCCGCCTACGGTCTTGGCGCCGGGTTGTTCTTCATCGGCTACTTCCTGCTGGAAATCCCCAGCAACCTGATGCTCGACCGCTTCGGCGCACGGCGCTGGTTCGCGCGGATCATGGTCACCTGGGGTGCCATCACCATCGGCATGGCCTTCGTCCAGGGGCCGAACAGCTTCTATGTGATGCGCTTTTTGCTCGGCGCCGCCGAAGCCGGGTTCTTCCCGGGCGTTCTGTACTACATCACCCAATGGTTCCCGGTGCGCCATCGCGGCAAGATCCTCGGGCTGTTCATCCTGTCGCAACCCATCGCAATGATGATCACCGGCCCGGTGTCCGGTGGCTTGCTGGGCATGGACGGCGTGTTGGGGCTGCACGGCTGGCAGTGGCTGTTCATCGTCATTGGCGCCCCGGCGATCCTGCTGACCTGGCCGGTGCTGCGTTACCTGCCGGACGGCCCGCAGCAAGTGAAGTGGATGGACCAGGCGGAAAAGGACTGGCTGAGCGGCGAGCTGAAAAAGGATCTGGATGCCTACGGCCAGACCCGTCACGGCAACCCGTTGCACGCCCTCAAGGACAAGCGCGTCCTGCTGCTGGCGCTGTTCTACCTGCCGGTGACCCTGAGCATCTATGGCCTGGGTTTGTGGCTGCCGACCCTTATCAAACAATTCGGCGGCAGCGACCTGGTGACCGGATTCGTCTCGGCGGTGCCGTACATCTTTGGCATCGTCGGTCTGCTGATCATCCCGCGCAGTTCCGACCGCTTGAACGACCGCTACGGCCACCTCGCCGTGCTGTACGTGCTGGGTGCGATTGGCCTGTTCCTCAGCGCCTGGCTGTCGGTGCCTGTGCTGCAACTGGCGGCGTTGTGCCTGGTGGCGTTCGCACTGTTCTCCTGCACGGCGGTGTTCTGGACCTTGCCGGGCCGCTTCTTCGCCGGTGCCAGTGCGGCGGCGGGGATTGCCTTGATCAACTCGGTGGGCAACCTCGGTGGCTACCTCGGTCCGTTTGTGATCGGCGCGTTGAAGGAATACACCGGCAACCTGGCTTCGGGCCTGTACTTCCTGTCCGGAGTGATGGTGTTCGGACTGATTCTGACTGGCGTGGTGTATCGCCTGCTGGAGCGCAAGCACGTCCTGCCAGCCGATCAATTTGCAGCAAGCGCACGTGGGGCTTCCCGTACCTGATTTTGAGGGTTCACACCGACCAAATGTGGGAGCGGGCTTGCTCGCGAAAGCGCAGTGTCAGTCACCGATGATGTCGGGTATGACGACCTCTTCGCGAGCAAGCCCGCTCCCACATGGGTTCTGCGGTGTTCTGACGTATTGTTTACAGGAGAAAATTCATGCGTTTGGTTCAGTTCGAATTGAGTAACGGCGAACGCCGTGTCGGCGTTGTCGAGGTGGGCCTGGTCCGTGAAGTACAGGACGCGCGCACCGTTCGCGATCTGGCATTGGCGGCGATCGAGGCGGGCGCAAGCCTTGAGCAACAGGTACAGAGCCTGGGGCTGGGGATCAGCCATGACTACGCCCAACTGCTGACGCAACGGCGCATCCTGCCGCCCCTGGACCATGCGGACCCGGCGCACATGCTGATCAGCGGCACGGGCCTGACGCATCTGGGCAGCGCCTCGGCCCGGGACAAGATGCACCAGCAAAGTGGCGATGAAACCGCGATGACCGACACCATGCGCATCTTCAAATGGGGCGTGGAGGGCGGTAAGCCGGCGGCGGATGAAGCCGGTGTGCAGCCGGAGTGGTTCTACAAAGGCGATGGCGGCATCGTCGTCAGGCCGGGCCAGCCGTTTCCCCTGCCGCCGTTTGCCGAAGATGCCGGTGAAGAGCCGGAGATCGCTGGCCTGTACGTGATTGGTCACGACGGCAAGCCGTATCGCCTGGGTTTTGCCGTGGGCAACGAGTTCTCCGACCACGTCATGGAGCGCAAGAACTACCTGTACCTGGCCCACTCGAAACTGCGCAGCTGCAGCTATGGCCCGGAACTGCGGGTTGGCGAACTGCCGCAGCATCTGGCGGGCACCAGCCGCATCCTGCGTGACGGCGAAGTGCTGTGGCAGAACGAGTTTCTCAGCGGCGAGGCGAACATGTGCCACAGCCTCGCCAACCTCGAATTCCATCATTTCAAGTACAGCCAGTTCCTGCGCCCGGGGGACGTGCACATTCACTTCTTCGGCACGGCGACCCTGTCCTTCGCCGATGGCATTCGCACCCAGCCGGGTGATGTGTTCGAGATCACCCAGGCTGAATTCGGCGCGCCATTGATCAACGGCATCGCACCGGTCGCAGCGGCTTTCGCGCCCGGCACCGTCGGCACACTTTGAGGAGTTACCCATGACCCGGATTCTTGGTCACAACTACATCGGCGGTCAGCGTAGCGCCGCCGGCAGCATCAAGTTGCAGAGTGTCGATGCGACGACGGGGGAGGCCTTGCCCCACGATTTTTCCCAGGCGACAGTGCAGGAAGTCGATGCGGCGGCCGGCGCGGCGGCGGCCGCGTATCCGGTCTATCGCAGCCTGAGCGCGGAGCGGCGGGCGCAGTTTCTCGAGGCCATTGCCGATGAACTGGATGCCCTCGGTGATGATTTTGTCGCGGTGGTCTGCCGCGAAACGGCGTTGCCCGCAGGGCGGATTCAAGGCGAGCGTGGACGCACCAGCGGGCAGATGCGCCTGTTTGCCAAAGTCTTGCGTCGCGGTGATTTCTACGGCGCGCGAATCGACCGGGCATTGCCGGAGCGTCAACCGTTGCCGCGTCCGGACTTGCGTCAATACCGCATCGGCCTGGGACCTGTGGCAGTGTTCGGTGCCAGCAATTTTCCGCTGGCGTTCTCTACCGCCGGTGGCGATACCGCCTCGGCGCTGGCCGCCGGGTGCCCGGTGGTGTTCAAGGCCCACAGCGGTCACATGGCCACGGCTGAATGGGTGGCTGACGCGATCATTCGTGCTGCCGAGAAAACCGGGATGCCGGCCGGCGTGTTCAACATGATCTACGGCGGTGGCGTCGGCGAGGCGCTGGTCAAGCATCCGGCAATTCAGGCCGTGGGCTTCACCGGTTCGCTCAAGGGCGGTCGGGCCTTGTGCGACATGGCAGCGGCCCGCGCACAACCGATTCCGGTGTTTGCCGAGATGTCGAGCATCAACCCGGTGATCGTCTTGCCCGAGGCGTTGCAGGCGCGGGCCGACACGGTCGCCCGGGATCTAACGGCGTCGGTGGTTCAGGGCTGCGGCCAGTTCTGCACCAATCCGGGCCTGGTGATCGGCATTCGCTCAGCGCCGTTCAGTGCCTTTGTGCAGCAAGTGGCCGGGTTGATGGGCGACCAGCCGGCGCAAACCATGCTCAATGCCGGAACCCTGAGCAGCTACGGTCAGGGCTTGCAAAAACTGCTCGCGCATCCGGGGATTGAGCACCTGGCCGGCAATCCGCAACAGGGCAATCAGGCACAGCCGCAGCTGTTCAAGGCCAATGTCAGCCTGCTGCTCGATGGCGATGAAGTGCTGCAGGAGGAAGTGTTCGGTCCGACCACGGTGGTGGTTGAAGTGGCCGATCATGCGCAACTGATGGCCGCCCTGAATGGCCTGCACGGCCAGTTGACCGCCACCGTCATCGGCGAGCCGGAAGACTTTGAACAGTTCGCCGGGCTGACGGCGTTGCTGGAGCAGAAGGTCGGACGCATCCTGCTCAATGGCTATCCGACGGGCGTGGAAGTCTGCGATTCGATGGTCCACGGCGGGCCTTACCCGGCAACGTCCGATGCGCGCGGTACCTCGGTGGGCACACTGGCCATCGATCGTTTCCTGCGTCCGGTGTGCTTCCAGAACTACCCGGACAGCTTGCTGCCGGATGCGCTGAAGAACGGTAATCCGCTGCGCATCCAGCGACTGGTGGATGGGCAGTCGTCCCGCGAGGCACTCTAGCGGCTGACCACAACCCCTGTGGGAGCGGGCTTGCTCGCGAATGCAGTTAATCATTCAACATCTCTGTTGGCTGACACTGCGCTTTCGCGAGCAAGCCCGCTCCCACAGGTTTGTGTGAAACTTTGGTCGGGTGCATGAGCTATCATTGGCGCTTTCCCATTCAAAGATTGATTGCCATGACTTCCCCAACCGACACCTTGCTCAATGCCCTCGAACGCTGCGGAATGGTGGAGATCGACGGGCTGCATGCCTTCGAATTCGCCCTCGACGAGTTCGATAACCTGCACATTGAATGCATGGATGGCCGTGTGGCCAAACACTGGGAGTTCACGCCGGCGCAGGTACAGGCCGCGACCTTCGACTCTACGCTGCAAAGCTGGTTGATCACCGGTGACTCGGGTGAACACCGTTTGGTGTGCCTGGGCGATGTCGTCAGCGGTGACAACGAAGAAGACGACCAAGACGATGCGTAACCTCTGGCCACTGTTGATGGCCGGCAGCATCGGCGCCATGGGCGTTCAGGTCGCATCCGCCGAGGACTATCAACTGCTGGTGGGCTCCTACACCGCCGGTCAAAGCCAGGGCATCTACCGCCTGGCGTTCGACAGCCGCACCGGGCAGATCGATGCCAGCCCCCTGCAAGTGATCAAGAGCGAAAACCCGTCGTGGTTGACCCTGTCGAAGGATCAGCGACAGCTGTTCGTGGTCAACGAAAACGGCCCTGGCCAGACCGATCCGGTAGGGCGCGTCAGCAGTTTCGCGATTGATCCCAAGACCCACGCGCTGAGCCTGGTCAGCCAGGTGCAAAGCCTGGGCAACGAGCCGACCCATTCCAGCCTCAGCATCGATGGCAGCCATTTGTTTGTCAGCAATTACTCGGTGGCCGAAGACCCGGGCGGCACCCTGGCGGTATTGCCGGTGGCGGCCGATGGCAAGCTCAAACCGGTGGTGCAGATGAGCAGCCACCCGGCGAGCCGGGTCAATCCCGAGCGCCAGGCCTCGGCCCACGTGCACTCGACGATCCCGTCGCCGGACGGCGAATACGTGTTCGCCAATGACCTGGGCGCCGACAAGGTGTTTGCCTACCGCTTCGACCCCAAGGCCAACCCGGAACTGCCGTTGACCCCGGCCACCCCGGCATTCGTGCAACTGCCGCCGGGCAGCGGGCCGCGCCACCTGCTGTTCAGCGCCGACGGCAAACACGCCTGGCTGACCATGGAAATGAGCGCGCAAGTGGCGGTGTTCGATTACCACGACGGCCAACTCGAACAGACGCAGATGGTCGATCTGGCTGCCGGGCAACCGGTATCGGACAAGGCTGCGGCAGCGTTGCATGCCTCGGCTGATGGCAAGTTCCTCTACGTCAGCAACCGTGGCACGGCCAATCAACTGCTGGTGTTTGCCATCGATCCGGCGACCGGCCACCTCAGTGAGCTGCAACGGCGGGCGGTGGAGGGCGATCATCCACGGGAATTCAGCCTCGATCCGAGCGGCAAATTCCTGTTGATCGCCAACCAGAAGAGCAACCAGATTGTCGTCGTCGAACGCGACGTCAGGACCGGTCTGCTGGGCAAGACCGTGCAAAAACTGCCGATGGATGCCCCGAGCGACCTCAGGTTTTTGCTGCGTCAGTAAGCCGCAGGCCCCGGTTGATGGGGCCTGCCTGCTTTTATCAATGACGCTGATATCTGGTACTGCTACAAAGCATTTCAAGGCACGAACCCTCGAGGGTTAAGTTTGCTTCACGGCCCCACCGGGCAAGCAAGCCAACCGAATCCGAGGAATACCGCCATGAACTTCAACATCTTCTCTGTCATCGCCGCTTCCGCCATTTCCGCCACCGTTGCGCTGCCAGCCAGTGCCAACGTTGAAATCAGCGACAAAAAAGCCCACACCCAGAGCTACACCCCGAAGTACCTGCAACAGAGCGCCAACTTCTACGCCGCGCTGGATCACAAAACCCAAGCCTGAAAGCCCCGCCTGCCTTTATGCAGGAGCGAAGTCACTGATGATCGAAGGCCCTGGTGTTGAAAGCCATTGTGTCGAAAACGATCAGAGTGATGTCGCTCCTGCATAACGCATTTGCGACAGCATCACTTTGCCATCAATGTCGCGCTTGATATCACATTGCCATGCGTTTAAATTGACGCTGATTTTTTGACTCCTCCTCACGGCAAGGATCGATAGCATGGTGACGCGTCTGGCATTGGTTCTACTTTTTCTCTATTCCACCCCCATTCTGTCGGCAGCCGACCCTGTTCCGGTTGAGCCGGATGCTGCGCGCGAGCGCTTGATGAGTTTTATTGAAGACTGAAATAGTCTGGCTTAATGATCAATGAAGTTGATGGTCACTATGGATAATCCTGAGTGGTTAACCAGGCTTTTTTGATCGATTCTGTGGGCATTGAAACATGCCTGCGGAGAACATCATGGCCAGCGCAATTCTCACTTCTGCCAAACACGGCGCCTATGTGGCGATCGGTCTTTACCTTGCCATGGTGCTGGTGGTCAGCCTTTCAGCCCAGTCGCAATCCAGCTTTGAAGCACCGATCCAGGTCGCTCATCCCGGCATCCAGTTTGAACACCGTGCGCAGAATGCCAGCGTTGATCAGGCTGAACTCGCAGGAGTCGTCGGCGCATGAAAGGGCACAGACTTTGGGTCATCGCCTTCCTGGCGTTCATGACCAATGGATCCTCCCTGTTGGGGATCGGCCAGGGCTCGGCAGGCTCGGTGGCACGGGCCATCGAAGCCAACCACAACATTGCCCGCAGCATCGAAAACGCCAATGCCCAGGGCATGCTGGCCGGCAATCCGCCGATCAGGAGTGAAGGTGTGGTTTTCGGCCCGTTCCAGGTCGATTGCTCGGCCATCGGGATGTGTCAGGTTCTGGCCTGAGTCTTCGACGCACCACGGACCTTTGTAGGAGCCAGCCTGCTGGCGATGGTGTATCAGGCACCACAGCGTCAACTGACACACCTTCGCCAGCAGGCTGGCTCCTACAGGGGATGGTTATTTCTTCATGATCGATGTGAACAGGTCCGACTCCAAAAGCCGCTGTAGCCATGCCTGCAAGCGCAGGTAAGGCGTCTGCCCGAACCACTCGCGATCCACATGCGCAAACTGCCGTACAAACGGCATCAACGCCACATCCGCCAGGCTCGGATGGTCCGCCAGCAAATAGTCGCGGCCTTCCAGCAACTGATCCAGCCTGCGCAGGAACACCTCACCCTCGCTGCGATAAACCTCCATCGGTTGCTCGGGATAACGGTCCGCGTACTTGTAGCGATTCAAGTGCACCTTGAACACCTGCTCGTTCCGTTCAATCAAAGGGGCGATTTGCTCCGCTGCGACAGGATCATCCTTGAGCAACCAGTCCTGCGGATCGTTCTGAGCCAGGGCCCAGCGCATGATGTCGAGGCTTTCGTCGATCACCCGGCCATCGACGCTCAGTACCGGCACCGTGCCTTTGCCCGACAGTGCGAGCATCTCGGCGGGCTTGGCCTTCAGGCTGACTTCGACGATGTCCACGGCCACTCCCGAATAACGCAGGGCCATGCGTGCGCGCATGGCGTACGGGCAGCGGCGGAAGGAATACAGCGTGTTCATTTCACCTCCAGGGTACTCAGGCCATTGCCCTGGCGCTGGACCTGAATCTGCACCGGAATCCGTTCATGCATTTCCTGTACGTGGGAAATCACCGCGACCTTGCGGCCCTGGGCCTGCAAGCCGTCGAGGGCATCCATGGCCAGTTGCAGGGATTCGGGATCGAGGCTGCCGAAGCCTTCGTCGATGAACAGCGACTCGATTTTCAACGTGCTCGACGCCATCGACGCCAAACCGAGGGCCAGCGCCAGCGACACCAGGAAGGTCTCGCCACCGGACAGTGAGTGCACCGAACGCAGTTCGTCGCCCATTTCCGTGTCCATCACCAGCAACCCGAGCATGCTGCCGCCGCGCTTGAGGCGATAGCGGCGCACCAGTTGGCGCAATTGCACGTTGGCGTGATGCACCAGCAGGTCGAGGTTGTAGGCCTGGGCGATCTTGCGGAAGGTGTCGCCGGTGGCGGAGCCGATCAACGCATTCAGGCGTGCCCAGCGTTGATACTCGTTGTAGGCGTCGGCAATCTGCTGCGCCAGGGCCTGATTGGCGTTCTGCCGGCGCTGGTCCTCAGCCTGATCGGCGCGCAGTTCGGCGCAGTGTTGCTCGCTGGCGGCAGCGAGGTTTTGCAGGTCGATCAGCGCACTGGCCAATTGCTCGGCATCGAGATTGCCGTTCTGTTGTGCCTGATGATTGAGCAGGTGTTTGTTGCGCTCCTGTATCAGGACGTTGGCCTGTTCGATGGCTTTCTCGCTGTGCTGCAAGCGCTGGCGCAGTTCGCTGACCTGGGTGTCGTCGACGCTCAACAGGTTTTCGAGGCCGCCGTCATCCAGCTCGGGATGACGGGCACGCCAGTCGCCGATCTTGCCGGCGAGCTCAAGTTCTTCGCCTTCCAGTGCATGCAAGCGTTCGCGCTGGGCCTTGAGCTCGGCGGCGATTTGCACTGACTGCGTGACGACGCTTTGCAACGTCTGCGCAGTGCTGGCTTCGGCGCTGCGTGCCTGTTCCACGGTCTGTTCCAGTTGCTGTTGCCAATGCTCGGCGCTGCTGTGTTCGCCGAGTAATTGTCCGAGTGTGTGCTGGCTCGCCTGTTGCTGCTCGGCCAGTCCATTGAATTGCTGTTCGGCGGCCTGCAATTGCTGCACGCGGCTTTGCTGGCGATCCTGTTCCTTCTCCAGCTGTTGCTGGCGTTGTTGCTGCTCGGCCAGTTCTTCCTTTTGTTGTTCGAGTTGCGCCTGGCGCTCGGCGATCTGCCGGTCGAGCTGCATGAAGGTCGCGGCCGGTTCGACGCGCAGCGCTTGCAGGGTTTCGGCCGGCAGCAGGTTGGCGAATGCCTTGAGTTCTTCGTCCAGACGCTGGCGGTCGTTGTTCAACTCGCGCTGTTGATTGCTCAGGTGCTGGGCCGCTTGCTGGTGCGCGGTTTCGGCATGGCGCAGTTGCTGGGTCAGGCGTGCGGCATCCTGTTGCAGGGTGAGCAGCGCGCTCTGCCGTTGCTCGTCCTGGCTGATGCTTTGGTTGAGCTGACGGTTTTGCTGAACGAGCCAGGCATCGCGTTTGGCGGCATCCTGATTCAGCAGTTGGGCCGCCAGCGGGTGCGCTTCCAGGCTCGGAGCGAGGGCTTGCTGCTGGGTCGCCAGTTGCTCCTGCTGTTGCAGCAGTTCCTTTTGCTGGGCGATCAGACCGCCGACTTCGGCACGCAGGTCAGTGAGTTTTTCCTTGAGCAGGTCGACGGCCTTTTGCGCGTTGGCCTGTTCGCTTTCATCAAAACGACCGAGGCTTTGCAGCAGGGCTTCGGGCTGATGATAGGGATGCTCGTTGCTGCCGCAGACCGGACATGGCTGATCGTCCTGTAACTGCGCGCGCAGCTCTTCGACACTGGCACTGCGCGCCAGACGCTGACGCTCCAGCAGTTCGCGAGTGACGTTGAGGGTCTGTTCGGCAACGCTCAGATCAGCCTTGGCCTTGACCCCGTCCTGGGTCAGGCGTTCACGTTCCTGCTGCGCGGTGAGCTGGCGCTGTTGCAGCTCGGCGCTGCGTTTGTCCAGGTCCTGCTGGCTGGCCCACAGGCGCGCAAGGTCTTCGACGGCGCGCAGTTGCTTGCGGTTGTCCTGCAACAGGCTACCCAGGATGCCGATCTGTTCGGCGACGGCATCCGGTTCGGCACCGGCCTCCTTGAACAGCACCTCCAGTTGCTGCTTCTGCGCGGTGAGCGCCTGGTCGGTGCTCGCGGCGTTTTGTTCGAGGCTGGCCAGTTCGGCCTGGCCCTGATTCAGTCGATTGCCGATCAGCATCAACTGTTGCAGCCGGTCCCGATAGGCATTCCAGGCATCGCTCAGCGGTGCCAGATGCGTGCTTTGCTCAAGCCCCGTGGCGATGCGCTGCAAGTACCCGGCGCCTCGGGCTTGCTGATCGAGCAAGGTCTGAATCGTGCCCTGGCCTTGGGTGCAGGCCTGTTGCGCCTGTTGCCTGGCTTCGGCGCTGAGGGCGGTGTCCTTGGCCAGGCGGGCGAGGGTGCTTTGGGCTTCGAAGGCCTGCCGCAGCAACGGCGCGCTGTCGGCTTGTCGCTGTTGGGTTTCGCTCAAGGCGATCCGGGCGCTGCCGAGCTGTTGCTCAAGCAGCGTCTGGCGCTCACCGAGTTCACCATGTTGCTGCGTCTGCAAGGCAATTTGCGCCGCCAAGGGTGTCAGCAGCGCGTCGACCTCGGCTTTACGGGCGAACTGGTGCCGTTGCGGGGCCAGCTGTTCGAGACGGGTGAGCCTCAAACGCTCGCTGGCCAAGGCCTCCCAGTGGGTCTGCGCCGATTGCAGTTGTTCGCTGGCGGCCAGATGCTCGTCCTGCAATCGACGCAGGTCCTTGAGCCAGGTGTCCTGCAGTTCAAGCTGTTTGAGCTGCGCCTGTTGGGTCTTGAGTTGTTGCTGCGCCTGGTTGAGGCGCTCATCCAGTTCCGCGCGAGCTTCAGGTGACAGCGGCGTTACCCCGCTGGCCTGATCCTGCAGCAGCTTGTGCGTCTCGCGGGCCTCCTTGGTCTTGTCGAAGGCCCGACGACCGAGGCGGGTGTAGAGCGCGGTATCGGTGAGTTTTTCCAGCAGTTCGCTGCGGTCGTTGTCGTCGGCCTTGAGGAACGCGCTGAACTCGCTTTGCGCCAACATTACCGCGCGGGTGAACTGTTCGAAATTCAGCCCCAGCGCGGCTTCGAGCTGAGTCTTGTATTCGCCTTTCTGGCTGGCGAGCAATTGATCCTGATCGATGTCACGCAAGCTCTGGCGGCTGGCCTGCAGCTTGCCAGCGGCCTTGTCCCGGGCGCGATTGGCCTCCCAGCGGGCGCGGTAGCGGCGGCCGTCGACGCCGACGAAATCCACTTCCGCATAGCCTTCACCCGTGCCGCGACGCAGCAGGGTGCGCGGGTCGCCGGTAGCGATTTCGCCGTCGGCGTCCGGCACCTTGGCGTCGCGGCCGGTGTTGTTCAGGCGCGGTACGGCGCCAAACAGCGCCAGGCACAGGGCATCGAGCAAGGTGCTTTTACCCGCGCCGGTGGGGCCGGTGATGGCGAACAGTCCGGCACTGGCCAGGGGTTCGGCAGTGAAGTCGATTTCAAATGGCCCGGCCAGGGAGGCGAGGTTTTTCAGGCGGATCGCGAGGATTTTCATGGTTGTTCGCTCTCCATCTGCACGTCCTGCAACAGCTCGGCAAAGTCCTTGAGGGTCTGCTCGTCGACCTCGCTGCCGTAGTTGTCCTGCCAGGCGCGGCTGAACAGTTCCTGAGGCGTGAGTTGGTCCAGTTCGATCAGCGCGCTGCCTTCGTCGGCACCGTCACGGCCGCCGTTGCCGGCGTACTCGGCGGCGATGCGCACCAGGCGCACGGCCTTGCCTTGCAGGGCGGTTTCCACTTGATTGCGCAGGTCGGGCTGCGGCTCGTCGAGGCGCACCCGCACCTCCAGCCATGGCTGGCGCTGGATGTCGGCCAACAGGTCGATGTTCGGCAAATCCGCCAGTTGCACCAGGATCTCGCTCAATGGCGCCGGGCCGATGCGTTGCAGGTTGACCGCGCGGGGGATCAGTTTCGGCTCGACGCTGAGCAGGGTTTCGCCATCGAGTTTGATGTCGAGGATCTGGTGCTGATAGCTGATCTCGGAGAACGACAACGGAATCGGCGAGCCGCTGTAGCGGATGCGCTCCTCGCCATTGACCTTCTGCGGCTTGTGCAAGTGGCCGAGGGCAACGTAACTGATGCTCGGTCCGAACAGGCTGGCGGGCAGGGCTTCGGCATTGCCGATGATCAGGTTGCGCTCGGAGTCTTCCGACACGGAGCCGCCCGCCATGTGCGCGTGACTGATGGCGATCAGTGCCTGGCCTTTCTTGCGCTTTGCGTTCGCCGCCTCGATCAGCCATTCATGGACCTGGCCAATGCCACGCAGGTAGTTGTCGCCCAGATGCGCGCCGGTGACTTCGGCAGGGCGCAGGAACGGCAGCGCCAGGCACCAGGCGACGGTTTTGCCCTTGGCATCCGGCAGCGGCAACAGCAAACGCTCGGCATCCAGTTGCCCGTCATCCAGCCACAACACACGGCCCAGCGCATGCGTGCGCAAGCGGCGCATCAACGGCGCGGGCAGTTCGATCCGCGAGCCGGAATCGTGGTTGCCGGCAATCATCACGATGGTCAGCAACGGCTGCTGTTCGTGGGCGCTGACGATGAAGTCGTAGAGACGCTCCTGGGCTTTGACCGGCGGATTGACCGTGTCGAAGATATCGCCGGCGATCAACAGCACATCCGGCTGGTCGAGCTTCAATTGACGCAACAGCCACTCGAGAAAACAGCCGTGTTCGAAATCGCGATCCTGGCCGTGCAGGTTCTGCCCGAGGTGCCAGTCGGAGGTGTGAAACAAGCGCAAGGCGAACTCCGCTACAAAATAGGTAATGGCCGCGTGAAAAATGAAGGCGGCGAAAGGGGGAAGAGTTTACTGGTAAACCGCTCGGGTGTGGTTGCACACCAAACTTCTTATGGCCGGGAGTTCTGTGGCGAGGACGGCTGCCTGTGGCGAGGGGGCTTGCCCCCGTTGGGCTGCGGAGCGGCCCCAGGCTTTTCCTGGTACACCGAGCCGCCCGGATTTACGGCCGCTTCGCGCCCGAACGGGGGCAAGCCCCCTCGCCACAAATGCATCTTTGTCGCCAGGCCGCTGTTTACTTGGGATAAAGCGGCGGCAACCCACTGTCACCGACAGGGTCCTGAACCCGTTCGGCCATCGGGATCGCCTTGATCGCCCGCCACAGTTCGTCACCTTGCCAGTACTGGCCGGTTTCGCTGTACAGCGCGCCGTTCAGGCCGTCGAGGGCGTCGGACAGAGGTACGAAGCGGGCGGCCATGTCGGCCAGGGTTTCCGGCTGCTGGCGGGCCCAGGCGTCGAGGGCCTGGCGGGTGGCGTGGGAGTCGTTGGCCTGGCAGGCGCGCTTGAGGTCATCGAGCACGGTGCGCGGGCTCGGGCCGGTTTGAGCGACACGCGCCACCGCCGGTTGCCAGCGGCCACGCCACCAGAGGCCAAAGCCGAGCAGGGTAGTGCAGGCCAGAATCAAGGTACTGAGCTTCCAGCGCCAGAGTGCTTCGCTGTTGGCGCCTACATCGACTGGTGAGGCGCCGACCGGGGTGTCGGCCAGCAGGCTCGGATTGGCCACCACGTGCAGCGTGCGAGCAGGCAGGCTGCTGTGTTCCAGATGATCTTCGAAGGTGTTCCACCAGATCACGTCGACGGTGGGCAGCTCGATGGCGCCGGTCCTTGTCGGCACCAGGGCCTCGCGGTCTTCACGACTGCCGACCAGGCCGCGTTCGCTGTTCTGGTTGCCGAGCACCGGTTGATCCGGGTAGCGGCGCAGGCCGCCGACGTCGGTGCCGGGCAGCGGAGGCAGTTGGGTGCTGGACAAGCCTTCGGCCTTCACCGTCAGGCTGCGGGTCAGCGAATCGCCGACCTGAGTGTGATCCGGCTCCGGGTTCCAGATTTCGCTCAGGGTCAGGCTGCGGGCAGGCAGCCAGGGCGCGTCGGCCGGATAGGTGAGGGGCTTGGCCTTGACCGTCAACAGCAGTTCGGCCGAGGTGACGCGCATCAGCTTGCCGGCTTTTGGCCCCTGGGCTGCGTCCTGTACCGGTTGTGGGTCGACCAGCGCGGCGTTGAAGACCTGTGCCGGAATGATCAGTTCGCCGCTGTGTTGCGGGTAGATCGCGTAGCGCATTTCGATCACGCCATGGCGCAGGCCGTCGATGTCCTTTTCGTAGGTGCGTGAGTCGCCCAATTGTTCGATGCGCGCATCAGGGATCTGCAAGGGTGGCAGGCTGCTGTCGTCGTACAGCGACACCGAATGGTAGATGCGCAGGGTCAGGACCGCCTGGGCCTGCACGTACACGCTGGTTTGATCGAGGCTGGCATCGATGAACACCGCGGCCCGCTGGTTCGGGTTGTCCGGTGTTTCGCTCTCGACCACTTGCAGGGTGATCGGCTGGCTCTGCAGTTCCCCCAGTTGCAATGACGGAATCACCACGCTGCCGTTTTGCCGGGGCAGAAGGGTGACGATCCAGCGGGTGGTGGCCTGGTTTTCTCCGCTCAGGGTGTTCAGCTGGTTGACCTGGCGTGTGCCGCGCACTTCGAACAACGGTTCCAGCGCCGCCAGGTCCGGTTTGCCGAACTGAGTGACATCGCTGGATTCCAGGGTCAGCTCGACCGTCTCGCCTGAGCTCAGGCGACTGCGATCAACACTGGCGACCAGTTCTGCTGCCTGTGCCTGAACGGTGCAGAACAACAGGCCATGCAGCAGCGCGAGCAATAAAACGGTGAAGCGGGTCATCGAGTTTCTTCCTGATCCTGATGTTGTTGCTGTTCGTACCAGAATTTGCGCCTGAGCAGTTCACCGGGGTCATCCGGGATCTGTCGCAGCCATTGCTCCAGTGCCTGGCGCTGCTCACCTTCGATACTGTCGGTGGCCGGGCGCAAGGGCGGTGTGGTGTGTTGTTCGTCACCCAGTTCGCTGCCCGGAACCTCGTTGCCCCCCGGTTTCGGCGGTGTGGTGGGTGGTTGTTCCTCACCCGGGCGGCTCGGTTGCCCCTCGGTTTTCGGTTCGCCGCTGCTCGAGGGTTGTGCGGCGGCACCGGGCGGTGGCTCCGGCGATTCGGCTTCGGGCCGGGCGTTGCTGGCGGCGTCTGGCTCAGGAGGAGTATTTTTCTCCTTGAGCAGGCGTTCGACCAGCGCCTTGTTGGTCAGTGCCGGACGCAAGTCCGGTTGACGTTCCAGTGCCTGTTCGTAAGCGTCCAGGGCTGCCTCCAGCTCACCGCTTTTGGCCAGGGCATTGCCTCGATTGTAGTGGGAGTGGGCATCGTCGCCTTCGGCAAACCGCTCGGCGGCGCCTGCGTAGTCGCCGGCCTCATAGAGCGCCACGCCTTGCCACTGATGGCTTTCGAAGCGTCGGGAGGCCTCGGCGGGGCGTTTCTGCTTGAGTAAATGCGAGCCTTGTTGATCCGGACGCAGCCAAAGGTCTGCGAGGTCGAAGGCGTAGCTCGGTTGAGGCAGCGCCAATAGCAGCGGCAGGCACAACAGCCAACCGCGACGCCCCGCGCAGGCCGCGAGCAGCAGCAGTGGCAGCAGCAGCCAGTACCCCTGATCGGCCCATGTGTCCAGGCGCAAGGTCTGACCGTCGTTGCGCAAGTGGCGTGGACCGTCGAGCAGGCCAAGGGCGTGCAGGTCGCTATCGTCCAGGCGCGCCTGGCGATAGCGCCCATCCAGGTCGTTGGCAAAATTTTTCAAGCCGGGCTCGTCCAGGCGCGGCACGAGAATGGCGCCTTGTTCATCCTTGAGGAAGCTGCCGTCTTCCTGGGTGATCGGCGAGCCTTCGGCGGTGCCGATGCCGAGCATCAAAAATTGAGTCGATTTGCCGTTCAGCGCGCGACGGATGCCCAGTCGCTCCTGGTCGGTCAGGGACGATCCAATCAGCAGGATCCGGCCATCGCCCAAAGCAGCCTGTTCGAGCAACGCCAGGGCCTTGAGCACCGCCAGATCGGCGCGATGACCGGCCGCTGGCATCAACGACGGTTTCAGTGCATCCAACAGATTGCGGCTGGTGGAAAGATCATCTGACAGCGGCACCAGTGTGTGGGCACTGCCGGCGTAGACGACGATGGCGGTTTGCGCGTCGCTGCGAATCTGCAGCAGATCAAGCACCTTGCGTCGTGCCTGTTCGAGTCGGTTGGGTGTGACGTCGGTGGCGAGCATTTCCGGGGTCAGCTCGAGAATCACCACCAGCGGATCGGCGGGTTTTTGACTGGTCTGCTCGACACGCTGCCAGCCCGGACCCAGCAGGGCGAGCACGGTCAACAGCCACGCGAGACCGAGGGCGATCCAGGGCAATTTACTGTCACGTCCACTGCCACCGCTGAGCAATGTCGTGTGAAAGGCCGCAGGCAGGATCATTTGCCAGCGCCCGGCGCGCTTCTTGCGGTGCCAGAGTTGCCAGAGCAACCAGCCAAGCACCGGCAGCAACAGCAGCCACCAGGGGCGGAACCAGTACGGCCACAGCGCACTCATCGGCGCCTCCGCAGGCGCAGGCGTTTGAGACGCTGGCGCCAGTCAGGCAGCAATTGCGTTTGCAAAAACAGATCCCTGGTAAACAGGCGTTGCAACGGGTTGTCCGGCCAGAGTACGGGGGCCAGCAGCAGCATGCTCAACCACAGCGCCAGGGCCAGCGGCCAGTGATACAACGCTTGGGCCGGGCGGGCCTGGGTCGGTTGCTGGGTCACGGGCTCCAGTTGGTCAAGGGTGTCCTTGATCGATTGCAGTTCCTTGCCATCGTGGGCGCGGAAGTACTGACCGCCGGTGACTTCGGCGATGGCCTTGAGGGACGGCTCGTCGAGGTCCAGGCTCGGGTTGACGCCGAGGAAACCCACGGAGCCGCTTTGCTCTGGATCGGCGCCAATGCCGATCGGATAGATTTTCACGCCTTCCTTGGCCGCCAGCCGGGCGGCGGTGAACGGGTCGATTTCACCGCCATTGTTGGCGCCGTCGGTGACCAGAATCAGCACGCGGCTTGTTGCCGGACGCGAGCGCAGGCGCTTGAGGGCCAGGCCGATAGCATCGCCGATGGCGGTGTTTTTGCCGGCAATGCCGATACGCGCTTCATCGAGCCAGACGCGCACGGTGTGGCGGTCGAAGGTCAGCGGCGCCTGCAGGTAGGCCTGGCTACCGAACAGGATCAGGCCGACCCGGTCACCTTCGCGGCTTTCGAGGAAATCGCCGAGCAGGTGCTGGACCAACGCCAGTCGGCTCACTTCTTCGTCCTGCCACTGCATGTCAGGGAAGTCCATGGAGCCGGAAACGTCCACCGCCACCAGCAAGTCACGGCCACTGGCGGCAATCGGCAAGGGTTCGCCGAGCCATTGCGGGCGTGCCGCCGCGACCAGCAGCAACAGCCACAGCACTATGAACGGTGCCTGCTGGCGCCATGCTGGCAGGTTGGCCCGGGCGCGACGCCCGGCGAGGCCTTCCAGGTCGCTGAGGAAGCTGACCTTGAGCGCCGGTTCGCCACTGTCGGCCACCGGCAAGACGATGCGCATCAGCCACGGCAGCGGCAGAAGGGCAAAAATCCACGGCCAGGCGAACTCAAACATGCTTGCGAATCCATGTGTCGACGGCCTGGGTCAGGCCGGCGATGGCCTTGTCGTCGAGTTTGCATTCGGGTTTGTAGGCGCCTTCGACCAGCACCATCCAGCGAGTCAGGCCAGCGGCCGGGCAGCGATTGTCGAGGAACGCCAGCCATTTTCGCCCGTTGAGGGTGTGGCTCTGGCTGTAGGGGTAGTGGTTGCGGCACAGGCGTTTGAGCAAACCGTTGAGTTGCTGCAGCCAGGCACCGGCCGGCGCACCGTCGTAGGGTTTGGGCATCAAGGCCAGCTCCGCTAGGGCGGCAAGACGCACCGGGTCAAGCGGCTGTTCTGCACGCACCACGGGGCGCCTGTCCGGAATAAAACGACGTAGCTTCCACAGGCCCAAACCGATCAGCGGCACCAATAGAAGCAGCAACCACCAACCCGGTGCCGGAGGCCAGAACTCCACCGGTGGCGGGGATATCAGTGGTTGCAGTTGATCAAGGCTGCTCATCGACCTTTCCCCGGTTTCTGTGGGTTCAGGTATTCGCGCAATTGCTCGACCATCTCGCTCTGGGTGCTCAACGGCATCATCAGCACCCGCAGTTTTTGCGCGAGCAGCTCCCAGCGCGCGATACGCGCTTCAGCCTGGGCCCGGTAAGCCTGGCGCAGGTCGAAATTCAGCGTATCGAGTTCCAATTGCGCTCCACGCTCGGCGAAACGTAAAAGGCCGGCGGCGGGCAGAGCATGATCCAGCGGATCGGACACCGGCAGCAGCAACAGGTCGCAATGACGCGATAACAGGCTCAGCTGTTGCTCGGCGCTTTCCGATAGCGCGCGTTCGTCGCAAATCACAATGACAAGGCTGCCCGGACGTGACACCTCACGCGCTCGGCGCAAGGCAATGCCAAAGGCGTCGCGGTCCGGCTCGCCCTCGGTGGTCAGCGACCGGTTGACCCGCACCAGCCGGTTGAGCAACTGCAGCAGGCTTTGCTTGCTGCGCCGAGGCTTGATTTCATAGTGCTCATTGTCGCCATACACCAGCCCGCCGACCCGGTCGTTGTGGCCCAGGGCTGCCCAACCGATCAGGCTCGCGGCCTGGGCGGCGAGCACCGACTTGAACATCAGGCCCGACCCGAAAAACAGCCGGTGGCTTTGTTCGACCATGATGAAAATCGGCCGCTCACGTTCTTCGTGGAACAGCTTGGTGTGGGGCTCCTGGGTGCGCGCGGTCACACGCCAGTCAATGGTGCGCACATCGTCGCCGGCCTGATAGACCCGCACCTGATCGAAGTCGACGCCACGCCCGCGCAATTTGGAATGGTGCAGGCCGATCAGCGGGCTGCGTTGGCCAGGCGTGGAAAACAGCTGCACTTCGCGCACGCGATGGCGCATCTCGATCAGATCGGCGAGGCTGACACGGATGCCCGGCTCGGGCGGCAGGCTGGCGTTCATCGGGGTCAAGCGACGGCTACGACGTCGAGAATCCGCTGGACCACACGGTCCTGATCGATGCCAGCGGCTTCGGCTTCAAAGGAAAGAATGATGCGATGGCGCAGCACGTCGAACAGCACGGCCTGGATGTCTTCCGGGCTGACGAAATCACGCCCGGCCAGCCAGGCGTGGGCGCGGGCGCAGCGGTCCAGGGCAATCGAGCCTCGGGGGCTGGCGCCGTAGGCGATCCACTCGGCCATCTCCGGGTCGAATTTGGCCGGGGTGCGGGTGGCCATGACCAGTTGTACCAGGTACTCCTCCACGGCGTCGGCCATGTACAGACCGAGGATTTCCTTGCGTGCGACAAAAATCGTCTGTTGAGTAACCCGACGCTCAGGCTTCGCTTCGCCGTTCAGGGCTTCTCCACGGGCTTGCTGCAGAATCCGGCGCTCGACAGTGGCATCGGGAAAGCCGATTTTCACGTGCATCAGGAACCGGTCAAGCTGGGCTTCCGGCAACGGGTAGGTGCCTTCCTGCTCGATCGGGTTCTGCGTGGCCATCACCAGGAACAGCGGCGACAGCTCGTAGGTGCTGCGCCCGACACTGACTTGCCGCTCGCCCATGGCTTCGAGCAAGGCCGACTGGACCTTGGCCGGGGCGCGGTTGATTTCGTCCGCCAATACCAGGTTGTGGAAGATCGGGCCTTGCTGGAACACGAAGCTGCCGGTTTCCGGGCGGTAGATCTCCGTACCGGTAATGTCGGCCGGCAACAGGTCAGGGGTGAACTGGATGCGGTGGAACTGCGCTTCGATGCCTTCGGCAAGTTCTTTGATAGCCTTGGTCTTGGCCAGGCCAGGAGCACCCTCGACCAGCATATGGCCGTCGGCGAGCAGGGCGATGAGCAATCGCTCGATGAGCTTTTCCTGGCCGAGAATCTGCGTTGAAAGAAAGGTTCGCAGCGCTAGCAGCGCTTCACGATGTTCCATCGATGACTGTTCCTGCAAAAGGGTGGCCGAGGACGTTCGAAATGCGCCAGGGCTGGGGGCGTTACTTTAATCCATCGCGGGGGGTGGCGACTAACGGCATTTTGCGCAAAGTGCGGGAAAAGATGGGTGAAATTGTTGGAGGTTCATTCCATTTCAGTATTGTGGCGGGCTTACTGACGCCATCGCGAGCGAGCTCGCTCCCACAGGGGACCACGCCGTCACTGAGGCATGCAATCAAATGTGGGAGCGAGCTTGCTCGCGATGAGGTCGGAACAGGCGCTGATATTCAGAGCTGGCTAATGAAGGTGCCAGTGCCATCAAGAATGTTCTTCAAGGTCAGCTCAACTTCATCCATATCCACCATGTCGGCATCAAAGGTGATTTCCAGTACATCGTCGCCATTGAGCGCATCGGCATCAGCCGCGGCAATTTCGATCTTCAGCAGGGAAGGGCTGAGGGTGACTTTCACGCCATCGAGGGTCGAAGGCTCGCCGTCCAGAGTGATTTCCAGCTCGTCTTCATCCGGGTAGCGGCTCATCAGGAACATTTCGCCCTGGTCGCTGTGGCAGCAGAGCATGGCCATGTTGTCTTCTTCGTCGTCGCAAGGGTTGACGATCAAGAGGGCGGTGGTCATTTGCATGGGAAATTCCAGATGTTTGGCTGTAGCGTGCGATTGTGCCAGTGCGAAGGTTTTTTTGCTGGATTGTATTGAGTGGCTATGAAATTCAACACTGCATATCTGCAGGAGAAACCGGTCCAGGTTCAACTGCCTAGCAGTTCTGCTAGTGGTTACCTATTCATATCTCTCCAATAATCATACTTCCGTGATTTTGATTTGTTGGAGCCCCTCTATGCACGGCATGCAGAAAACAACACTCGCCCGCTATCAGTACGATGCGCTGGATCGACTGATGAGTACCAGCCCGTTGGATGACGCGGAACGTCAGCGGTTTTACTCTGAAGACCATCTGGTTACGGAGGTGCGGGGTACAGAGACGGTTTCGATTGTTCAGAGCGGCGGGCAGCTCCTTGCGCAGCAGCAACGAAGTGGAGAAAAAATTGAAATCGGTTTGTTGGCATCGGATCTTTCACGCTCTGTACTGGCCGCACTCCAAATGAGTCGTCACATACCCATTGCTTATTCTCCATACGGTCATCGTCCTTTGGAAAGCGGATTGGCGAGTGTGCTGGGTTTCAATGGTGAACAACCAGATCCAGTAACTGGTCACTACTTGCTTGGTAATGGCTATCGTGCTTTTAATCCGTATTTGATGCGCTTTAATAGCCCTGATAGTTTGAGTCCATTTGGAAAGGGTGGGTTGAATAGTTATGCTTACTGCAAGGGTGATCCTGTGAATATGACTGATCCTACGGGGCATTCATTTTTATACAGGTGGTTGGCGTTGGCTCCTGAGTTTAGCGGCAGTGTAGTGGCTGTTAATCCTGTTAGCAACTATAAAAAGATCTCCAGCGGTTTAGTTGCATTTGGTACTCTAGATAAAAAAGGGGTCAGGCTAACAATTGTGGGGCACGGATTACCCGGCATAATTTCACCCGCCAAGGGCGTTGAAGTCGATGCACTCATGCTAAACAAGCTTCTCGAAAAAAATGGTGTGTTTGCTAGAGAATTTGATAGTGTTCACATGGTCTCGTGCTTTTCAGCAGATAGTGTGGGGCAGTCGGTTTCGCTCGCTGAATCTTTTTCTCGGATTTCGGGGCGCCCCGTGAAAGGTTATCACGGGGTTGTAGGTGCTACTTTAGACAATATGTTGTCAGCTTTTGATGGTGGCAAAATCCCTGAGTCTATAGAATTTGGGATAAGCAAAGGTCGTTCGGCAAGTAGCCGGGCGCGATTGAAGAAGATTGGAGCTCAGTATGAACCCCAGACTTTTTACCCTGCATCGGAAGTGCCATCAAAGTTGGCTGACAACATTAGAGCCTGATTCGTATTTTGAAGTTCTTGCACGAGTAAAATAGCCTGATGGCCCTATTCCAAGGTGTCCATCAAGGCATACTCGCCATCTGCTACATTCGGGTTTAAAATCTCCCCTCTTCTGGCTTGATACTAGCGGCCAATAAAGAAAAATACGATGTTGGGACCGGAACCACCTCTGTCGGTCATATTGACACCCGCGCCCTGCAAGTCCGTGCATAAAACGCCCAAAATCCCATGCGAATGCTAGTGTTGTTCGATGCGCATGCGTTGAGCAGCGTACCGTTGACCGAATATGTCGCAGCACCGCAAGCACGGGCCTTGCCGCACTCGTTAAGCTGCGCAACGGATGAGCACCCGTAAAGACATTGCGCTGCACGCAGTCCAGTCGTTTTTGCAGATGCCCATTCACGGAAGGTGAATGTGACCTGAGTGTCTCGTCCAGCTTCACCCACCTGTCACCCTGTTTCCTCTGCCCGAGAATCAGGAACCGGGTGACGGACCACCCCGAAAGGGGTTTTGCACGCGACGCTTTCATCAATAACAAGCCCAAGCGGAGTACCACAGATGGCGTTCTTCACCGCAGCCAGCAAAGCCGACTTCCAGCACCAACTGCAAGCGGCACTGGCGCAGCACATCAGTGAACAGGCACTGCCACAAGTGGCGCTGTTTTCTGAACAATTCTTCGGCATCATTTCCCTTGACGAGCTGACCCAGCGTCGGTTGTCCGACCTTGCTGGCTGCACCCTTTCTGCATGGCGCATGCTTGAGCGCTTTGATCACGCGCAGCCGCAAGTGCGCGTCTACAACCCTGATTACGAACGCCACGGCTGGCAGTCGACCCATACCGCGGTCGAAGTGCTGCACCACGACCTGCCTTTCCTGGTGGACTCGGTGCGTACCGAGCTGAACCGCCGCGGCTACAGCATCCATACCCTGCAAACCACCGTGCTGAGCGTGCGTCGTGGCAGCAAGGGCGAGTTGCTGGAAATCCTGCCTAAAGGCACCCAGGGCGACGACATTCAGCAAGAATCGCTGATGTACCTGGAGATCGACCGCTGCGCCAACACCGCCGAGCTCAATGTGCTGAGCAAAGAGCTGGAGCAGGTGCTCGGTGAAGTCCGCGTGGCCGTCGGCGATTTCGAGCCGATGAAGGCCAAGGTCCAGGACATCCTGACCAAGCTGGACAACAGCCAGTTCGTCGTCGATGGCGACGAGAAGAACGAAATCAAGAGCTTCCTGGAATGGCTGGTGGGCAACCACTTCACCTTCCTCGGCTACGAAGAGTTCGTGGTCAGCGACGAAGCCGATGGCGGCCATATCGTCTACGACAAGGACTCCTTCCTCGGCCTGACCAAGCTGCTGCGTGCCGGCCTGACCTACGATGACCTGCGCATCGAAGACTACGCCGTGAACTACCTGCGCGAACCGACCCTGCTGTCGTTCGCCAAGGCCGCGCACCCAAGCCGTGTACACCGTCCGGCTTACCCGGACTACGTGTCGATCCGTGAAATCGACGCCGACGGCAAGGTCATCAAGGAATGCCGTTTCATGGGTCTGTACACCTCGTCGGTGTATGGCGAGAGCGTGCGGGTGATCCCGTACATCCGCCGCAAGGTCGAGGAAATCGAACGCCGTTCCGGTTTCCAGGCCAAGGCACACCTGGGCAAGGAACTGGCGCAGGTGCTCGAAGTGCTGCCGCGCGACGATCTGTTCCAGACCCCGGTGGACGAGCTGTTCAGCACCGTGATGTCGATCGTGCAGATCCAGGAACGCAACAAGATTCGCGTGTTCCTGCGCAAAGACCCGTACGGCCGTTTCTGCTACTGCCTGGCCTACGTGCCGCGTGACATCTATTCCACCGAAGTGCGCCAGAAGATCCAGCAAGTGCTGATGGATCGCCTGAAAGCCTCGGACTGCGAGTTCTGGACCTTCTTCTCCGAGTCCGTGCTGGCCCGCGTGCAGTTGATTCTGCGCGTCGACCCGAAAAACCGCCTCGATATCGACCCGCTGCTGCTGGAAAAAGAAGTGGTGCAGGCCTGCCGCAGCTGGCAGGACGACTACGCTGCCCTGACCGTTGAAAGCTTCGGTGAAGCCCATGGCACCAACGTGCTGGCCGACTTCCCGAAAGGCTTCCCGGCCGGTTACCGCGAGCGTTTCGCAGCCCACTCGGCTGTGGTCGACATGCAGCACCTGCTGAGCCTCAACGAAAAAAATCCGCTGGTGATGAGCTTCTACCAGCCGCTGGGTCAGGTTTCCGGCCAGCGCATGCTGCACTGCAAGCTGTACCACGCCGATACCCCGCTGGCGCTGTCCGACGTGCTGCCGATCCTGGAAAACCTCGGCCTGCGCGTGCTGGGTGAGTTCCCGTATCGCCTGCGCCACAACAGTGGCCGCGAGTTCTGGATTCACGATTTCGCGTTCACCGCCGCCGAAGGCCTGGAACTCGACATCCAGCAGTTGAACGACACGCTGCAGGACGCATTCGTCCACATCGTGCGTGGCGATGCCGAGAACGACGGGTTCAACCGTCTGGTACTGACCGCCGGCCTGCCATGGCGCGACGTGGCGCTGCTGCGTGCCTACGCCCGCTACATGAAGCAGATCCGTCTGGGCTTCGACCTGGGCTATATCGCCAGCACCCTGAATAACCACACCGACATCGCTCACGAGCTGACCCGGTTGTTCAAGACCCGTTTCTACCTGGCGCGCAAGCTGACCGGCGAAGATCTGGGAGACAAGCAGCAACGCCTGGAACACGCGATCCTCAGCGCCCTGGACGACGTCCAGGTACTGAACGAAGACCGCATCCTGCGTCGCTACCTGGACCTGATCAAGGCCACCCTGCGCACCAACTTCTACCAGACTGACGCCAACGGCCATAACAAGTCGTACTTCAGCTTCAAGTTCAACCCGCACTTGATTCCCGAGCTGCCCAAGCCTGTACCGAAGTTCGAAATCTTCGTTTACTCGCCGCGCGTCGAAGGCGTGCACCTGCGCTTCGGCAACGTGGCCCGTGGTGGCCTGCGCTGGTCCGACCGTGAAGAAGACTTCCGTACCGAAGTCCTGGGCCTGGTAAAAGCCCAGCAAGTGAAGAACTCGGTCATCGTGCCGGTGGGTGCGAAGGGCGGCTTTCTGCCGCGTCGCCTGCCACTGGGCGGCAGCCGTGACGAGATCGCGGCCGAGGGCATCGCCTGCTACCGCATCTTCATTTCGGGTCTGTTGGACATCACCGACAACCTGAAGGACGGCGCCCTGGTGCCGCCGGCCAACGTCGTGCGTCATGACGACGATGACCCGTACCTGGTCGTAGCGGCAGACAAGGGCACTGCGACCTTCTCCGACATCGCCAACGGCATCGCCATCGACTACGGTTTCTGGCTGGGTGACGCGTTTGCGTCCGGTGGTTCGGCCGGTTACGACCACAAGAAAATGGGCATCACCGCCAAGGGCGCGTGGGTCGGCGTACAGCGCCACTTCCGCGAGCGCGGCATCAATGTCCAGGAAGACAGCATCACCGTGGTCGGTGTCGGCGACATGGCCGGTGACGTGTTCGGTAACGGCTTGCTGATGTCCGACAAGCTGCAACTGGTCGCAGCGTTCAACCACCTGCACATTTTTATCGATCCGAACCCTGAGCCGGCGTCGAGCTTCGCCGAGCGTCAGCGCCTGTTCGACCTGCCACGTTCGGCCTGGTCGGACTACGACACCAGCCTCATGTCCGAAGGCGGCGGCATCTTCTCCCGTAGCGCGAAGAGCATTGCGATTTCCCCGCAAATGCAGGAACGCTTCGATATCCAGGCCGACAAGCTGACCCCGACCGAACTGCTCAACGCCTTGCTCAAGGCGCCGGTGGATCTGTTGTGGAACGGCGGTATCGGTACTTACGTCAAGGCCAGCAGCGAAAGCCACGCCGATGTCGGCGACAAGGCCAACGATGCACTGCGGGTGAACGGCAACGAACTGCGCTGCAAAGTCGTGGGCGAGGGCGGTAACCTGGGCATGACCCAACTGGGTCGCGTCGAGTTCGGCCTCAATGGCGGCGGTTCCAACACCGACTTCATCGACAACGCCGGTGGCGTGGACTGCTCCGACCACGAAGTGAACATCAAGATCCTGCTCAACGAAGTGGTTCAGGCCGGCGACATGACCGACAAGCAACGTAATGAGTTGCTGGCGAGCATGACCGACGAAGTCGGTGGTCTGGTGCTGGGTAACAACTACAAGCAGACTCAGGCCCTGTCGTTGGCAGCCCGCCGTGCATTGCCGCGGATTGCCGAATACAAGCGCCTGATGAACGACCTGGAAGGTCGCGGCAAGCTGGATCGCGCCATCGAGTTCCTGCCGGCCGAAGAAGCGATCAACGAGCGCATCGCAGAAGGCCATGGCCTGACCCGTGCCGAGCTGTCGGTGCTGATTTCGTACAGCAAGATCGACCTCAAGGAGCAGTTGCTGGGCTCCCTGGTGCCGGACGACGACTACCTGACCCGCGACATGGAAACCGCTTTCCCGCCAACACTGGTGAGCAAGTTCTCCGCGGCGATGCGTCGTCACCGTCTGAAGCGCGAAATCGTCAGCACCCAGATTGCCAACGATCTGGTCAACCACATGGGTATCACCTTCGTTCAACGACTCAAAGAGTCGACCGGCATGAGCCCGGCGAACGTGGCCGGTGCTTATGTGATCGTGCGTGACATTTTCCACCTCCCGCACTGGTTCCGTCAGATTGAAAACCTGGACTACAAGGTTTCCGCCGACGTACAACTGGAGCTGATGGACGAGCTGATGCGCCTGGGCCGTCGCGCCACGCGCTGGTTCCTGCGTGCCCGTCGCAACGAGCAGAACGCTGCCCGTGACGTCGCGCACTTCGGTCCGCATCTGGCGGCGCTGGGCCTCAAACTCGACGAATTGCTCAGTGGCGAGATCCGCGAAACCTGGCAGACCCGTTATCAGGCGTACGTCGAAGCCGGTGTGCCGGAGTTGCTGGCGCGCATGGTGGCTGGCACCACGCACCTGTATACGCTGCTGCCGATCATCGAGGCTTCCGACGTGACCGGCCAGGATCCTGCCGACGTGGCCAAGGCCTACTTCGCCGTGGGCAGTGCACTGGACATCACCTGGTACCTGCAACAGATCAGCGCTCTGCCGGTTGAAAACAACTGGCAAGCCCTGGCCCGTGAAGCGTTCCGTGATGACGTCGACTGGCAGCAACGTGCGATCACCATCTCGGTCCTGCAACAGGGCGACGGTTCCCAGGAGGTGGAAACACGCCTGGACCTGTGGATGCAGCAGCATGAAGGCATGATCGAACGCTGGCGTGCCATGCTGGTGGAAATCCGTGCCGCCAGCGGCACCGACTACGCCATGTACGCGGTGGCCAACCGCGAACTGCTGGACCTGGCGTTGAGCGGTCAAGCGGTGGTGCCTGCCACCGTTGCCGCCGCCGAGCTGGAACCGGCTGCCTGATCAGGCGTTGAATGAAAAAGCCCCGCATCGAGAGATGCGGGGCTTTTTTCATTCCAGAGGCAAGACAACACGCCGGCCCATGTTTGGAACTCAGCTGTAGGGTGTAGAGCTTGCGGGCGAAGAGACCTGCCTTTCCAGAATTTCCAGCTCGAACGTGACAGCGTCGCCAGTCTTATCGGTAAAGCACCTGCTGTACGCCGGATCACGCCAGATTTCTTGTCTGATAATTCCTGCGTTACGTGCTTTCAAATAAACGCTGGCTTTAGAGGCGTTCAAATCATCCAGTGTAATAATTTGATGATAACCATCCAGCAAATTGAAGGAGGTGGTATCACCGCCGGCCGCCGGATAGGCGCCAAGCACCCCTTGGTCGCCCTGGCTGAAATATTTCTGATAGTACGCTTCACTCAGAATCTGCATGTTGTAGTAGTCGTCATAACACCTGAAGTGGATGACCATGGCCGTCCGTTTTCTGCCTCCTACAGGGCGCATTGTTCGGCTTGCAGGATCATAGGCTTCAAAGGTAGACACTATATTGGGCGGGATCGGCGATTTGAGTCTCTGAGGTTCAAAATGACTCACGCTCAATATCTGGTCAAAAAATGTCATGTTCATTCCATTGCACGTGATGCGGGCAATGAAGGATCTTTCCTGGTCTTTAGTCATGAAGACGTCCTTGTCTGTAGAAAATGGTGGTTGGCGCTGTAGCGCGGATCTGAAGATACCGCTATTTAAAAGTCGCGGTCTTGATTATTTGTGAGCAAACCCTTCCTGTCCCGGTCGGGGTTTACTCACAATATTTGTCGCAGCCTTAATACAGTTTCAGCTCTGACGCTGTGTCGATCATCGAGACATTACTTGTCGGGCTGGTCAATAAATTGCTGAGCGACCGGTCAAACTTCTGCAGCGCCCTTACTTGCACGTTTTGTTGCTCGTTAATATCGGCAACAATCTCTTCACTGCGTTTATAGTCCGCCCATACCGGGCTGAGCGCTCTGGCGTCATAACCTTGTGCCGTGCCGATGTAGTTGAATTGGCTGTCATAGAAATCGGCACTGACTTTGGACTCGACGTCCGAACTGCGCGAGGTGATCAATTGGCTACGGCTGTCGACAATGGCTACCACATCCGGTTTCGCCGCCTTGAGGCTCTGCATGTCCGGGTACACGGTGACCGATCCGAATTGCCGTTGAAGCGAGGCCTTGACCCAATCCACCGCAAGGTCGGGTCTGGAGGTGGCGACGTAGGCGTCGTGGATCTCCCGTACCAGCAGGCTCTGGCCGAAGCCGGTGCCGGCATTGGCCTGGTAATTCTGTAGATAGGCACGGTTAGCCTGGGTGTTTTGGCTGTACACCACGCCCAGGGCCACATTGCTGCCGTTGGGAATACGAGTCGCGTTGCTGCGGCCGACCGGTTCGGTGAACACACTTTCCAGCGAAGGCCCCGCAGAGGGTGCGGTGGGAACCGAGCAGCCAGCCAAAAGTGCAGCTGATAGGGTAAACGTACTGACAAGTGCAAGTTTCATTGTGTTACTCCAGTGAAACAACATTAGTAAGGAAATTGAAGTTGCCGGAACTGATCGGCAGTTGTTCCAGACTAAAGCGGGAAGTGCAGAATGAAACAGCCGATTGCGTGGATAACAGTCGAGCTATAGTTTTGTTTGATTTAAACAAGTCGGGTTAATTGCCCCGGGAAGTAAAAACGCCCGAATAGAAAATTTGGGCGTGTTTATTTATGGCTGTTCGTTCAGCGATCAGTTTTTCAGGGGGACCAGCACCTGTTCGTCCGGCGACAACACCATGAACACCAGCAACTTGGCAGGCTCGGTAGCGCTGGCGTTTTTCGATACCAGATGCTCGGAGCCGGCTGCTTCGTACCAGAATTCGCCCGCCTTGTACGTCACTGCTTTCTCGCCTTTCACCTGAGAGGTGACAGACCCCGACAGGACGTAGGCCATGGCTGTACCGTCGTGCTTGTGGGCGATGGACGATTGGCCGGGCTTGTAGTCGACTTCGATCATCAGTGCTTTTTTGCCCGGCACGTTTTTCAGCATGTGATCCTGCAATACCGTCACTTTTTCCGAGGGGTCGCCGGCTTCATGGGCGAATGCCGGGGCGCCGACGGCCAGGGTCAGGGCAACAAGGGGAGCGGCACAGAAGCGCAAAACGTTCATGGTTCATTACCTGCGTTGGATAAGTGGTCAGGAACCAATCTAGTCCGCCGCGAGGGGCAATCAAACAGCCAATATTCGGGAAGGTCAGGGGACCAATGTCTGGGCGGCTCGCTCCAGCGGGGGGGAGTTCTGTAGGAGCGAGCTTGCTCGCGATGGATTCAGATTCGCCGCGTTTAACCAGGAAGCACGCGTTATCGTTGACGACCATCGCGAGCGAGCTCGCTCCTACAGGGGGGGGGGGCTAGCGGATCGGAAAGCTGTTGAAGTCGACGGAGTTGGCCAGTTGGCAATCGATCAGGTCGATGAAACCCTGGACTTGCGGGCAGTTGAAATGCGATCGCATGGCCTCTTCCGATTGCCAGTGGGCGCTGACGGTCCAGCGATTGGTGTCCTCGGGGCAGCGGTCGACCATATAGGATTCGCACCCGGGAAGTTCACGCAGGGTTTCGACAATCTTTTGCAGTTGCTTACCCAGTTCTTCCGAGCGCCCGGCGGCGGCCTGTACCTGTACGGTATTGATCACTTCATGGGACATTGCTCACACTCCTGAATCAGGCCGGACGAATCCTGCTCATTGAGGGATAACGCCTATGCAGGATAGGCCCGGCCCCCGGGACCGCCAATAGCCAATCCCCGGATAAAACCGCAGGCCAATCCGTCAGGCCACTTGCTGCAGGATGTCGCGCAACCGGTCCAGGGCGATGTCGATGTCGAGGGTTTCGATGGCGCCAAAACCGAAAAAAAGCCCGGCCCTGGGCGTTTCCTGATAGAAAAAGCTGTCGATGGCATATAGCCCGACTTCGACTTTTTTCGCCAGTTCGATCACCAATGGAATATCCATCGGCACTTTGCACATCACCACCATGTGGAAACCTGCAGTGGACGGTACCGCCTCCAGCCAGGGCGAAAGATCGCCTGCCATGCGCGTCAGGATCCGCTCGCGGCGCCCGGCATAGATCGTATGGCAGCGCCGGATGTGCTTGAGCAGGCAACCTTCGGCGATGAACTTGGCCAGCGCCCACTGCGGCAGGGTCGAGGTGTGCAGGTCGGTGAGCTGCTTGGCGCGCACCACGGCCTCGAGGATCGCCGGCGGCAGGATCCCGTAGCCGAGCCGCAGTTCCGGTAACAGGGTTTTGGAGAACGTCCCGACGTACGCGACGATTCCCCGTTCATCCATGCTTTGCAGGGAATCGGTGGGGCGGCCGTCATAGCGGAACTCACTGTCGTAGTCGTCCTCGATGATGATCGCACCCAACTCATGGGCCTTGGCCAGCAGTGCTTCCCGGCGCGCCTGACTCATCGGCATGCCCAGCGGGAACTGGTGCGAGGGGGTGACGTAGATCAGGCGCGTGCCGCGAGGAATCTGGTCCACCACAATGCCTTCGGCGTCCACCGGTACGCCAATGACCGTGGCGCCATGGGTGCCGAACAGCAGGCGCGCCGGCGGGTAGCCGGGGTCTTCCATGGCGACCAGGCTGCCCGGACTGATCAGCACCCGGGCAATCAGGTCCAGCGCCTGCTGCGCGCCGTTGCACACCACCACATCCTCATCCTGACAATTGACCCCGCGGGAGAACGCGATGTGCTGCGCAATGGCGTTACGTAGCGCCGGCAAGCCCTCGGGCTGGCTGTATAAGCCCTTGGAACCGGCAATCTGGCGCATTGCATGAGAGGTGCAGCGCCGCCAGTCATCCTGGGGAAACTGGCCCTTGCTGGTGGCGCCACCAATGAAGTCGTAGCGCAGCGAGCCTTCCAGGGTCGGATGACGCAGAAACACCGGCAGGTTGCGCCAGTACTCGATCACCTCGAAGCCGCCGAGTTCGGTGTGGTTCTGTTTACGCTGCACCTTCGACGAGCGTGCGTTGACATAGGTACCTTTGCCGACCACCCCGGTGAGGAAGTTTTCGTAAGTCAGTTGGGCGTAGGTGTCGGAAATGGTCTTGCGCGAAATACCCAGTTGTTCGGCCAGCAAGCGGCTGGGGGGCAGTTGTGTCCCGGCGGTCAGGCGACCGGACTCGATAGCGCTGCGCAGTTGGTTGTACAGCTGGCCGGCCAGGTCCTTGCGACCGTTGATGACAACATGTAGTTCCATACCGGCGAGGCTCCGGGGCTGTTGGGCGCGTGTGCGTCGCGCAAGATTACTCTTATCCGCTTGTGGTACAGAAGTTGTGCAGTGGAAAAACCGTCAATTGGTCTGGCGGCGGTGGTCCCCGGGGAAATCGCCTGATTGGATCTGTCATGCCCCTGCGCCAGCGACTACCGTGAAGATCACATCACGCCTGCACGAGATCGCCCCATGAACCCCCGTCTGGATTACTACAGCGCGTCGCCCAAAGCGATGAAAGCCATGATCGCCATGGAGGCCCTGGCCAGCAGCCTGAGTATCGAGCAGGCCCTGCTGCACCTGATCAAGATTCGCGCTTCGCAGCTCAATGGCTGTGCCTTTTGCACCGATATGCACTCGGTGGATGCACGGCGCCTGGGCGAAAGCGACCGGCGTCTGTATTCCATTGTGGTCTGGCGCGACAGCAACTTTTTCAATCCTCGGGAAAGAGCCGCGCTGGCCTGGACCGAGGCGGTCACCTTGCTCTCCGAAAGCCATGTGCCGGACGATGTCTACGCGCAAGCCAGGGAGCAGTTCAGTGAAAGCGAAATGGTCGACCTGACCATTGCCGTTACCACCATCAACAGCTGGAATCGCCTGGCCGTGAGCTTTCGGCAGACACCCAGCGCCTGAGTCATTGTCACAGCAGGTTCATGAACGATCCGCAGGATGTACCTGTCAGTGTCAGATCGACAGGGAGTCCTCGATGTCATTCATGGAAGCCAGCGCCCACCAGGGGGCTGCGGAGTATCGTGTAGCTATCGATAAAAGTGCGTCCTGGCGCCAGTTGGCGGCGGCTATCGACCCCGAACTGGCGCTGTGTTTCACCGTCAGCGCCCGTTGCGGTTGCTTCATGCAGGCCGCCCGCAGTCTCAACATCAAGACCACGCGCCTGCGCAGGCAACTGGTGCTGCTGGAAACGCAGCTCCAATGTTCGCTGTTCAACCATTGCGACAATGGTTTGAGCCTCAGCCGCGATGGCTTGCGCTTGCACGCACAATTGATCGCCCTGGCCCATGAGCGCGGTTTGCCGGTGGTCGAGCAGCCGTTGATTCGCCTGGCCGTGGCGGATTCGATCCTGCATGACATTCTCGGACGTGACCTGGTTGCACTGCTGCGGCGCAACGCCAGCGTTCGATTGGAGATCATGACGCTCGACAGCGAGCTGGCTTTGCAGGCGGTCAGCGCCGACGTGGTGGTGTGGCTGGGCGAGACCGGATCGCCGTTGCCGGGACCGAGCTTTGCCACCACCGAACCCCGGCGCCTGGCGCAACTCGATTACCTGCCGCACATAGCCAAGCGCTACTCGCGGGTTGCCTCCAGGCCGGAATGCCTGGATGACCTGGCCGATTTTCTCCTGGTGCAATGGCGGCAGGACGGCCAGGTTGAAAGCTTCCGGCCATGGAATACGCTGGTGGATCAGCGCCCGGCCGGGGTGGTGCAACTGCAATCCTGGGAGCTTATGCTGGAGATGATCCGTTGCAGTGCCGGCATCGGCCTGCTGCCGCACTACATGAGCCACTTCGACCGCGGGCTGATTGCCTTGCCGGGCCTGTTTGACCAGCCAATGCGGCGTCAGGTGTGGATGGCGGTCAATGCTGATTCCGGGGATGACGAGCAAGTACGGATGATCGTCGAATTGATCGAAAACACCTTCAGCGAGCGCCGGGAGTGGTTCGAAAGCTGAGCACGATTAAAATGTGGGCGCGGGCTTGCTCGCGAAGGCGCCATCACATTCAACATTGAAGGCGACTGGTCAACCGCATTCGCGAGCAAGCCCGCTCCCACATTGTTTCTCGCCACACGCGAAGGTCGCGTTGTAGAGTGAACGGCCATGTCTGCTTCAAGGATGATTCACCCATGCCAACCACCGAACCCGTCATCACCCTCGAACGCTTCAACGAATCCCATATCGAAGGCGTTGCGGCGCTGTACAACGACCCGGCCATCGCCCGTCAAACCTTGCAAATGCCGTTTCAGTCCACCGAACTCTGGCGCAGTCGCCTTGCGCTGGATAACGAACGCTTGGTGAATGTGGTGGCCCTGCATCAAGGCACGGTCATCGGCAACATTGGCCTGGAGCAGTTCTCACGCATTCGTCGCAGCCATGCCGGCAGTTTCGGCATGGGCGTTGCGGTGGCGTGGCAGGGCAAGGGTGTGGGCTCGAAGCTGCTCGCGACGGCGCTGGATATCGCCGACAACTGGATGAATCTGCAGCGCATCGAGCTTTCGGTGTATGCCGACAACGAAGCGGCCATTTCCCTGTACCGCAAGTTCGGCTTCGAAACCGAGGGCCTGTACCGCGACTACGCCGTGCGTGACGGCGTGCTGGTGGACACCTTGAGCATGGCGCGTCTGCGCCGCATGCCCAAGGCCGGTTGAGTCAACCACCCAGGGCGAACGCCACCGCCTCCTGCGCATTCAGTCCGGCGGTGGCAGTACCGCTCACGCTTTTACTCGTACGCCCGCCACGCGCATCTGCCATGCTTGATATCCGCAACACCGCTTCAACCAAAGGAACACCGCTATGGACGATGTACAGCAACTGGGCGAAATGCTTCGCCACTATGCCGAAAGCGAAGCGCACAAAAAGCAAGTGTTCGAGTCGCAATCGGCCGAGTGGGCGAAGCGCATTGGTGCGCTGTTCGATCAGATCCAGCAGTGGCTGGAACCGGTCAAGGCACCTGACCTGCTCGAAGTGAACCGCGAAGTGTACGTCGCGTCGGGGCCGAGTGTTCTGGTGGAGACCTCTCCGTTCAAGACCGAAAAGCTGAGCATCCTGATCGCTGGCAAACCGGTGGAATTCGTGCCGGAGGTGATGGGTGTCGGCGGGCAGATTTCCGTGGCGGTGATGGGCTTTACAGCCGCACGTTATGGCAGCGTGTCACTGGTGTGCCTGCCGCCATCCACTGGCTGGCAGTGGCGCAAGACCAATGGCTTGAAAGACCCGGACACTTTTGAGTTCGATGCAAACTTCCTGGCGCAACAACTGCAAAGCCTGATTCCCCGAGAGCGTGCCTGAAATCTCGACATACAACCCTGTGGGAGCAAGCTTGCTCCCACAGTAATCGGTGCCACATCAGATATCGAGGGTTTCCCAATCCGGGTTCGCCTCTTGCGGCGGCAGTGTTCTAACGGTTTTTCCGGTCGCCAACTCCACCCGCCGCGCCACTTCCGGGTCATCCGCAAACGGGATCAGGCTTGCATCGTCCAGGCTCTCGGCGGTCTGGTGGCGCAGACAATACTCGACGGCGAACCACAAAAATGCCACACCCAGAATGTTCAATATGACTTCAATCATCAGGCAAACCGCGCCTCGCGTTCGGCCATCGCCACGTCCGTTACCCGCACCGTGCGCCACACGTTGTAGGCCATCAGCAGCATACCGCTGAGGAAGAACACCCCGCCGGCAAAGCGCACGACGAATCCCGGATGGCTTGCCTGCAAGGCTTCGACGAAGGAGTAGGTCTGCGTGCCGTCATCGTTGATCGCGCGCCACATCAGGCCTTGGGTGATGCCGTTGACCCACATCGAGGCGATGTACAGCACGGTGCCGATGGTCGCCAGCCAAAAGTGCAGGTTGATCAGCGGCGTGCTGTGCATCTGATCGCGCCCGAATACCTTCGGCACCATGTGATAGGTCGCACCGAAGGTAATCATCGCCACCCAGCCAAGCGCCCCGGCGTGCACGTGGCCGATGGTCCAGTCCGTATAGTGGGAGAGGGCGTTGACAGTCTTGATCGCCATCATCGGCCCCTCGAAGGTCGACATGCCGTAGAACGCCAGGGATAGCACCAGGAAACGCAGGATCGGGTCGGTGCGCAACTTATGCCAGGCACCGGACAGGGTCATCATGCCGTTGATCATTCCGCCCCAACTCGGCGCCAGCAGGATCAGCGACATGGCCATGCCCAGCGACTGCGCCCAGTCCGGCAGCGCGGTGTAGTGCAAGTGGTGCGGGCCGGCCCAGATGTACAGGGTGATCAGCGCCCAGAAGTGCACAATCGACAGGCGATAGGAATACACCGGCCGGCCCGCCTGTTTCGGCACGAAGTAATACATCATCCCCAGGAAACCGGTGGTCAGGAAAAAGCCCACGGCGTTGTGCCCGTACCACCATTGCACCATGGCGTCGGTGGCCCCGGAATACACCGGATAGGACTTGAACCAGTCGACTGGAATCGATAGGTGATTGACCACGTGTAGCATGGCGATGACCACGATGAATGCACCGAAAAACCAGTTGCCGACGTAGATGTGTCTGGTCTTGCGTTGCACTACGGTAGTGAAGAACACCACGGCGTACGCAACCCAGACCACGGTCATCCACACCGCGCCGGTGAATTCGATTTCGGCGTATTCCTTGGTGGTGGTGTAGCCCAGCGGCAGGGTGATCAGCATCACCACAATCACCGACTGCCAGCCCCAGAACGTGAAGGCAGCGAGTGTGTCCGAGAACAGCCGTACCTGGCAGGTACGTTGCACCGCGTAATAGCTGGCGGCGAATTGCGCGCTGCCGGCGAAACCGAAAATCACCAGGCTGGTGTGCAGCGGGCGCAAGCGGCCGAAGGTGGTCCACGGCAGGTCCAGGTTCATCTGCGGCCACACCAGTTGCGAGGCGATCCACACGCCCATCGCCATCCCCACGATGCCCCAGATTACGGTCGCCACGATGAATTGGCGGACGACCTTGTAGTTATAGGCCTGTCCGATGGTTGTTGTGCTCATGGTCAATGCATCCTCGGTTGCAATGCCGTGCACTGTAAAAACACCGGTAAAAACAAAACAGGCTCAGGGAAAATTCATTTGTGCGGATCAGATTTTTCGCCACTCCTGCGGCTTTCAGTCGTGTTCTGATACGGTTTTTTAGAGTTCAAGTGAATCTGTAACGTACTGCGCCGCAAGCTCATAGTCGTTACCTCGAAACGAGCCGCAGAGCCCGACTTGCGCCCCCTGCAGGAGCGAGCTTGCTCGCGATGGAGTCAAGGACGACGCGTTTATCCAGGAGGTTCGCGTTTTCGTTGACCTCCATCGCGAGCAAGCTCGCTCCTACAGGGTTCTGTGCCTAATTCTGATGAGGTAGCCAGATGTATCAGTACGACGACTACGACCGGGCATTGGTGCTCGAACGAGTTGCGCAGTTTCGTGATCAGGTCGAGCGCTTTCTGGCCGGTGAGCTGAACGAAGAAGAGTTCCTGCCATTGCGCCTGCAGAACGGCCTGTACATGCAAAAACACGCCTACATGCTGCGGGTGGCGATTCCCTACGGCACGCTGAGTGCCCGGCAGATGCGTACGTTGGCGAGCATCGCCAGGGATTACGATCGCGGTTACGGCCATTTCACCACCCGGCAGAACATGCAGTTCAACTGGATCGAACTGGCCCAGGTGCCTTCGATCCTCGAACGCCTGGCCGAGGTGGAAATGCATGCGATCCAGACCTCCGGCAACTGTGTGCGCAACATCACCACCGAAGCCTTTGCCGGGGTTGCGGCCGACGAAATGATTGACCCGCGACCGTTGGCGGAAATTCTGCGGCAGTGGTCGACCATCAACCCGGAATTCCTGTTCCTGCCGCGCAAGTTCAAGATCGCCATCTGCTCGGCCGAGCAGGACCGCGCGGCGATCATGATGCATGATATCGGCCTTTATCTTTACCCAGGCTCCGAAGGACACATGCTCCTGCGAGTCATGGTGGGCGGCGGTCTGGGGCGCACGCCGATCCTCGGCGTGCAGATCCGCGAAGGCTTGCCGTGGCAGCACCTGCTGTCTTACGTAGAGGCGGTGCTGCGGGTGTATAACCGCCATGGCCGGCGGGACAACAAGTACAAGGCGCGAATCAAGATTCTGGTCAAAGCCCTGGGCATCGAGGCCTTCGCCCGGGAAGTGGAAGAAGAGTGGCAGTACCTCAAGGACGGCCCGGCGCAACTGACCCTTGACGAGTTCGAGCGGGTGGCCAGTGCGTTCGTCGCTCCGCCATATCGTGATCTGTCCGACACCAATCTCGATTTCGGCACGCACCTGGCCGAAAACCCGGCGTTCGCTCGTTGGGTGCAGCGTAACGTGCAGCCGCACAAAATATCGGGCTATGCCAGCGTGGTGTTGTCGACCAAGCCCGGCAGCGCTGCGCCACCGGGCGATGTCACCACCGAGCAGATGGAGGCGGTGGCCGAGTGGTCCGAGCGCTTTGGCTTCGGTGAAATCCGCATTGCCCATGAGCAGAATATCGTCCTTCCGGACGTGCCCAAGGCCGATCTGTTCACCCTGTGGCGCCTGGCCTGCGGACACAATCTGGGCAGCGCCAACGCCGTATTGCTCACCGACATCATCGCCTGCCCCGGTGGCGACTTCTGCGCACTGGCCAACGCCAAGTCGATTCCCATCGCCAAGGCTATTGCCGCTCGCTTCGAAGACCTCGACTACCTGCACGACCTGGGTGATATCAGCCTGAATATTTCCGGCTGCATGAATGCCTGCGGTCACCATCACATCGGCAACATCGGCATTCTGGGGGTCGATAAGAACGGCACCGAGTGGTACCAGATCACCCTCGGCGGCGCCCAGGGCAAGAACAGTGCGTTGGGCAAGGTCATTGGCCCGTCCTTCAGCTCCGCCGAAGTGCCCGAGGTGATCGAGCGCATCATCGACACCTTCGTGCGTTATCGCGAGAGCGAAGAACTGTTCGTCGACGCCTTCCAACGGATCGGGCTAGAGCCGTTCAAGGAGGCGGTCTATGCGAAAGTGCTGGAGGTGTCGGCATGAACAATCTGTTGCGGCTGGAAGAGGGCGTGGCGCGGATTGTCGCGGATGATCCGTGGAAGCTTGTGCGCGACCCGCAAGCACCGCTGCCCGTGGGTGCGACGATTCTGCCGCTGAGCCGTTGGCTGGAAAACCCGTCGCAAAACGGCGTGTGGCTGGGGCCGGACGATGAAGTGGAAAGCCTCCAGCCGTGGTTTACCCAACTGCCCTTGATCGCCCTGGATTTTCCGAGCTTTCGCGATGGCCGCGGGTACAGCCAGGCGTATCTGCTGCGTGCGCGATTGGGTTGGGCCGGCGAGTTGCGCGCCATCGGCGATGTCTTGCGCGATCAACTCAGCCTCATGCGCCAATGCGGTTTCGACAGCTTTGCAGTGCGTGAAGACAAATCCGCAGAAGATGCATTGAAGGGATTGGCGGGGATGAGCGTGTTGTACGGGCGTTCGGTGATTGAGCCGCGGCCGTTGTTCAGGCGGCGCTGAATTCGGTCCCTGTAGGAGCGAGCTTGCTCGCGATGGACGTCAACGAAAACGCGATTTTTTTGAACAAACGCGTCGCCTGTAACGCCATCGCGAGCAAACTCGCTCCTACAAGTATCTCCCGTCACTTCAACGCCGGATCCCCCATGTTCATTTTCTTCCAGCCCTGCAACAGCACCTGCGCCTTGGGCTCCTGGCCGTTGTCCAGGTAATACTGGATCAACGACAACCGGGCATTGCGATTGGCCGGCTGCACCTTCAACAGCCGTTCCAGTTCGGCGCACGCCTGGTCAATCTTGCCGCTGTCATGCAGGGCCACTGCCAGCACATAGCCGAACTGCCCGCTCTGGGGTTCCAGTTGCGCGGCCTTGCGCAGGTACGGCATGGCTTGAGCGGCCTGGCCCGCACGAATCAGCGCCAGGCCCTGGGTGTGTTGCAGCAGACCAGAGTCGGGGTGGTCCTTGAGGCTTTGCGCCAGTAGGGCATGGGCTTCCTGACTGCGTCCGCTGGCCTCCAGCCATTGCACCAGGGTGACCAGTGCCGGGTAGAAGTCCGGATCGCGCTGCAGGGCGGTACGCAGCAAAGCTTCGACTTCTGCGCTGCGGCCATCGGCCTGATAGAGCATGGCCAGGTTCAGGTTGGCCTCGGCACGCTCGGCCAGACTTTTTTGCACCGCTTCGTACTCGGCAATGGCGGCATTCCAGGCGTCCTGGGCGCTGCCCAAGCCATTGCGTGCCACGCTGAGCAGGTCCCGGGCGACGGCGATGCGTACAGCCCGGACCGGGTCGCTCAGCAACGGCGTCAGCAATGGCGCGCGCTCCGCCGGCGGCAGGAAGGCGCTGATCGCCCGCACCGCGCTCTCGCGGACTTGCGGTGCCGGGTTGCCCAGGTCCCTGGTAGCCAGTTTCAACGCCTTTTCGCTCGGGTACGCCGGCAGTTCGGCCAGCAGCGTCGCGCGCTGGATCGCCGGCAGGTTGCTGCGTTGCAGTTGCTCGAACAACGCCTGCGCGGCGCCGGGCTGGCCGTTGCGAATCAGCCACAGGCTGTCGTCGTAGCGAGGGGCTTGTACCGTGCTGGCATTGGCGGTGTTCCACAGCATGAACTGCTCGGTGACCTTGTCGCCGGCCTTGCCTTTGTGGCAGGTCAGGCAGGCGTCAGGCGTACCGAGTTTCTTTGCTCGCTCAGGATTGGGAATGCTGAAGCTGTGGTCATGCCGCAAGTCGTTGCCCATGTAGAACTTGCCGGGCATGTGGCAATCCACGCACTGCGAACCCGGCTGGCCCATGGTGTGGCGAGTGTGTTCGATGGAATCGTAGTTTTTCGCTTGCAGGCCCTTGCCGTCGACGCCTTCCACGGTGGTTTTGCCAGCGGTGTTGTGGCATTGCAGGCATACACCGTTGCCGGGTGCCTTCAACTGTGTACTGTGGGGGTTGTGGCAGTTGCTGCAACGCACGCCCTTGTCGAACATTTTGCTCTGGGCAAAGGAGCCGTGCTCGAACACTTCGTCCTTGATCTTGCCGTCCAGCGCGTACAACTCGCGGGTCAGGACGCTCGGCAGGTAGTCATCCATCAGCCGTTTGCCGACCGTGTAGCCATCGTCAAGGGGCGCGCGGCGAGAGTGGCAGCGGGCACAGGTTTCGATTTCGGCGGTGGCGTTCTTGTCCTTGAGGTCGACGGCAAAGCCTACGTGGATCAGGTCGGTTTTCTTCGCGGTCCATTCCAGGTGATTGGACGCCGGGCCGTGGCAGGCCTGGCAGCCGACACCGAGGCTGTTCCAGTGACTGTCGAAGGTGTTTTTCGCCGCATCGAAATTGCGCTTGTAACCGGTGGTGTGGCACTCGACGCACATGAAGTTGGCGTTCTGGCTCGGCTTGCTCCAGTGCAACGGGTTCTTGAAGGTCACGCCCTGACCCGGATAGAGGTGAAACCAGCGCTGCTTCTCGGTATCCCAGGCCACGCCGAGGGCCTGGAGCCGGCCTTCGCCGACCTCGATCAGGTATTGCTGCAAGGGGGTGATGCCAAAGGTGTAGGCGACCTTGAAGTCGGCATTCTTGCCATCGATACCCGGCGTGTTGACCCAGAATTCGTCGCCTTTGCGCGAGAACACCGTGGTCTCTTTCTCGGCCTTGAAGGTGACGTTGTTGAAGTCGCCGAGCAGGGTGTCCGCGTTGGCTTGCTGCATCGCCAGTTGGTGATGGGAGCCTTGCCAGTCCTTGACCTGCTCGCCGTGGCAGCCCTGGCATTGTTGCTCATCGACCATTTTCGCAGGCTCGACAGCGACCGGTTGCGGTTTGGCCGGTTGCACGGCAGGCGCGCTGACGGGGACTGGCTTGAGCGGCGTCGGTGTACTGCCCAGCAAAAACCAGCCAATACCCGCCACAGCCAGCAGCAGGACGCCAATGGTGACAGGGAACAGGTAACGGTTGATCAGGGTCGGTTGCGAATCAGGGTTTGGGGTTGCAGCTTTATTTTTATGTTTCGGCATTACGACTTCCATGGTCCAGGTGCGATTGCCTTGCGGCGCGCGATGAAGCTCGATGCAGCTTTGCCGGATGACCGGTCTGTGTCAAATGATGTTGTTTTGAGGCTGATGGCCCCTTCGCGGGCAAGCCCGCTCCCACAGTGTTTTGTGTCGTACTCAATTGTCGTGAACAACACCAGACCCTGTGGGAGCGAGCTTGCTCGCGATGGCGATCTGTCAGGCGTCGCATCACTCCCCGACAAACCACCGGTAATACGGATTCCCGGAATCCCCACGCATCACCTCGCGCATATCCCTGGCCCAAGCGTCACGGTTTCCGTCGTACGCATGCAGGCTCGCCCGATAGAACTGCATCAGGCGTTGTTGCTGGGTGTTCATGCGCTCGATGAACCCGGCGTCGGCGTTCAACACGGCTGGCGACTGGTGCAGGGCGAGCAGGGCGGGCAACACGCGGCTGATCTCTTTCGAGCGAACCCAGGGTGCGTACTCGATGCGCGGCTGATCGTCCGTCACCGGTTGCGCATCGCCAGCGAAGCGTTCAAGCCCCTCACGATCAGTCACCCATGTCGCGAGCAATGCTGCGGCCGAACCGACGCCGACATCCTGCAAGGTGCTGCGAACGCTGTCCTGCTGGAAGCGCGCGTTGATCTTCGCCGCATCCAGTTCAATCGGCTCCATCGAACCCACCAGCAGCATCTCGTGGAACTCGCTGGTCCACAGGGTCGCGTACGGGAACACGTCGAGGAAGCTGCGCACCAGAGAGCGCGAGTCGTCGATGTTCTGCGTCGGAAGCGGCAGCCATTGCGCGACCAGGCCTTGTTTGTGCAAGCGGCTGGCGGCCAGTTGGTAGAAGTCCCGGGAATACAGGTTGACCACGCCGGCAGCGGAGGGCGGTGGTGGCTCGAGCGTGATCAGGTCGTAGCGCTGCGGATTGCGCAGCAGTTCCTGGCGACCGTCACGCAAGCGCACATCGACCCCCGGATCGGCCGCGGCGTTGAAATTACCCTTGAACAAGGGGGCTGCCTTGACCACCGAAGGCAGCAGTTCGGCAACCACGCGATGTTCCAGGCCGGGGTAGCGGGTCAGGGCGCCCGCGGTGATGCCGGTACCGAACCCGATCACCAGTGCCGAGCGCGGCTCACCGTTGTGGATCAGCAGGGGCAGCAGCGCCTGGATCCGCATGTAGCGCAGGGACGGCATGGCGTCACCGGTATTGGATACGCCCTGAATGTACAAACGCTGGAATGCCCTTTCTCCCTTGCCCTGGGTGACCACGGCGACGGTGCCGCCACGGCCTTCTTCGTAGAACGTCAGCGTGCCATTGCGCGCGCCCGGCAGCAGGCTGGCGAGCTTGTTGACCGGCGTGAACACGGCGAGCGCCAGGGACACCAGGCCGATGGCAATCACCGCCTGACGCCGGCCTTTCTTCACACCATGGCCCTTGCGCACGGCGAGGTACGCGATACCGGCGGCAATCAGCGCCAGCAGGCCCAGGGTCCGTACCAGGCCCAGCATCGGGATCAGGATAAAGCCGCAGAGCATCACGCCGACAATCCCGCCAAGGGTATTGAACGCGACGACTTCGCCGACATGGCGCCCCACCTGTTCGCCGCCGACGCTCAAGCGCAGGGCCAAGGGGAACGCAGCCCCCAGCAACAGGGTCGGTACAAACACGATGCTCAAGGCAGCCACCGCAAACCGCGTGCTCATGCCAGCCAGTTCACTGCCGCCCAATGACAATACCCAGGATTCGGCCAGGGTCTGGGCGAGCACCAGCCAGCGTCCGAGCAACGCCACTTCCAGCAAGGCAATCGCGCCGGCTGCGGCAATCAGCACGCCGAACACCCCCCAGGGATCGCGCAGGCGATCGACCCGACGAGCCAGCAGCATGCTGCCCAGGAACAAGCCGGTGAGGTAAGTCGCCAGCACCACGGCAAAGGCGTAGGTGCGGGTGCTCATGAATTGCACGATCGATTGCGACCACACCACTTCGTAGCCCAGGGCTACGCCACCGGCAATGGAGTACAGCCACAGGGCCAGGCGGTCGGGGGCTTTTTCAGTGTGATGTTTCACCAGGGCATCGACGGGTACCCCGCGCTGGCGCTGGAACCACAAGGCCCCAGCGGCGGCCAGCAGGTTCAGCATGGCGGCGGCCAGCGCGCTGCCGCGCACACCGAGGGTGGCAATCAGCACGAACGCGGCGAGCAGGGTGCCGGCGATGGCCCCGGCGGTGTTCGCCGCATACAGCTGCCCGCCGGCCTTGCCCAGGTGTTGCGGGTCAGTGGCCAGGGAGCGAACCAGCACCGGCAGGGTGCCGCCCATCAACAGGGCAGGAATACCCACCAGCGCGAACGGCAGCACCCAGGCCAGCAAGCCCATGTGTGCTTCCAGCCAGGCAAACGGGCTGGCCGCCAGGCTCATGGCAAAGGTTGCAGAGACACCGAGCACGGCCACCAGCACTTCCAGCCCGGCGTACAGCACAACCGGTTGCTGCATCCGGTCCGCCCAGCGCCCGAACAGCAAGCCACCCAGGGCCAGCCCGGCAAAGAACGCGCTGATCCCGGTGGTGATGGCATAGACCTCGACGCCTACGACCAACGACAACTGCTTGATCCACAGCACCTGATACACCAGCGCCGCGGCGCCGGAGACAAACAGCAGCAGGGCGGGGATCAACAGCGCCGGGGAGGCGACTTGCGGGGCAGGTATGGCCGACGATTTGCTGGCGACACGTGAGGTCATTGCGGATTGCCTTTGCAATTCAAGAAAACTGCGACTGTACGGGCCTCATCGCGGGCAAGCCCGCTCCCACAGGGATTTTGTCGTACCGAAGATCCAGTGTGGGAGCGGGCTTGCCCGCGATTGGGGCCAATACGGTCCCAACTCGGAAACAGTACCGCTCGCCAATGAAGGCGAGCGGCGGTCCAGCGGTCTTACTGTGCAGCTTTCATTTTTTCAGCGATCTTGGCGTCTACCGCAGCACGGATCTGGTCGATGCTGAAGCTGGCCGGTCTCTGGCTGGGTGGATACTCGATGAAGGTCTGCAGGAACGTTGCCGATTTTTCGACGGCTACAGCCGCCAGGTAGACGTTCTTGGTTTGCCAGTCGTAATACTGGTCGGAAACCACGTCGGCACGTTCATACGGGTCCATGCGCAGGTTGAAGATCTTCGGTACGCGCAAGCATACGAACGGTTCGCTCCAGACCTTGAAGCCGCCCGGTGCGCGCTGTTCGCAGAACACGGCTTTCCAGTTGTCGAAGCGCATCGACACCAGCACGCCGTCATCGTTGAAGTAGTAGAACTCCTTGCGCTCACCTTTGGGCGCCTGGCCGGTCAGGTAGGGCAACTGGTTGTAACCGTCCAGATGCACCTTGAAGTTGGTGCCGCCGGAAGTCGGTGCCCACCCCTTGAGCAGCTTGGTTTTCACGTCGGCATCGCCAGCGGCGGCCAGCAAGGTCGGGAACCAGTCCATGCCCGAGAACATCTCGTTGGACACCTCACCGGCCTTGATCTTGCCCGGCCAGCGAACGATTGCCGGTACGCGATAGGCACCTTCCCAGTTGGAGTTCTTCTCGTTGCGGAACGGCGTGGTCGCCGCGTCCGGCCAGGAGAACTGGTTCGGGCCGTTGTCGGTGGTGTAGACGACGATGGTGTTGTCGGTGATTTTCAGGTCATCGAGGGTTTTCAGCAGTTTGCCGACGTCGCCGTCGTGCTCGATCATGCCATCGGCATAATCGTTGCCGGGCATGCCGCTCTGGCCCTTCATCGATTCACGCACGTGAGTGAACAAGTGCATGCGAGTGGTGTTCATCCAGACGAAGAACGGCTTGTCCGCCTTGGCCTGTTTCTCGATGAACGCCTGCGCGGCGGCGGTGGTTTCGTCGTCGATGGTTTCCATGCGCTTGGTGTTCAGCGGGCCGGTGTCTTCGATCTTGCCATCGGCGAAGCTGTGGATCACGCCGCGCGGCGAGTAGGCCTTGACGAACGCGGGGTCGTCCTTGGGCCAGTACGGACGCTCGGGTTCTTCTTCGGCGTTGAGGTGATACAGGTTGCCGAAGAATTCGTCGAATCCGTGGTTGGTCGGCAGGTATTCATCTTTGTCGCCCAGGTGGTTCTTGCCAAACTGACCGGTGGCGTAGCCTTGGGACTTGAGGGCCTGGGCGATGGTGATGTCGCGTTTTTGCAGGCCGACCGGGGCACCCGGCATCCCGACTTTCGACAGCCCGGTACGTAGCGCCGACTGTCCGGTGATGAATGTCGACCGGCCGGCGGTGCAGCTGTTCTCCGCATAGTAGTCGGTGAACATCATGCCTTCTTTGGCAATCCGGTCGATGTTCGGAGTCTTGTAGCCGACCACGCCCATGGAGTAGGCGCTGATGTTGGTCTGGCCAATATCGTCGCCGAAGATCACGAGAATGTTGGGTTTCTCGGCGGCCCCGGCGGTTGCCGAAAACGCCATGACCGTAGTCGCCACCAAGGCGAGTTTCGGTATCCACTTACGTATGCGAGTCATCTGACTGGCTCCTTATGCTCACTTGCGTCGCGTGCTGCGACAAACGTTTATTGCGGTCCTGCGTAACGTCTTTTTATTGCACTTGCTCGGAAGTGGCGGCATCGAACGGGTAGATTCGACGCCATTCGGACGCCATGTCGACGACCGTCCAGCCACGCTTGTTTGCTTCGTCCAGGGCCTTGTCCAGACGACCGATCTGCGACTGCCGGTCGTATGCCCATTCGCGTTTGGCGTCGGTGTGATGCACCAGGCCCATGAAACGTTTGCCGGGACCGTCGGCGGTCCACTGGAGCATTTGCAGGTCGCCGTCGGAGTTGCCGAAGGCGAGGATTGGCCGACGACCGATCACCGCGTCGATGCTTTCCGGTTTGCCCGGGCCATCGTCGTTGTGGGCCAGTTTCGGCGTGCGCAGGATCGACGCCTTGCCATCCTTGTATTCAAAGCTGGTAACGAAGGTCGTGCCGATAACCTGCTCGGGCGGTACCCCATAGACCTTCTCGGCGAAGGCTCTCATGAACCCGGTGTCGCCACCGGAGACGATGTAGGTCTTGAAGTCTTTGCCGCGCAGGTAGTCGAGCATCTCCAGCATCGGCTGGAAGATCATTTCGGTGTACGGCTTGCCGGTTTTCGGATGCCTGGCCTGACTCAGCCAGGTCTTGGCATAGTCATCGAAAGCTTCGGTGGTCATGCCGGTGTGGGTCGCACCGAAGATCTTCAGCAGGCCCTCCATGCCGGTGGCGGCCAGTGCCTTGTGATCGTTTTCCAATACGGCCTGGAACGGCTGGGTGGTTTTCCATTCCGGGTGCTGCGGCGCGGTGCGTTTGACTTCTTCCAGGGCGAACAGCAACTCGAAGTACATCGGTTGCTCGCTCCACAAGGTGCCGTCGTTGTCGAACACGGCAATGCGGTCCTCGGGTTTGACGAAGTCCTTGCTGTTTTGATCGGTGACCGTCTGCACGAACTCGATGATCTGCTTTTTCGACGGACCGTCGTTCCAGGAGGGCAGTGGCTCGGCTGCCTGCACCAGCAGCGGCAGGCTCAAGGCCAAGGTCAGCAGGAAACTGAATGCGCGATGATGGCGTAGCGATGTCGAGTTCGTCATGGCAAGTCCTTCTCGTGAACGGGGTTGAGCGGATGAAGAGCAGAGACGACTGTTTCTCTGTTGCGTCCGGACTGACTATGCAGCGTAGACAAGGACTCCCCGATTTGGCGCAGCGCCTGGTCTTTGTCCGGTTCGCGGCCATAACAGGCGCGCAGGAAGGTTTGCAGGCGTGGGCCGAGGCCGGTCAGTTTCAGGCCCCGACGACTGCGGCGGGTCCACAGGTACAGGGCGCTGAGTTGCGCCGGTTTGCCTTCGATCTGCGGCGGTATCTGCCGCCATGCGTAGTCGGCGGACTCCAGCCAGGCGGCATGTCGGGCGCGGCGTCGGGCTTGCCACTTGAGGTGCGTGCGGTGTACGAGCGGGCGACTGAACCAGCCGAGTGCCATTACCGCCAACACCAGTGTCAATAGTCCGAACCAGTGCCCGGAAAGGTGCAGGCGATTCTGCTGGCCGAGTTTTTTCAGGTCTTCGGTAATGGAAAACACCGGTTTGTAGGCGTTGTTGGCCACCGCGTCGAAGGTCACGGCAGGCACCGTGGCCATGCGGGTTTGCTGGCTGCTGGCATCCCACCATTTGATTTCGACGGATGGCAGGCTGTAGTGGCCTTCGGTGTCGATTCGATAAGTCACGCTGTCGATGCGCTGGCCGCCATTGAAGTTGCCGCGACCGTCATCCAGATTGCGGATTTGCGGTGCTTTCGGGTAACGGCTCAGACCCTTGATGACATCCTGCGCCGGTGTCGGCAGTGACATGGCCAGGGCACCGTCGGCCTGCAAGGTCAGTTCCCGGGTGATGCTGTCGCCGACCTTCAGCGGCGTGGCCGAATTGACGGTCTTCTGGGTAAACCGCAGCCCTTGAGCCACCAGCACCGCCTCTCCGGGCTGGAACCCCGGTGGTTGCGCGGCGTTGAAGTGCAAAGGCTGGCTTTTGGCGCTGAGTTCGTGGCTTGCCTGACCCGGTGTGGCTTGTACCGTCAGTGCCGGAATGTCGTAGCCCTGGGCCAGGTTCGGGGTGATCAGGTAGCTGTAGCGCATGCCGCTGAAGGACTGGCCGTCGAAGGTCTGGTTGATGTGCTGGGCATGGCCGTCCGGTGGCATCACCAATGCGCCGGGCAGTTTCAGGTCGGGCAGGGTGGGGGCGCTGGTGAACCAGGAGTCGGTGAAGACATCTAGTCGCAACTGGACCAGGCTGCCGACCATGACGGGGTCGGCGGGTTGCAGGCTGGCCTGGACTTTCAACTGAGGGTCGGCGGCGAATGTGTTGAGGCTGATCAGGCCGATGAGCAGGGCGCCGAGTATTGTGGTGAGTGGTCGGGCCCTTTCGCGAGCAAGCCCGCTCCCACAAGGACACCACAAGCCCCCTGTGGGAGCGGGCTTGCTCGCGAATGCCGCGACGCGGTCTTGCCGAATAACGCTCATGGCTTGACCCCCGCCTGATCCTGCAAGCTGAATTTCTGCTTGAGGAATTTCGCCGGCGATGTGGTGAGGTTCTGCAACCATTGCTCATCCGAGGCCGCTTGCTGGGTCTCCACCTTTTTGCTTTGGCCTTTACCCGGCGCCTTGTCCATCTTGATTTCGTCGGGTTTGACCTCTGGCGTGTTTTTCTCGGCGCTTTCGGTGTCTTTCTGCAAGGCAATGGCCAGGGCCAGGTTGGCCGTGGCTTCCGGGAACTGCGGTTGCAATTTCAGCGCCTGGGTATAGGACGCGATGGCCTGATCGAACTTGAAGCGGCGCACGTAGGTGTTGCCCAGGTAGAAATACGCCTGCGCAGTATCGAGTCGCGCGAAGCTGGCCAGTGCCAGGTCGAAATCGGCGGCGTTGTAGGCGGCCACGCCTTTCCAGTACGGATCGACAAACAGTGCCGCCGCCTGAGGGTAGTGCTCATGTTCGAAGGCCCAGCGACCTTGCTGGTCGCGGGTGAAAAAGGCATCGGTCAGCGCGTTGGCCTGTGCCGGCGCCGGTTGCAGGCCCAAGCCCACCGTCAGCAGCAGTGCAGCCATCCAGTTCAGGCTCCAGCCCCTGCGTACGCTGAAGAAAGCGAGCAACAACAGCGGCCAGCACAGCCAGTAACCGGCGTCTTTCCAGTGCAATTCGCGCTGCTCGTCACTGGCTGCCTGGAAGTGCTGCTCGGCGTGCAGTTCGATCCAGTCCAGATCGTCATCGTTGAGGGTCAGGCTGCCCAGCGGGGCGTCCAGCGTTGAGGCAAGCTGCTTGAGGGCGTCCTGATCGAAGCTGCCGAGTTGCGGGCGACCGTCGCTGTCGGTGCGTGGCTGGCCGCTGGCATCGCGGATGATCCCGCCGTCGCTGCTGCCGGCCGCCAATATCAGCACTTGCAGCGCACTGTCTGCCAGTTGCTTGTCCAGCCCGGCCAGTGCCGAGATGTCGGCGCCATCGGTGATCAACAGCAGGGTGCCGGGCGTTTTCTCGGCGGCGAGCAGGCGCTTGGCCTGATCGATGACCGCGCTGACATTTTTCCCCGGTTTGCTGATCAGGTCGGTGCTCAGGGCCTGAATGAACGTATCGAGCAGCGCCGGGTCGTCGGTGGCGGGCAACACCAGATGCGCGCTGCCGGCGTAGGCAATCAAGGCATTGCGCGAACCGGCGCGGCGCTGGATCAAGTCGTGGAGCTTGTGCTTGACCGCTTCCAGGCGACTGGGTGGAACGTCGCTGGCGTCCATGGAGGGCGACAGGTCGATGGCAATGATCAGCGGCGCACGGTTTTCCAGAAAGTCCGGCCGATCCTGTTCCCAGGTCGGCCCGGCGGCGGCGATGGCGCCCAGTACCAGCAGCGCACATACCAGGTGCACGGGACGCAGGCGTTGCCGGTCCTGCGGGGTGATCAGCAGATGCGGCAGCAGGTGCGCGGCGATGTTGCTGCGCAAGCGCCGTTGCAGGTCCTGGTTGCGCCGCCACAGCAATGGCAGCAATGCGCCGAACACCGCGAGCAACAGCCACAGTGGGCGCAGGAAATGGAAGTCGCTGAGGTTGATGTCCATGTCAGGCTTCCTGCCGTTGACGGGCGAGCATCAGCCGTGGAAGCAGCAGGGCGCCCAGGTGATAAAGCGCCAGCAGGGCAATGGCAGCGCCCAGCGGCCACCAGAACAGATCGCGTTTGGGCTGGTGGCTGAGGGTTTTCACCTGATGCGGGGTGAGTTTGTCCAGGGTGCTGTAGACCTGATCCAGGGCATTGCGGTCTTCGGCGCGGAAGAAACGCCCGCCCGTGGCTTGGGCAATGTCCTGCAAGCCTTGCAGGTTGACCCTGGCTTCGCCCTCGGCAGTCGGGTCGCCGATGCCGATGGTGTGAATCACCACGCCTTTGGCCGCGGCCATGGCGGCCGCGTGATCCGGGGTAATGGCGCTGCTGGTGTCATTGCCGTCAGTGAGCAGGATCAGCACTTTTTCCTGCTCGTGGGCCTGGGCCAGCAGTTTCAGGCTCAGGCCGATGGCGTCGCCGATGGCGGTGTTGGGGCCGGCCATGCCGATGCCGGTGTCGTCCAGAAGTAGCGACAGGCTGGCGTGGTCCAGGGTCAGCGGTGCCTGTGGATAGGCACCTGTGCCGAACACGATCAGTCCGATTCGATCGTCTTTACGTTTGTCGATGAACCCGTGCACCACTTCCTTGACTGCGGCCAGGCGATTGATTTTCTGGCCGTTGGCGTCGGTGAAATCGGTGGTTTCCATCGACTGGGAAATGTCGATGGCCAGCATCAGGTCCCGCACCGGCTGCTGACGCTCGATGGGCTTTTCCACCAACACCGGCCGACTTGCCGCCACCAGCAACAGCGTCCAGACCAGCAGATTCAGGAGCAATTGCCAGCGGTTGCTGCGGGTGCCGGCCTGGCTCGGTGCCTGGCCGACGGCGCGGCTCATCGCCCCGAAAAACGGTACACGCACGGCGCTGCGCGCTTCGCGGTAGTCGGACAGGTAGCGATAGCCGAACCACGGCAGCGGCAGCAGGATCAGCAGCCAGGGGTAATCAAGCTGCCACATGATGACGCTCCACCCAGGTTTTGCAGGTGCTGAACAGCTGTTGGCGCTGTTCATTGGGCATGGCCCGCAATGTTGCGTCGGGGGCGTAGGCCAGCAGCGACAGTTGTTGGCTGAAGTCGACGGGTAGCGGCTGTTTACTGTGCCGCTGCAAAAATGCCTGCCAGTCCTCTTTCCCCAACGCCGCTGGAGACCCCTGTGGGAGCGGCGGTGCGACGATTCGACTTGCTCGCGAATGCGTCCGGTCAGTCGACATGGATGTTGCGTTTAAGGCCCTCTTCGCGAGCAAGCCCGCTCCCACAGGGGATGCGTAGGGCATGGAAAGGGCCACGCGCTTGAGCAACTCAGGAAGCTCGCGCAACGCATTCAGGTCATTGCTGCGCTGCTGCAATTCCTCCAGCCGCACCAACGCCTCGCGCCGATAGCGATCGCGCCGCCATTGCCGGTAGCGCCGCGCGCCGGTCACCCCCAACGTAACGATCAACAACGCCAGCAACGCCCACCACCCCCAGGTTTGCGGTGCATAACTGACCGGCGCCGGCAGCGCCATTTCCTTGAGCTGGTCGATGCTCGGGATAGCGGGGTTCATCGGCGCCCTCCGGTAAGCTTGCCCAGTTCGGCGCGCAGTTGTTCGTGGGCTTCTGTTGCGGTGCTGAACATCATCAGTGGCACCTGGCTGCGGCGCAGCAAAGTCGCGACGTCCTTGAGCCGCCCGCTGAGAAAGTCTCCGAGGGGTTGGTGCACCTGTTGCCGATCCACCGCCAGCTCCACCTGCAATTGCCCTTGGGTGACCAGCACGCGGCCGTTTTTCGGCAGGTTAAGCGCAAGCGGGTCATACACCTGCGTGGCAATTACATCGTTGTGCGCCGCCAGTTGCCGCATCAGTTGCAAGGTGCGTTCGCCGGCCCCGGCGAAGTCGCTGACGATGCAGATCAGGTGATCGTGACCGGCCACGGCCAGGCAATGCTGCAGGACCTTGTCGAGCTGGTCTTCGCCCTCGGCGTCCGGGTTGGCGGCATTGAGCGCCTGGTTCTGCTGGGCGATGCGGCTGCACAGCGCTTCGATCCGTTTGCGGCTGCGCAGCGGGGCGATGCTGTCGATGCGTTGATCGTTGAAGACCAGTCCACCGACGCGGTCGCCGGCGTTGAACACCATCCACGCCGCCAGGGCGCCGAGCTCGGCGGCGACCGCGGATTTGAAGCTGCGTTGCGAACCAAAGAACATCGACATGCGCTGGTCGACGAGGATCAGCGCCGGGCGGTCGCGCTCTTCGGTGAATGTCCGTACCACCGGTTTGCCGGTGCGCAGGGATGCGCGCCAATCGAGGTGGCGCAGGTCATCGCCGGGCTGGTATCGACGCAGCTCATCGAAGTTCAGGCCCCGGCCACGCAAACGCGAAGCGTGGTTGCCGGCCAGGATGCTGCCCTGGGGCTGACGCGCCAGAAAACTCAGGTCACGGGCCTTGAACTCCAGGGCCATCAACTGCGCCAGAGAGACATACACCAGGCCATCAATGTTCACGCAGGAATCGCCACTTTATCGAGCAGACGGTCGAGCACCTGATCGGCGCTCACACCATCGGCCACCGCGTCGTAGCTCAGTTGCAGACGATGGCGCAGCACCGGGTGCACCACGGCGCGGACGTTGTCCGGAGAAACGAAATCCTGGCCCTGCAACCAGGCGTCCGCCCGAGCGCAGCGGTCCAGACCGATGCCGCCGCGAGGGCTGGCGCCGATGCTGATCCAGCGCCCGAGGTCGGCGTCGTAATCGGCCGGGTGGCGAGTGGCGTTGATCAGGTCGATCAGGTAACGGTCGATGGCCGGGGAGACGTGCACGGCACTGACTTCTCGGCGCGCGCCGAACACCACGTCCTGAGACAACGAGAATCCCTGCACCGCAGCGGTCCTGGCGCCGAGGGCCTGTTCTTCTTCGCGCAGCAGACGCAGCACCTGGCTTTCGTTTTCCGCGCTCGGGTAATCGAGCAACACTTTCATCAGGAAGCGGTCCATCTGCGCTTCCGGCAGCGGGTACGTGCCTTCCTGTTCGATCGGGTTCTGAGTCGCTACCACAATGAACAGTTCCGGCAGCGCATGGCTGTTGCCGGCCACGGTGATCTGGCGTTCTTCCATGGCTTCGAGCAACGCCGCCTGGACCTTGGCCGGTGCACGGTTGATTTCGTCGGCGAGAATCAGGTTGCCGAACAGCGGGCCGGGCTGGAAGCGGATTTCGTTCTTGCCTTCGACCTGATGCAGCACCTCGGCGCCGGTGATGTCCGACGGCAGCAAATCCGGGGTGAACTGAATGCGGCTCATCTTCGCGTCCAGGTGTTTGGCCAATGCTTTCACCGTACGGGTCTTGGCCAGGCCGGGCAGGCTTTCCAGCAGCAGGTGACCGTTGGCCAGCAGGCCCACAAGGATTTGTCGAATGACCTGATCCTGGCCGAGCACGGCTTCGGCGATGCTGGCTTGCAGGGCATTGAGGTCGTTGAGTGCGGTCATGGGGTCTCCTAGAAAAACGCCAGGGTCATGTTGACGCTGAAACCATTGCCTTCAGGCCGGTTCTTGGTATCGAACTCCGGGACCCAGCGAGCACTGATATTGGCCTGGGCGTCGGCGAACTTGCCGGTCCAGCCCACTGTCGGGCCAGCGCCCACGGAGCGCCCGCGAAAGCCACTGGTTGCGCCGGATCCGGAGTCATCGGTGAGCTGCTGGATATAGCCTGCCACCATGCCGGCGTTCCAGCCGTTGCCGAATCCATGGGTCCACAGTGCATCGAGGGTGAAAATGTTGCCGTTGCGATAATCCGTGGCGTCGTTCTCGGTGTAGAACTCCAGGCCGCTCGACAGGGTGAATTCGCCGCCCTTGCCATCCAGGTGGGTGAACGCCACGGTAGGCATGAAGGTGTAATTGTTCTGCCCGGGGTTGGCCAGGCGATCGACGTTGTAGGCGCCTGTCGGCACGTAGATCGGCAGCGAGAGCGAGATGTGGTTGAGTTCGTCGAAGTGGTAGCCAGCCGCGATCGGGGTCACCAGCATGTCGGCGAACTGGGTGCCGGTGTCCGAGGTGCCCAGTGTACGGCCACGGGGGCCGGTCACGTTGGCGGTGATGTCGGTATACTGCACTGGCACGCCTATGGCCGAGGCATAGTTCCAGGGACCTTTGCCGGTGTCCCAGACATGGGTGAAGTTGGCCATGGTGTAGGAAACCTTCATGTCCAGCCCGGTACTGATGGCACCCACGATCGGCACTTGAGCGCTGCCCTTGAGTTCGCCGTCGTACCAGATGCTGGTCAGGGACATGACCCAACCCGGCTCCGGGGGCACGATCCCTGCGTTGGAAAACACTTGCTGCCCGGTGATGGGGCGACCGACACCACCTTCGGCCGCCAGTACCAATGGACTACCGCTGACCATGCACAGCGCCAACAAGGGGCGCACTACGAGAGGCCTGAACATGCCTGACTCCGTTTATTGTTTTGGGGTGACAGGAGTCAGCAACGGCATGTGCCATTGGCCGTTGGTGACTTCCGGTTTTGGCAGATACAAACGCAAAATCCCGTAGAACGGACCACCCCAGTTCATCCTGCTCGGCGGTCGGCGCAGTGATTTGCGGGCCGATGCCCAGCTGCACGCCTTCGGTCTTGAGCAGGAAAATGTCGAATACGTTCAGGTCGCCGATGCCGGTGCTGTAGCCGTTGTGCGGATCGGGTCGGGTGCTGACGGGAAGCGTGACGCGCAGCAACTGCGGGACGCCTATGACGTCATTGGCTGCCATCGGAAGGGCGCCGCGCAGCAGCGCATCATTGGTGTGAGCGTTGGTATCGAACAGCTTGGGTGTGTAGTAATCCTGCAGGTTTATACCGGGTGCCAGGTTCAGCGGGTTGTTGCTTTTGTTGGCGGTCTCGGCGTTATCCGCGTGAGCACAAAAAGCAGGTGCGAGTGAAGTCACCCATACAAAGGCGTACTTCCGCAAAATCTTAGACATTAATCCCCCCGTTCCCTGGTGGCTGATTGGGCAGATGGCCCCTGAACCTGGCCGTAACTGCGTAATCCCTTTCCGATCAAGCCTGTAGGACTCGTCAGATGAACTTAGCAGTTAACTGCGGGTTAACCAGTAGGAAGGATTAATTCTTTCGTTTTGTGGGCGGTTTCTCGTGAATTTCGTGTACTAAAAAGTTAATACGGATCAAGCGTTTGCCCAAACAAGTTAAGTAACTATCTAGCCGATGCAGGAGCGAGCCTGCTCGCGAAGGCGGCCTGTCAGTCAATATAAGCGTTGGATATGACGACCTCTTCGCGAACAGGCTCGCTCCCACAGGAAACTGAAGCAACAGCCGGTTCAGTCAACCTCAGTTCTTCTTCGCCTGTTCCCAAACCCGCTGTTCCTGCTCACGCAGTTCTGGTGTGAACTCTGCACCAAAATCTTCCGCTTCAAACACCTGGCGAATCTCGATCTCGGCCTCGGTGCCAGGCATCGGGTTGGGGCAGCGCTTGACCCATTCGATGGCTTCTTCTTTGGACTTCACTTTCCACAACCAGAAACCGGCAATCAGTTCCTTGGTTTCGATGAAGGGGCCGTCGATCACTGTGCGTTTGTCACCTGAAAACTTTATACGAGCGCCTTTGCTGCTTGGGTGCAGGCCTTCGCCCGCGAGCATGATGCCGGCCTTCACCAGTTCTTCGTTGTAGTTACCCATGGCGGTCAGCAGTTCCTGGCTGGGCATCACGCCGGCTTCGGAATCCTGGCTGGCCTTGATGATGATCATGAATCGCATGGTTTTTCTCCATTGGGGGGTAAGTGAGTTACTTGATAGTCGAATGATCAGCGCCTGAATCGACAACCCTCTAACAAAAAACTGCAACAGATTTTAGTGATACCCCAAGGGGATGCATGGGGCTTTGGTGTGATGGTAGCCTGCGGGTCCCTCGGCCAATGGATTGCCACTGCTCATGCCTGTCCTGGAGCTCACGACCCTCATCCCCAACCGCTCGCCTGGGCAAGTCCTCGACTTCTGCCTCGAAGGCGTGAACTTCCCGAAAATCTTCCCCGAACGCATCACACCGCTGGGCGATATCGACCTGAATAACCTGCACATCGAGGCAGGTCGACAGTTTCGTTTCAGGCACTGGATGTTCAATGTTCTTCCGTCGAACTGGACGGTGGTGATCCGTGAGGTCGGTGAGTGGCATTTCATCGACGAAATGCTCAACGGGCCGATGCGCGCCTTTCGTCATGAACATCGGGTCGCAGCGGGAGAGGGCGGTACGCTATACACCGACCGGGTGACGTATTCGGCGATTGGCGGCGCGCCGGTGGAGTGGTTGCTGGTCAATGGCTATATGCGACGGATTTTCGAGGCGCGCCACCGCAATATGTTGCGGTTGCTCAAATAACACCGCTGTCCCTGTGGGAGCGGCGGTGCGGCGATCCGACTTGCTCGCGAAAGCGATCTGTCAGTCCCGGCGATGCTGAATGTGCTGCCGTATTCGCGAGCAAGCCCGCTCCCACAGGGTCTTGTGGTGTATGGGAGGGCACGTGTATCCAATTTTGTGCTCTGATACATGACAATTTATGTTTGACCATAGGTCGTCGGACAATTTCGTGGTTAACTTCGGCCTCGTCAAAATTCTCCACCACAACGTTCAGAAGGACTCCGTTCATGGCTCAAGTCACTCTCAAAGGCAACCCGGTTCAAGTCAACGGCCAACTGCCACAAGCCGGTTCCAAGGCGCCAGCCTTTTCCCTGGTTGCCGGCAATCTGTCCGACGTCACCCTGAAGGACTTTGCCGGCAAGCGCAAAGTGCTGAACATCTTCCCAAGCGTTGATACCCCGACCTGCGCCACCTCCGTGCGCCAGTTCAACGCCAAGGCCAGCAGCGTCGACAACACTGTCGTGCTGTGCATCTCCGCTGACCTGCCGTTCGCCCAGGCCCGTTTCTGCGGCGCCGAAGGCCTGGAAAACGTACAGAACCTGTCGACCCTGCGTGGTGCCGAGTTCATCCAGAACTACGGCGTGGCCATCGCCGACGGCCCGCTCAAAGGCTTGACCGCTCGTGCCGTCGTGGTTCTGGACGAAAACGACAACGTGCTGCACAGCGAACTGGTTGGCGAAATCGCTGACGAGCCGAACTATGACGCGGCACTTGCTGTTCTGAAATAAGCCGGGCTTTACAATGTTTAACGGCCTGGCCCTGTCCAGGCCGTTTTCATTTGTGTTTCAGTGTCTTGGATAATTCTCCTGTTACGTAAGCCGAAGGTAAATTGCCGGTAAAGGCGCTTTGCTTAAAACCCGCCAGTGCTTATCGTTCAGCCTCATGTAAAAAAGCCCACGCGCCCAATGGTTGATCACTCAATGCAATCCTCCGTTTCCCGTAGTCCTCGTCGCTGGCTGTTCGGCCTGCTTGTCCTGTTGGTCATCGCTGGCCTGTGCTGGAAATTCTGGCCCGGCAGCGCTGCACCCAAAGAGGCTGCGGGGCAGAAAGCCGTCGCCGGGCATACCGGCAGGTCGGGCGGGATGCGCCCGGGATTCGGTGGCGCGTCCGGGCCGGTGCCGGTGCGAGTGGCTCCGGCAGTCAAGGGTGATTTCCCGCTGTATTTCAAGGCTCTGGGCACGGTTACGGCGCTGAACACCATCAATGTCCGCAGTCGCGTTGGCGGTGAGTTGGTCAAGATCTATTTCGAAGAAGGGCAGATGGTCAAGGCCGGCGACATGCTCGTCGAAATAGACCCGCGCCCTTACCAGAATGCCTTGCTTCAAGCCGAGGGCACCTTGCTGCAGAATCAGGCGCAGCTGAAAAACGCCCAGGTCGACGTCGAGCGTTATCGCGGCCTGTACCGCGAAGACAGTATTGCCAAGCAGACCCTGGACACCGCCGAAGCGCTGGTCGGTCAGTTCCAGGGCACGGTCAAGACCAATCAGGCGGCGGTCAACGACGCCAGGCTCAACCTCGAATTCACCAGGATCCGCGCTCCGATCACCGGTCGCGTCGGCCTGCGTCAACTGGACGTCGGCAACCTGGTAGCGGCCAATGACACTACCGCATTGGCGATCATCACCCAGACCCAACCGATCAGCGTGGCCTTCACCCTGCCGGAAAACAGCCTCGACACCGTGCTGGCCCGTTATCGCAGCGGCGCCAAACTGCCGGCTGAAGCCTGGGACCGCGGTGATACCAAACTGCAAGCCACGGGCGTGCTGCAGAGCCTGGACAACCAGATCGACGTCACCACCGGCACCCTGAAATTCAAGGCCCGTTACGAGAACCGCGATCAGTCGCTGTTCCCCAACCAGTTCGTCAATGTGCGCCTGTTGGCCGACACCCTCAAAGACGTGGTACTGGTGCCTTCCGCCGCGATCCAGTTCGGCACCAACGGCACGTTCGCCTATGTCCTGGACGGTGACAAGAAGGTCAAGATCCGTCAGTTGAAAGTCGGCGCCAGCGACGGCCTGAACACTGTGGTCACCGAAGGACTGTCGGCGGGCGATCGGGTCGTATTGGAAGGCACTGACCGCCTGAAAGACGGCAGCGATGTGGAGGTGGTCAACGACAGCCAGGACGTGCCGACCACGCCGACCGAACACCTGCAAGGCAAATCGGCGGTCAACGCGGCTGAGCCTGCGACCACCGACAAGGCGAAAAAGGGCGGCGCATGAATCTCTCGCGGCTGTTCATCCTTCGCCCGGTAGCCACCACGCTGAGCATGCTGGCGATTATCCTGGCCGGCGTCATCGCCTACCGGTTGCTGCCGGTGTCGGCGTTGCCCCAGGTCGATTACCCGACCATTCGCGTCATGACCTTGTACCCCGGCGCCAGTCCGGATGTCATGACCAGCGCGGTGACCGCGCCACTTGAGCGGCAGTTCGGGCAGATGCCCGGCCTGACGCAAATGGCGTCCACCAGTTCCGGCGGCGCGTCGGTGCTGACCCTGCGGTTCAGCCTCGACATCAACATGGACGTGGCCGAGCAGCAAGTGCAGGCGGCGATCAACGCCGCGACCAACCTGTTGCCCAAGGACCTGCCGGCACCGCCGGTGTACAACAAGGTCAACCCGGCCGATACGCCGGTGCTGACCCTGGCCATCACTTCCAAGACCATGTTGTTGCCCAAGCTCAACGATCTGGTCGATACGCGCATGGCGCAGAAGATTGCCCAGATCAGTGGCGTCGGCATGGTCAGCATTGCCGGTGGTCAACGCCAGGCCGTGCGGATCAAGGTCAATCCCGAGGCTTTGGCGGCCAACGGCCTGAACCTGTCGGATGTGCGCACGCTGATCGGCGCCTCCAACGTCAACCAGCCCAAAGGCAACTTCGACGGCCCGACCCGGGTCTCGATGCTCGATGCCAACGATCAACTGACGTCGCCCAAGGACTACGCCAACCTGATCCTGGCCTACGCCAACGGCGCGCCGTTGCGGCTCAAGGACGTGGCGGAGATTGTCGACGGCGCCGAGAACGAGCGGCTCGCCGCGTGGGCCAACGAGAACCAGGCCGTGCTGCTGAACATCCAGCGTCAGCCCGGCGCCAACGTGATCGAGGTGGTGGACCGGATCAAGGCCCTGCTGCCGAGCATCACCGATAACCTGCCGGCCGGCCTCGACGTGGTGGTGCTGACCGACCGCACCCAGACCATCCGCGCCTCGGTCAAGGACGTGCAGCACGAATTGCTGATCGCCATCGCCCTGGTGGTCATGGTCACCTTCCTGTTCCTGCGTCGCGCCAGCGCCACGATCATTCCGTCGGTGGCCGTGCCGCTGTCGCTGATCGGTACGTTCGGCGTGATGTACCTGGCTGGGTTCTCGGTCAATAACCTGACCCTGATGGCCCTGACCATCGCCACCGGTTTCGTGGTGGACGATGCGATCGTCATGCTGGAGAACATTTCGCGTTTCATCGAGGAGGGCGACAGCCCGCTGAACGCGGCGCTCAAGGGCGCCAAGCAGATCGGTTTCACCCTGATCTCCCTGACGTTGTCGCTGATCGCCGTGCTGATCCCGCTGCTGTTCATGGCGGACGTGGTCGGGCGGTTGTTCCGCGAATTTGCCATTACGCTGGCGGTAGCGATCCTGATTTCCCTGGTCGTTTCCCTGACCCTGACGCCGATGATGTGCGCGCGGTTGCTCAAGCGTGAACCCAAGGAAGCAGAGCAGGGCCGCTTCTACCGTGCCAGCGGTGCGTTCATCGACTGGATGATCGCCGCCTACGGGCGCAAGTTGCAGTGGGTGCTCAAGCACCAGCCGCTGACCTTGATGGTGGCCATTGGCACCTTGGCGCTGACGGTATTGCTGTACATGGTGGTGCCCAAGGGCTTCTTCCCGGTGCAGGACACCGGCGTCATCCAGGGCATTTCCGAAGCGCCGCAATCGATTTCCTTCGCCGCCATGAGCGAGCGCCAGCAGGAACTGGCCAAGGTCATCCTGGCCGACCCGGCGGTCGAGAGCCTGTCCTCCTACATTGGCGTGGATGGCGACAACTCGACCCTCAACAGCGGCCGGTTGCTGATCAACCTCAAGTCGCACAACGACCGCGACCTGAGCGCCATGCAAGTGATTGCCCGCCTGCAACCGGAACTGGACAAACTGGTCGGCATCCGCCTGTTCATGCAGCCGGTGCAGGACCTGACCATCGAAGACCGGGTCAGCCGCACGCAGTATCAGTTCAGCATGTCGTCGCCGGACTCGGAGCTGCTGAGCCTGTGGAGCGGGCGTCTGGTCGAGGCTTTGGCCGACCGGCCGGAATTGACCGACGTCGCCAGCGATTTGCAGGACAAGGGCTTGCAGGTCTATCTGGTGATTGACCGCGATGCGGCGTCGCGGGTTGGTGTGTCGGTGTCGAACATCACCGATGCGCTGTACGACGCCTTTGGTCAGCGGCAGATTTCCACGATCTATACCCAGGCCAGTCAGTACCGCGTGGTGCTGCAATCGCAGTCAGGGGAGAAGATCGGCCCGCAGGCGCTGGAGCAGATTCACGTCAAGACCACCGATGGCGGTCAGGTACGCCTGTCCAGCCTGGCGCATGTCGAGGAGCGTCAGGCGCAACTGGCGATCACCCACATCGGCCAGTTCCCGGCGGTGATGATGTCCTTCAACCTCGCGCCCGGCGTGGCGCTGGGGCATGCGGTCGAGATCATCGAGCAGGTGCAGAAGGACATCGGCATGCCGATTGGCGTGCAGACCCAGTTCCAGGGCGCGGCGCAGGCGTTCCAGGCTTCGTTGTCGAGCACCTTGCTGCTGATCCTGGCGGCGGTGGTGACCATGTACATCGTGCTGGGTGTGCTCTACGAGAGCTACATCCACCCGATCACCATTCTTTCGACCTTGCCTTCGGCGGCGGTGGGCGCCTTGCTGGCGTTGATCCTCAGCGGCAACGACCTGGGCATGATCGCGATCATCGGCATCATCCTGTTGATCGGCATCGTGAAGAAGAACGCGATCATGATGATCGACTTCGCCCTCGACGCCGAGCGCAACCAGGGCATGGACCCGCAAACGGCGATCTATCAGGCGGCATTGCTGCGTTTCCGGCCGATCCTGATGACCACCCTGGCGGCTTTGTTCGGTGCCGTGCCGTTGATGCTGGCCACCGGTTCCGGCGCGGAACTGCGCCAACCGCTGGGTCTGGTGATGGTCGGCGGCCTGTTGTTGAGTCAGATTCTGACGCTGTTCACTACGCCTGTGATCTACCTGTACTTCGACCGTCTCGGTCGGCGTTTTGGCAAGTCCGACGCTCAGGAGGCGACGGTATGACGCCCCGCAGAACCTGTGGGAGCGGGCTTGCTCGCGAAGGCGTCCGGTCAGTCGACAGGGATGTTGAATGCAAGGCCCTCTTCGCGAGCAAGCCCGCTCCCACAGGGGGGCAGCAGGGCTCGTGGGTTGGTGCGGGGGGCAATCATCGATGAACCTTTCCGGCCCTTTCATCAAGCGCCCGGTCGCGACCATGCTGCTGAGCCTGGCGATCATGCTGCTGGGCGGCGTGAGCTTCGGTTTGCTGCCCGTGTCGCCGCTGCCGCAAATGGACTTTCCGGTGATCGTGGTCCAGGCCAGCCTGCCCGGGGCCAGCCCCGAGGTGATGGCGTCGACCGTGGCCACGCCTTTGGAGCGTTCTTTCGGCAGCATTGCCGGGGTCAACACCATGAGCAGCCGGTCCAGCCAGGGTTCGACCCGGGTGATCCTGCAATTCGACCTGGACCGCGACATCAACGGCGCGGCGCGGGAAGTGCAGGCAGCGATCAATGCCTCGCGCACCCTGCTGCCGAGCGGGATGCGCAGCATGCCGACCTACAAGAAGGTCAACCCGTCCCAGGCGCCGATCATGGTGCTGTCGCTGACGTCGGATGTGCTGGAAAAAGGCCAGCTCTATGACCTGGCATCGACCATCCTGTCCCAGAGCCTGTCCCAGGTACAGGGCGTCGGCGAGGTGCAGATCGGCGGCAGTTCGTTGCCGGCGGTACGTATCGAGCTTGAACCGCAGTCATTGAACCAGTACGGCGTGGCCCTGGACGATGTGCGCAACACCATCGCCAATGCCAACGTGCGCCGGCCCAAGGGCTCGGTGGAAGACGATCAGCGGCTGTGGCAGGTCCAGGCCAACGATCAGCTGGAAAAAGCCAAGGACTACGAGTCGCTGATCATCCACTACAACGGTGGCGCGGCCCTGCGCCTGAAGGATGTGGCCAAGGTCAGCGATGGCGTCGAGGACCGTTACAACAGCGGTTTCTTCAACGACGACGCGGCGGTGCTGCTGGTGATCAACCGCCAAGCCGGTGCGAACATCATCGAGACGGTCAACGAGATCAAGGCCCAGCTGCCGGCGTTGCAGGCGGTGCTGCCGGCCAGCGTCAAGCTGAACCTGGCGATGGACCGCTCGCCGGTGATCAAGGCCACGCTGCACGAGGCGGAAATGACCCTGCTGATCGCCGTGGCGCTGGTGATCCTGGTGGTGTTCCTGTTCCTCGGTAACTTCCGTGCCTCGCTGATCCCGACCCTGGCGGTGCCGGTGTCGCTGGTCGGCACTTTTGCCGTGATGTACCTCTACGGTTTTTCGCTGAACAACCTGTCGCTGATGGCGCTGATCCTGGCCACCGGGCTGGTGGTGGACGATGCCATCGTGGTGCTGGAGAACATTTCCCGGCACATCGACGAAGGCGTGCGGCCGATGAGGGCCGCGTACCTCGGCGCCCAGGAAGTCGGTTTTACCTTGCTGTCGATGAACGTGTCGCTGGTGGCGGTGTTCCTGTCGATCCTGTTCATGGGCGGGATCATCGAAAGCCTGTTCCGCGAATTCTCCATCACCCTGGCGGCGGCCATCGTGGTCTCGCTGGTGGTGTCGTTGACCCTGACCCCGATGCTCTGCGCTCGCTGGCTCAAGCCGCACACGCCGGGGCAGGAGAACCGCCTGCAACGCTGGAGCCGGCGGACCAACGACTGGATGGTCGGCAAATATGCCACCAGCCTCGACTGGGTACTGCGCCACAAGCGCCTGACCTTGTTCAGCCTGTTCGTGACAATTGGTGTGAACATTGCGTTGTATGTTGTTGTTCCTAAAACATTTTTACCGCAGCAAGATACCGGTCAGCTGATCGGTTTCGTGCGCGGCGACGACGGCCTGTCGTTCAGCGTGATGCAGCCGAAGATGGAGATTTTCCGCCGTGCGGTGTTGAAGGATGAGGCGGTAGAAAGCGTCGCCGGGTTCATTGGCGGCAATAACGGCACCAACAACGCCTTCATGCTGGTGCGCCTCAAGCCGATCAAGGAGCGCAGCATTTCCGCGCAGAAAGTCATCGAACGCCTGCGCAAGGAAATGCCCAAGGTTCCCGGGGCACAACTGATGCTCATGGCGGACCAGGACCTGCAATTCGGTGGTGGCCGTGAGCAGACCACCTCGCAATACTCGTACATCCTGCAGAGCGGGGATCTGGGGGCATTGCGCGAGTGGTATCCGAAAGTCGTCACCGCGCTCAGGGCCTTGCCGGAGCTGACGGCGATCGATGCGCGGGAAGGCCGGGGCGCCCGCCAAGTGACCCTGATCGTCGACCGAGACCAGGCCAAGCGTCTGGGTGTCGACATGGACATGGTCACGGCGGTGCTGAACAACGCCTACAGTCAGCGGCAGATTTCGACCATCTACGACAGTCTTAATCAGTACCAGGTGGTGATGGAGGTCAATCCGAAATACGCCCAGGACCCGATCACCCTCACGCAAGTCCAGGTGATCACCGCTGACGGCGCGCGAATCCCGCTGTCGACCATCGCCCATTACGAAAACAGCCTGGAAAACGACCGGGTCAGCCACGAAGGCCAGTTTGCTTCGGAGAGCATTGCCTTCGACATGGCCGAAGGCGTGACCGTGGAGCAGGGCGGTGCCGCCATCGAGCGGGCGATTGCCAAGGTCGGCCTGCCGGAAGACGTGATCGCGAAAATGGCCGGCACAGCCAACGCTTTCGCGGCGACCCAAAAAAGTCAGCCGTGGATGATTCTGGGGGCGCTGGTGGCGGTGTATCTGGTCTTGGGTGTGCTGTACGAAAGCTACATTCACCCGCTGACGATTCTCTCGACCCTGCCGTCGGCCGGGGTCGGCGCGTTGCTGTCGATCTATACGCTGGGCGGCGAGTTCAGCCTGATTTCGTTGCTGGGGCTGTTTCTGCTGATCGGCGTGGTGAAGAAAAACGCGATCCTGATGATCGACCTGGCGTTGCAACTGGAACGAAACCAGGGCATGGCACCGCTGGAATCGATCCGCAGCGCCTGCCTGCAACGTTTGCGACCTATCCTGATGACCACCCTGGCGGCGATCCTCGGTGCCTTGCCGTTGCTGCTGAGCCGCGCCGAAGGGGCGGAAATGCGCCAGCCGCTGGGCCTGACCATCATTGGCGGGCTGATTTTCAGCCAGGTACTGACGCTTTACACCACCCCGGTGGTTTACCTCTATCTCGACAACCTGCGCCATCGCTTCAATAAATGGCGCGGGGTGCGTACTGATGTTGCTCTGGAAACTCCGCTATGACTGACCGTTCGCTTTTCAACCTGGCTGCACCGCTGATCACGGCTCGAGGCTCGCGCCTGTTGAGCCTGTCACTGTGCGTGGCGATGCTCAGTGCCTGCGCCGTCGGCCCGGATTACCAGCGCCCGCAAACCGCCGAGCCTGCGCAGTACAAGGCAGCGGAGGGCTGGCGTCAGGCCAACCCGAGCGATGCCCTGGCGCGTGGCGCGTGGTGGGAGTTGTATGGCGACCGGCAACTCAACGACCTGATCGAAAAACTCAACAGCGCCAACCAGACCGTCGCCCAGTCCGAAGCGCAGTACCGCCAGGCCCAGGCCCTGGTGCGCAGTGCACGCGGGGCGTTTTTCCCGACAGTGGACCTGAACGTCAGCAAGAACCGTTCAAGCCAGGGCACCGGCAGCAGCAGTTCCAGCCTGAGCAGTTCGTCCAGCGGTATTCGCGACACGTACTCGGCCCAGGCGGGCGTCAGTTGGGAAGCGGACGTATGGGGCAAGCTGCGCCGAGGCCTCGAAGCCGACACCGCCAATGCCCAGGCAAGCTTTGCCGATCTGGCGGCCATGCGCCTGAGTCAACAGTCGGAGCTGGTGCAGAATTACCTGCAACTGCGCGTGATCGATGGCCAGAAACGCTTGCTCCAGGACACGGTCGAGGCATACCAGCGTTCGTTGAAGATGACCGAAAACCAATACCGCGCAGGCGTATCGGGCAAGGACGCGGTGGCCCAGGCCCAGACACAGCTCAAAAGCACCGAAGCCGATCTGATCGACCTGATCTGGCAACGCGCCCAGTTCGAGAACGCCATCGCTGTGCTGATCGGCCTGCCGCCGGCCGAGTTCAGCCTGGCGCAAAGCCAGGACATCCCGCAATTACCGCAAGTACCGCTGGCGCTGCCTTCTCAGTTGCTGGAGCGTCGCCCGGACATCGCTTCGGCCGAGCGCTCGGTGATGGCCGCCAACGCCAACATCGGTGTGGCCAAGGCCGCCTATTACCCGGACCTGACCCTGAGCTTGAACGGTGGTTACAGCAGCAGTACCTCGAAAGACTTGTTCAGCCTGCCGAACCGCTTCTGGTCGGTCGGACCGCAATTGGCCATGACCCTGTTCGACGGTGGTCAGCGCTCGGCGGAAGTCGACCGCAGTGAAGCGGCTTATGACGAAACGGTGGCCAAGTACCGCCAGACCGTACTGGACGGATTCCGCGAAGTGGAAAACTACCTGGTGCAGCTCAAGGTGCTTGAGGATGAAGCCGTCGTGCGCCAACAGGCACTGGATGCCGCCCGTGAATCGTTGCGCCTGACCCAGAACCAGTACAAGGCCGGTTTGATCGCGTACATCGATGTGGTGGTGACCCAGGCGGCGGCGCTGAACAATGAACGCAGCAACCTGGACCTGTTGCAAAGCCGCCTGATAGCCAGTGTGCAGTTGATTGCCGCGTTGGGGGGTGGCTGGGACGGGCAGCTGAGGTGAGCGAAAACCGATAGCGCAGCTGCAATCCCTGTGGGAGCGAGCTTGCTCGCGATAGCAGTGGGTCAGGCAACATCCATGCTGAATGTGGCGCAGCCATCGCGAGCAAGCTCGCTCCCACAGGTTTTGTGCTCTCGACTCCTTCCTTGTGGCAGGTGCCAGCAGCTTGAAGCAAGTTAATGTAAAACCTTAAAACAAGCGTTTCATCGGACTGATGGCCCTTTGCTCATTTTGTGAGTGCGTTCTCATTTGGAATCAGTACAATCGCCGCATTTGCCCCCACCCGAGAATGAAAGCCATTAACAAGGGGGCTTTCGCGAGAAGTCTCCATGCTCATCGGCAGCTATTCCCCCTCTCTGGTCATCATTTCGCTCTGTGTAGCGATTCTCGCCTCATACACCGCACTCGACCTGACCGGACGCATTGCCACCGCCAAAGGCCGCGCCGTGCATTTATGGACTGCGGGCGGGGCCGTTGCCATGGGCATCGGCATCTGGTCGATGCACTTTATCGGCATGCTCGCGTTCAAGTTGCCGATCGACCTGGGGTACGACGGGACCATCACCCTGTTGTCGTTGCTGATCGGCGTGCTCTCCAGCGGCTTTGCGCTGTGGCTGGTCAGCCAGCCGCAATTGCCGGCCTGGCAACTGGCCTTTGGCGCGTTGGTCATGGGCGCCGGCATCAGCGCGATGCACTACACCGGCATGGCCGCCATGCGCATGCAACCGGGCATCGACTATGACCCGACGCTGTTCGGCGCCTCGCTGCTGATCGCTGTCGGTGCTTCGGGCGCAGCATTGTGGATCGCTTTCCATCTGCGCCAGCACACGCCTTATGTCCGTCTGATCCGTGGTGGCGCCGCCGTGATCATGGGCATCGCCATCGTCGGCATGCACTACACCGGGATGGCCGCCGCACGCTTTGCCGACGGCAGTTTCTGTGGCGCGGCGGTCAATGGATTGAGCGGCAATGGCCTGGACAACCTGGTGCTGATCACCACGTTGGCGGTGCTGAGCATTGCCCTGCTGACCTCGATCCTCGATGCACGCCTGGAGGCTCGCACCGCGAGCCTGGCCCAGTCGCTGACCGAGGCCAACCGTGAGCTGACCCAATTGGCCCTGCACGACACCCTCACCGGGTTGCCGAACCGGACCTTGCTCGCCGATCGAATCGATCAGGCCATGTCGCGGGTCCGGGAAGAAGGGGGGTGCTTTGCCCTGATGTTCATCGACCTGGACGGCTTCAAACCGGTCAACGATGCCTTCGGCCACCACATGGGTGATCTGTTGTTGCGCGAAGTGGCCCTGCGCCTGCGCGAAGACTTGCGCAGCCAGGACACCCTGGCACGGATCGGCGGCGATGAGTTCGTGTTGCTGGTGCAATTGAGCGAACAGAACGACGCCTTGAACCTGGCGGCCCGTCAGGTCGGGTTGATCGCGCGTGCGTTCCGGGTTGCCGAACATGATTTGCACATTTCCGCCAGCGTCGGCATCGCGCTCTACCCGGGTAACGGGCAGTCCGCCCACGAACTGCTGATGAACGCCGACGCGGCGATGTACCACGCCAAGGGCGCGGGTAAAAACGGCTACAGCTTTTTCGATGTCTCGATGAACAACAACGCCCGCAAGCAGCTGCAATTGCTGCAGGATCTGCGCAATGCCGTGGAACAGCAGGAGTTCAGCCTGCATTACCAACCCAAGTTCGACGCCGCCAATGGCCGGCCGGTGGGCGCCGAGGCCTTGTTGCGCTGGGAACACCCGACTCAAGGAATGCTGTTGCCGGACAAATTCATCGAGCTGGCGGAAAAAACCGGGCTGATCATTCCGATCGGCGAGTGGGTGCTCAACGAAGCCTGCCGTCAGATGCGCGAGTGGTACGTGTTGGGCTACACCGACTGGCGCATCGCGGTGAACCTTTCGGCCATTCAGTTTTGCCATGCCGGGCTGGTCCAGAGCGTTGCCAAGGCGCTGGCGACGCACCATCTGCCACCCAACAGCCTGACCCTGGAAATCACCGAAACCACCGCCATGAGCGATGCCGATGCGAGCATGACGGTGCTGCAGGAACTGTCGGAAATGGGTGTCGACCTGTCCATCGACGATTTTGGTACCGGCTATTCGAGCTTGATGTACCTCAAGCGCCTGCCGGCCAACGAGCTGAAGATCGACCGCGGTTTTGTCCGGGACCTGGAGCGCGACAGCGATGACGCCGCCATCGTTTCGGCCATCGTCGCCCTCGGGCAAGCGCTGGGGTTGCGCATCGTCGCCGAAGGCGTGGAAACCGGTGTGCAGCAGGACTTCCTGACTCAGCTCGGCTGCGATTCGTTGCAGGGTTACCTGCTGGGGCATCCGCTGCCGGCCGCAGGTTTCATGGTGGAAATCCATCGCGGGGAGCAGTTGGTCGAGCAGTTGAAAGCCAGTGCCAGGCGCGAGATGTCGATGACATGACAGCCGATGTGAAGCCATGCAAAAACCGCCAATGGCGGTTATTCTTGCCCCCGACCGCTTAAGCTTTGATTGGGGGAAAGCTCGCATGGACAAAGTCATCGTCATCACCGGCGGTAGCCGCGGCATCGGTGCCGCCACCGCTCTGTTGGCCGCCGCGCAGGGCTATCGGATCTGCATCAATTATCAGGCGGACGAACAGTCTGCATTCGGCGTGCTGGAGCAAGTCCGCGCCCTCGGTGCGCAAGCCATTGCGGTACGGGCCGACGTCAGCATCGAAGACGAAGTGATCGCGCTGTTCAATCGGGTGGACAGTGAGCTGGGGCGGGTCACCGCGCTGGTGAACAACGCCGGCACCGTCGGGCAGAAGTCCCGGGTCGACGAGATGTCCGAGTTCCGGATTCTCAAAATCATGAAAACCAACGTCCTGGCGCCGATGCTCTGTGCCAAGCACGCGATCCTGCGCATGTCGCCCAGGCACGGCGGGCAGGGCGGCAGCATCGTCAACGTATCGTCGGTCGCCTCGCGTTTGGGATCGCCCAACGAGTACGTGGATTACGCAGCGTCCAAAGGCGCGCTGGACACCTTCACCATCGGCCTGTCCAAGGAAGTGGCGGGTGAGGGGATTCGGGTCAACGCCGTGCGTCCGGGTTACATCTACACCGATTTCCATGCCTTGAGCGGCGATCCGGATCGGGTCAGCAAGCTGGAATCGGCGATTCCGATGGCGCGGGGCGGCCGTCCGGATGAAGTGGCGGAGGCGATTGTCTGGTTGTTGTCGGACAAGGCTTCTTATGCGACGGGGACTTTTGTTGATCTTGGTGGTGGGCGTTGATCTGAGGTTTGCGTTGTCAGTGCTGGCCTCTTCGCGGGCAAGCCCGCTCCCACAGGGTTCCGTGGTGTACGCAAAGTCTGTGAACACCGGAGATTCCTTGTGGGAGCGGGCTTGCTCGCGAAGGCAATAGACCTGGCGACACCTGCTTATCAGAACGACCGCACAATCCGCCCCAACGTCTCCATCGCCTTCTCCGAGTCCTCGGTCCACGGGCTGCCGTAATTCAACCGAATACAATTCCTGAAGCGCTGGGTCGGTGAAAAGATCGGCCCCGGTGCAATGCTGATGCCTTGCGCCAATGCCATCTGGAACAACTTCAACGAATCCATCTGCTGTGGCAATTCCAGCCACAGAAAGTACCCGCCGGCCGGTTGGCTGACCCGCGTCTGCGCCGGGAAATAGCGGGTGATGGCGGCGAGCATGGCGCTTTGCTGGTCTTCCAGGGCGTGGCGCAATTTACGCAGGTGCCGGTCGTAGCCGCCGTGTTGCAGGTAATCGGCGATTGCCGCCTGGGCCGGCATCGAGGCGCACAGCGAGGTCATGAGTTTCAGCCGTTCGATTTTCTGTGCGTAACGCCCGGCAGCCACCCAGCCGATGCGGTAGCCAGGGGCCAGGCTCTTGGCGAATGAACCACAGTGCATCACCAGGCCTTCGGTATCAAAGGCCTTGGCCGGTTTCGGTGCTTGCTGGCCGTAATAGAGTTCGGCGTAGACATCGTCTTCGATCAGCGGCACCTGGTGGCGCCGCAACAATTCCACAAGCTGCTGTTTCTTGGCCTCGGGCAGGGTCGCGCCCATGGGGTTCTGGAAACTGGTCATGCACCAGCAGGCCTTGATCGGATGCCGTTCCAGGGTTTGCTCGAGCACGCCAAGGTCGATGCCATCGCGCGGGTGCACGGGAATTTCCACGGCCTTGAGTTTCAGGCGTTCGAGTACTTGCAGACAGGCGTAGAACGCCGGGGCTTCGATGGCCACCAGATCGCCAGGTTCGGTCACCGCTTGCAGGCAAAGGTTCAGGGCTTCGAGGGCGCCGTTGGTGATCAGCAGTTCCTCCATGGGCAACATCAGCCCGCCGACCATATAGCGCAGGGCGATTTGCCGGCGCAGTTGCGGGTTGCCCGGCGACATGTCGGTGACCACCATGCGCGGATCCATGTCGCGGCTGGCGCTGGCCAGGGAGCGGGACAAACGTTGCAGGGGAAACAGCGTCGGGCTGGGAAACGCCGAGCCGAAGGGCACGGTGTTCGGGTCCTTGATCGAGTCGAGCACCGAAAACACCAGTTCGCTGACGTCGACTTCCGTCGACTCGTTGACCTCATTGCTGATCACCGGCTCGGAAAACGGCCGGGGTGCGTGGGCGTTGACGAAATAGCCGGAGCGCGGTCGAGCGCGGATCAGGCCGCGACGCTCCAGCAGGTAATAGGCCTGGAACACCGTCGACGGGCTGACCCCGTAGGTCTGGCTGGCGTAGCGCACCGACGGCACCCGCTGGCCGGGACCCAGGACGCCGGAGCGGATCAGTTCTGCGATGTCGTCGGCGAATTTTTCGTAGCGTTTCATCGGTGTCCCGCAATGGAGTCGGTTCGATTAATTGTGGCGAGGGGGCTTGCCCCCGTTGGACTGCGCAGCAGTCCCATTTTGGGGCGGCTTCGCGACCCAACGGGGGCAAGCCCCCTCGCCACAGTGGATTGCATTGCCAAAACAAGACTGCACTTCACCAAGGTCAGCATCTTAAAGGCTCAGCGATTCATTGGCGCCACAAACCGGCTCTTCGCCACGCTGTAGACGCCAGGCTCATCGCTGTCGACCACCTTGAAGCCGATGCTCTGTGAACTGCTGGCCGGACGCTCCGTGAGCATCGCCACTGACACCGGCACATCGACAATCTCGCCTGGCGCCAGGCTGAATTCGGTCCTGCCCTGCAACTGGAAATCCTCGGCATCCACCAGGCTCAATTGATAGTCCTGACGCTGCTGGGTTTTGTTGATCACCTTCAGACTGTAGATGTTCTCGATCTGCCCCTGGCTGTTCTCGCGGAACAGGCCCCGGTCCTTGCTGACATCAAGGGACACCATCGGTCGTTCCACCAGCGCCATCACCAGGGCAGCGATCATCACCAGCAGCACGGCGGTGTAGCCGATCAGGCGTGGGCGCAGCAGGTGTGTCTTGCCACCCTGCAACTGATGCTCGGAGGTGTAGCTGATCAACCCTGGGGCGTAGCCCATTTTGTCCATGATCGAGTCACAGGCGTCGATGCACGCCGCACAACCGATACATTCCATCTGCAAGCCGTCGCGGATATCGATGCCGGTGGGGCAGACCTGTACGCACAGCTGGCAGTCGATGCAATCACCCAGCCCGACCTCGGCCGGTTTGACTTCGCGCTTGCGTGGGCCACGACTCTCGCCACGGGCCACGTCGTAGGAAATGGTCAGGGTGTCCTTGTCGAACATCACGCTCTGGAATCGCGCGTAGGGACACATGTGCATGCACACCGCTTCACGCAGCCAACCGGCATTGATGTACGTGGCGCCGGTGAAAAACAGCACCCAGAACAGGCTGACGCCACTCATCTGGAAGGTCAGCAGCTCTTCGGCCAACGGTCGGATCGGCGTGAAGTAGCCGACGAAGGTCAGGCCGGTCAGCAGGCTGATGGCCAACCACAAGGTGTGCTTGGCCGCGCGACGCATCAGCTTGTTCAGGCCCCACGGCGCGGCTTGCAACTTGATCCGCTGGTTGCGTTCGCCTTCGGTGATCTTCTCGCACCACATGAAGATCCAGGTCCATGAACTTTGTGGGCAGGCGTAGCCGCACCAGACCCGGCCCGCGAACACGGTGATCGCAAACAGGCCGAACGCGGCAATGATCAACAACGCCGAGAGCAGGATGAAGTCCTGCGGCCAGAAGGTCGCGCCGAAGATATGGAACTTGCTTTGCGAAAGATCCCAGAGCACCGCCTGGCGGCCGCCCCAGTTCAGCCACACGGTGCCGAAAAACAGCACAAACAGAAAACCGGCGCCGCTGATGCGCAGGTTGCGGAACAACCCGGTGAAGCTGCGGGTGTGGATCAGGTTGTCGCTGGATTTGGCCTTCATCTTGGGGCGCGAAGGCTCGAATGTTTCTACGGTTCGGACGGGGATTCTTTCGCTCATGGTCTTTCGCTCATCAGCCTCCATCAGGCATGAGCACTATGAGCGGCGATCTGTTTGCATAACAGACTCAGGTATTGCATTAAAAAGCGGATCAGATGGCCGTGTTTGCACGAACTGCGACAACTTGAAGCAGCCGACGCTGTGGGGTCCATGGGGCTTTGCAAAACAGCGGCGGCAAGTGCGGATCAACCCCGGTCAAATCACCGAACCACTGTCGGTAGCTTTCAGGTGCCGGCGTCCATCCACCGCGCCTGCGACGGTCAAGGCGTCGGCCTCGGCTTCCGTGATGTAGATGCGCTCGCCTTCGATGTCCACTGCCGACATGGCCATGGCACCGTCGGTGATGATGGTCACGTCGGGACACAGACGAATGAGTTCGCCATTTTCAGTGGTGAAAAAGCAGGTCTGGTTCTCGATGCGTACGGTCATGACGGGATCCTTTTTTCAGTGGAAACTAAAGTTTCAGGCCGCAACCGCCGGTCATCGTTCTGTGCAACCGATTAATGGTCGCTGCGGTCCACCGTCCATGGCCCCTCACAAGGACAATCCCATGAACACTTGGTGGCACGAAGTCTGGGTGACGCTGCAAGGCGAGTTCGCCGACATCGGCGATGCCTCGCAATTGACGCGAGTGACCGTGCGCCTGTTGATGGCCGCGGTGCTGGGCGGGATTCTCGGGTTCGAGCGTGAACACCAGGGCAAGGCCGCCGGCGTGCGCACCCACATGCTGGTGGCAATGGGGGCGGCGCTGTTCGTGTTGGTGCCGCAGATGTCCGGCTCACAGGCCGATGCCATGAGCCGGGTGGTGCAGGGCGTGATTGCCGGGATCGGCTTCCTGGGGGCTGGCACTATCCTGAAAAATCGCGATGGCGATGAGGGGCACGTCAAGGGCCTGACCACCGCCGCCGGCCTGTGGATGACCGCCGCCATCGGCGTCGCGGCCGGGCTGGGCCGGGAGGCGACGGCGGTGTTCAGTACGTTGTTGGCGCTGGGCGTGTTCAGTGTGATGCCGGGGATTGTGAAACTGATCGACAAGGATCACCAATGAGATCGTTCCCCGGCAGTATGGAAGCGATCAACTGTCGTCATTCAGGGGGCACAATCACCGGCGGCATCGTCGTTGGCGGTTCTTCCCTTGGTGGCGGGTTCGTGCCGGGCGGATCCTGTTCGGGCACCGGTTGCGGATCGCTGGGTGGGATCACCGGGTTGTCGATGTTGGGATCGGGGGTTTCAGCCGGGAATGGATTGTTCATTGTTCAAGCCTCCAGTGGCACATGGCGTGAGTCGTGCTTAAGTAGGTGGACTGATTGGTTGACCGCAGCGCGAAGCACTTGATTCCGGGAATTGCCGATGAAACTTTCCCGGCGGCTGTCGCTCGGAACCTAAGTGAGTGCATCTCGGGGCGGATTGCCCGGCGGGGTGGCGACCAGACACAAGCGCGTCCATGGGGCGTAAGGAGAGAGGCTCGATGACGGCTGAAAAACCGACTGAGTTGAGCTACAACCCGCACATGCCGCTGTCGCAGGCGTTGTTGCTGCCGCGTATCGTCATTGAAAACATCATGCCGATCCTTGAAGGCGGACAATTCGCCGTCAAGGCCGTGGTGGGGCAGGACGTGGTGGTGACGGCCAAGGTCTTCGCCGACGGGCATGACAAGCTGGCGGTGCGCGTGCGCTGGCGGGCCGAGGACGAGGACGCCTGGCAAAGCGCGGCCATGAACGACCTGGGCAATAACGGCTGGCAAGGGCAGTTCCGGGTCGACAGCCAGGGCCGTTATCTGTTCTGTATCGAAGCCTGGATCGATCAGTTCGCCAGTTTTTGCCATGAGCTGGAAAAGAAGCATGCGGCAGCAGTGCCCGTCAGTCTGGAATTGCAGGAAGGGCGGATTCATGTCCAGCAGGCTGCCGAACGTAGCGAAGGGCTACTCAGCGAGCAACTGGCGGCCTTGCACCATGAACTGTCAGGACTGCTCGAAACCGAGCAGGTCGCACTGTTTTTGCACCCGCGTAGCGCCGACCTCATGGCCCGCGTCAATCATCGCGCCTACCTGAGCCTGAGCCCGGAGTACCCGGTGGATGTCGAGCGCGAACTGGCGCAGTTCGCCAGCTGGTATGAATTGTTCCCGCGCTCGATCACCGACAGCCCGACGCGCCATGGCACCTTCAATGACGTGCATACGCGGCTGGCGATGATCCAGGACATGGGTTTCGATGTGCTGTATTTCCCGCCGATCCACCCGATCGGGCGCAGCTACCGCAAAGGCCCGAACAACTCGCTGACGGCGGGTCCCGATGATCCGGGCAGCCCCTATGCGATTGGTAGCGAGGAAGGCGGGCACGAGGCGATTCACTCGCAATTGGGTACCCGCGAAGACTTTCGCCGACTGGTGGCGGCCGCTGCGGCCCATGGTCTGGAAATCGCCCTGGATTTTGCCATCCAGTGTTCCCAGGACCATCCATGGCTCAAGCAACACCCCGGCTGGTTCAACTGGCGGCCGGACGGCACGATCAAATATGCCGAGAACCCACCGAAGAAATACCAGGACATCGTCAACGTCGACTTCTATGCCCCCGAGGCGATTCCGAGCCTGTGGGTGGAACTGCGCGACATTGTGGTGGGCTGGGTCGAGGAGGGCGTGAAGATCTTTCGCGTCGATAATCCGCACACCAAGCCGTTGCCGTTCTGGCAATGGCTGATCGCCGATGTACGGGCGCTGTACCCCGAGGTGATCTTCCTCGCCGAAGCCTTTACCACCCCGGCAATGATGGCGCGCCTGGGCAAGGTCGGTTACTCCCAGAGCTATACCTATTTCACCTGGCGCAACACCAAGGCCGAACTGGCGACCTACTTCACCGAACTCAACGAGTCGCCGTGGCGAGAATGCTACCGGCCGAATTTTTTCGTCAATACACCGGACATCAACCCGGCGTTCCTCCACGAATCCGGGCGTCCCGGGTTTCTCATTCGCGCCGTGCTGGCGACCATGGGCTCGGGCCTTTGGGGCATGTATTCGGGTTTCGAGTTGTGCGAGTCGGCTCCGGTACCGGGTAAGGAGGAATACCTCGATTCCGAGAAGTATGAGATCCGCCCGCGGGACTTCAACGCGCCGGGCAACATCATTGCCGAGATCGCCCAGCTCAACCGCATCCGACGGCAGAACCCGGCGTTGCACACGCATCTGGGCCTGAAGGTCTACAACGCCTGGAACGACAACATCCTGTACTTCGGCAAGCGCAGCGCCGATGGGGGCAATTTCATTCTGGTGGCGGTCAGTCTCGATCCGCACAACGTGCAGGAAGCGAACTTCGAGTTGCCGTTGTGGGACATGGGCTTGCCTGACTACGCCAGCACCCAGGGCGAAGATTTGATGAATGGTCATCGCTGGACCTGGCACGGCAAGCAGCAGTTCATGCGGATCGACCCGGCTTACCAGCCGTTCGGGATTTGGAGGATAACTGTTTAAACGCAAAACCTGTGGGAGCGAGCTTGCTCGCGATAGCAATTTTGTGGGCAACCTCTTTATTGAATATTCAATTGTCATCGCGAGCAAGCTCGCTCCCACGTAGACCTCATTGCGTTTGACTCGAGTGACCAGCCCGGCGGAACTTTCGAATTCACCAGGAGTTGCACATGGCGAAGAAACCCAAGGCAGCCACATTCATCAAGGACCCGCTCTGGTACAAGGACGCGGTGATCTATCAAGTCCACGTCAAATCGTATTTCGACTCCAACAACGACGGGATTGGCGACTTTCCCGGCCTCATCGCCAAGCTCGATTACATCGCCGACCTGGGCGTCAACACCATCTGGCTGTTGCCGTTCTATCCCTCGCCACGGCGCGATGACGGCTACGACATCGCCGAATACCGGGGCGTACACAGCGACTACGGCACCATGGCCGATGCCAGGCGTTTCATTGCCGAGGCGCACAAACGCGGCCTGCGGGTGATCACCGAACTGGTCATCAACCACACCTCCGACCAGCACCCGTGGTTCCAGCGGGCGCGCAAGGCCAAACCCGGATCGGCGGCGCGGGACTTCTATGTGTGGTCCGATGACGATCAAAAATACGATGGCACCCGCATCATCTTTCTCGATACAGAGAAGTCCAACTGGACCTGGGACCCGGTCGCCGGCCAATACTTCTGGCACCGTTTCTACTCCCACCAACCGGACCTGAACTTCGATAACCCGCAAGTCATGAAAGCGGTGCTGTCGGTGATGCGTTACTGGCTCGACATGGGCATCGACGGCTTGCGCCTGGACGCGATTCCCTACCTGATCGAGCGCGATGGCACCAACAATGAGAACTTGCCGGAAACCCACGACGTCCTGAAAAAGATCCGTGCGGAAATCGACGCCAACTACCCCGACCGCATGTTGCTGGCCGAGGCCAATCAGTGGCCGGAGGATACTCAGTTGTACTTCGGCGACACCGACAAGAAAGGCCTGAACGGCGATGAATGCCACATGGCCTTCCACTTCCCGTTGATGCCGCGCATGTATATGGCGCTGGCCCAGGAAGATCGTTTCCCGATTACCGACATTCTGCGCCAGACCCCGGATATACCCGCCAACTGCCAATGGGCGATCTTCCTGCGCAACCACGATGAGCTGACCCTGGAGATGGTCACCGACAAGGAACGCGACTACCTGTGGAATTATTACGCCGCCGACCGTCGCGCCCGGATCAACCTGGGGATTCGCCGCCGCCTGGCGCCGCTGATGGAACGCGACCGCCGTCGGGTCGAGCTGCTCAACAGCCTGCTGCTGTCCATGCCTGGCACGCCGACCCTGTATTACGGCGATGAGATCGGCATGGGCGACAACATCTACCTCGGCGACCGCGACGGTGTGCGCACGCCCATGCAATGGTCCATCGACCGCAACGGCGGTTTCTCCCGCGCCGACCCGGCAAGCCTGGTGCTGCCGCCGATCATGGATCCGCAATATGGCTATCTGTCGGTCAACGTCGAAACCCAGGCTGGCGACCCGCATTCGCTATTGAACTGGACCCGGCGCATGCTCGCCGTGCGCAAGCAATCCAAGGCCTTCGGGCGCGGTACGTTGAAGATGCTGTCGCCGAGCAACCGGCGGATTCTGGCCTACACCCGTGAATACACCGGGGCGGACGGCAAGCACGAAGTCATTCTGTGCGTGGCCAACGTGTCGCGCAGCGCCCAGGCCGCCGAGCTGGATCTGTCGGCCTACGTCGGCATGGTGCCGGTGGAGATGCTCGGGGGTAACGCATTCCCCCCCATCGGCCAGCTGAACTTCCTCCTGACGCTGGCGCCTTACGGCTTCTACTGGTTCGGCCTCGCCGCGGAAAACCAGATGCCAAGCTGGCACGTGGAGCCTGCACAGAGCCTGCCGGACTTCACCACGCTGGTGCTGAAAAAACGCATGGAGGAACTGCTCGAAGCACCGTCACGCACCACGCTGGAGCAAAGCATCCTGCCCAACTGGTTGCAGAACCGCCGCTGGTTTGCGGGTAAGGACGCCGCCATCGAACAGGTCGAACTGGCCTATGGCGTGCGATTCGGCGATCCGCAGCACCCGGTGCTGTTCAGCGAGATCAATGTCACCAGCGGTGGCCAGAGCAGCCGCTACCAGTTGCCGTTCGGTTTTATCTCGGAAGATCAGGTCGGTACTCCCTTGCCGCAGCAATTGGCATTGTCGCGGGTACGGCGTGGGCGCCAGGTCGGCCTGATCACCGACGCCTTCAGCCTGGACACCTTTGTGCATGCCGTATTGCAGGGCATTCAGGCCGGCACCGTATTGGCATCCAGCGATGGCGACATTCGCTTCGAGTCCACCGCCGAACTGGAAAAGCTCGGCCTCAATGCCGAGTCGCCGGTGCGTTACCTGTCCGCCGAACAGTCCAACAGCTCGGTGGTGATCGGCAACAGCCTGGTGCTGAAGCTGATCCGCAAGGTCGCCTGCGGCGTGCACCCTGAGCTGGAAATGAGCGCGTACCTGACGCAAGCCGGGTTCAGCAATATTTCGCCATTGCTGGGGGCCGTGGTGCGCCGGGACGGGGCGGGTGAAGATAACTTGCTGATGATCGCCCAAGGCTACCTGAGCAATCAGGGCGACGCCTGGGAATGGACCCAGAACAACCTCGAACGGGCGCTTCGTGATGAACTGGCCGACGCCGTGTCCGAGCAGGAACAGCATTACAACGCGCTCGGCGAACTGAAAGATTTCGCCGCTATGCTTGGTCAGCGTCTGGGGGAAATGCACCAGGTGCTGGCGGCGCCGAGTGCCAACCCGGACTTCTTGCCCCAGGTCACTACGCAGAAGGAAGCACTGGCCTCGGCCAAGGATGTCGCGGCGCAAATCGAGCGCGCGCTGAACTTGCTCAAGCAGCATAAAAATCAACTTGACCCGGCGGACCAGACCCTGGTCGGCCGTTTACTGGACAACAAGAAAGCCATCCTCGGCCATGTACAGGCGTTGGGTAAAAAGACCGCGGGCGGCTTGCGCATTCGTGTGCACGGCGACCTGCACCTGGGGCAGGTGCTGGTGATCAAGGGCGATGCCTACCTGATCGACTTCGAAGGCGAACCGGCCCGGCCATTGCATGAACGACGGGGCAAACACAGCCCGTACAAGGATGTCAGCGGCGTGCTGCGGTCCTTCGACTATGCGGCGGCGATGGCGATCAACGTGCAGAGCGTCGATAACACCGCAGCGGCCGATGCCGCGCGCTTGCGGGTCACCGATCGCTACTTGAGCGAGGCGCGGCAAGCATTTGTCGACGCTTATCGGCTGGCGGCAGCTAGTCTTGCCCATGCATGGCAAGATCCCGAAGGCGAGGATGCCGCGCTGGCGTTGTTCGGTCTGGAGAAGGCGGCGTATGAAGTGGCTTATGAGGCGGAAAATCGCCCCGCCTGGTTGCCCGTGCCGTTGCACGGTTTATATGGATTATTGAGTGGGCTTAAACCCTTTTCCGATCTTGATGGAGAGTAGTCATGAGTGTCTCGAACAAGGAACAGGGTCATCACAAAGAAGCGCTGCTGCCCAGGGCGCGGGATATCGACGCATTGGTGCGCGCCGAGCATATCGATCCTTTTGCGATTCTTGGCCCCCACGCTGATGGCGCTGGCGGGCAATTCATTCGCGCGTATCTGCCGGGTGCCTTGAGTGTGCAGGTGCTGGCCAGGGATACCGGACAAGAGCTCGGCCAACTTGAAGCCACGGAGACGCCGGGATTGTTTGTCGGGCATTTCGAACGTGCGCAAGCGTATCTGCTGCGCACCCGTTGGGCCGGCGGCGAGCAAACGGCAGAAGATCCTTACAGCTTCGGTCCGTTGTTGGGCGAAATGGATTTGTATCTGTTTGCCGAAGGCAATCACCGCGACCTCAGCGGGTGCCTGGGCGCGCAACTGACAACCGTGGACGGCATCGACGGCGTGCGTTTCGCCGTGTGGGCGCCGAATGCCCGGCGGGTGTCGGTGGTCGGTGATTTCAACGTCTGGGACGGGCGCCGGCACCCGATGCGCCTGCGTCACCCCACAGGCGTCTGGGAATTGTTCATCCCGCGCCTGCAAGCCGGGGACACCTACAAATACGAGATTCTCGGCGCCCACGGCATCCTGCCGTTGAAGGCCGATCCCGTGGCGTTGGCCACCAGCCTGCCACCGGACACCGCCTCGAAAGTCGCTTCACCCTTGAACATCGACTGGCAGGATCAGGACTGGATGATGTCCCGGGGCGACCGCCAGCGGGTGACGGCGCCGTTGTCGATCTACGAATTGCACGCCGGCTCGTGGCAATGCGAGCTGGACGATCTGGGCGAAGTGGCCCGCCAGTACACCTGGCCCGAGTTGACCGAGCGGCTGATTCCCTATGTCAAAGACCTCGGTTTCACCCACATCGAACTGATGCCGATCATGGAGCACCCATTCGGCGGCTCGTGGGGTTATCAGTTGTTGTCGCAATTCGCGCCGAGTGCGCGGTATGGCACGCCGGACGAGTTCGCCGCGTTCATCAACGCCTGCCACCAGGCCGAACTCGGGGTGATTCTCGATTGGGTGCCGGCGCATTTCCCCACCGATACCCACGGCCTGGCCCAGTTCGACGGCACGGCGCTGTACGAGTACGGCAACCCGCAGGAAGGTTTCCATCAGGACTGGGACACGCTGATCTACAACCTGGGTCGCACCGAAGTGCATGGTTACATGCTGGCGTCGGCGCTGCACTGGCTCAAGCATTTCCACGTCGACGGCCTGCGGGTCGATGCGGTGGCGTCGATGCTCTACCGCGACTACTCGCGCAAGGCCGGCGAGTGGGTGCCGAACCGCCATGGCGGGCGGGAGAACCTGGAAGCCATCGACTTCCTGCGTCACCTCAATGACGTGGTGGCCCTCGAAGCGCCCGGTGCGCTGGTGATCGCCGAGGAATCCACCGCATGGCCCGGTGTAAGCCAGGGCACGCAACAGGGCGGCCTGGGCTTTGCCTACAAATGGAACATGGGCTGGATGCACGACTCGCTGCATTACATCCAGCAGGACCCGGTGTACCGCGCCCATCACCACAACGAACTGAGTTTCGGCCTGGTGTATGCGTGGTCCGAGCGCTTCATCCTGCCGATCTCCCACGATGAAGTGGTGCACGGCAAACACTCGCTGATCGACAAGATGCCCGGCGACCGCTGGCAGAAATTCGCCAACCTGCGGGCCTACCTGAGTTTCATGTGGGCGCATCCGGGCAAGAAACTGCTGTTCATGGGCTGCGAGTTCGGCCAGTGGCGCGAGTGGAACCATGACCAGCAACTGGACTGGTACCTGTTGCAATACCCCGAGCACCAGGGGGTGCAGAAACTGGTGGCCGACCTCAACCGCTTGTACCGCGAAGAGCCGGCGCTGCATGAGCAGGACGACGTGCCGCAGGGTTTCCAATGGCTGATCGGCGATGACGCGATCAACAGCGTTTATGCGTGGTTGCGCTGGAGCAAGGACGGCGAACCGGTGTTGGTGGTGGCCAACTTCACGCCAGTGCCACGCGAGGCTTATCGCGTCGGGGTGCCGTTTGCCGGGCAGTGGAACGAGGTGCTCAACAGCGACTCGTCCATCTATGCCGGTTCCAACTACGGCAACAGTGGCGGGGCGGTGGCCGAGGAAACGCCGAGCCATGGCCAGGCGTTGTCGTTGGTGCTGAATTTGCCGCCGTTGGCGGTGTTGATGTTAAGGCCGCAGGGCTGACCCGAAGTCGGCGGTGCTGCAATTCGCGAGCAAGCCCGCTCCCACACTGGTTTTGAGTACGACGCCAATCCAATGTGGGAGCGAGCCTGCTCGCGAAGGGGCCGGTGCTATCGACGCCGACACCCGGCAATGAATGGCCGTGATTCAGAGATGCACTTCCACCGCCAGCGGCAAATGGTCAGACAGGTGCGTCCACGGCTTGTTTCCCAGTATTTGCGGCTCATGGCTGCTGGCGTTGCGCAGGTAGACACGGTCCAGGCGCAGCAAGGGAAACCGCGCGGGGTAGGTTTTGGCAGGACGACCCAGGTGGCGTTCGAAGGCTTCGTGCAAGTAATCGCGGCGGACAAGGGTGGCATTGCCCTGCATCTGCCAGTCGTTGAAGTCGCCGGCAATGATCACCGGCGCATCATCCGGCAGGGACTCGAGGAGCTGACAGAGCAACTGCAACTGCAGCTGACGATGGCTTTCCAGCAGGCTGAGGTGAACGCAGATCGCATGCACTTCGCGATGACCCGGTACGTCCAGCACGCAGTGCAGCAAGCCACGGCGTTCCGGGCCGGTAATGGAAACATCCAGGTTTCGATACTCGCGGATCGGATATTTCGACAGCAGGGCATTGCCATGGTGACCGTCGGGATAGACGGCATTGCGCCCATAGGCGAAGTCGCTCCACATGCTGTCGGCGAGGAATTCATATTGCGAGGTTTGTGGCCAATCGTTGTAGCGGGAGGAGTGGCGGTCGTGCTCGCCGACGACTTCTTGCAGGAACACCAGGTCTGCCGACGTACTGCGCACCGCTTCACGCAATTCAGGAAGGATGAAGCGCCGGTTGAGTGCGGTAAAACCCTTATGGGTGTTGACCGTCAGCACGCGAAGCCGATGAATCGCCGGGGGCGTGTTCAATGGCATTGATTCGGTTACCTGCGGTTTTGAATGACTGGCCACATGCACTCCTCTGACTCAGGGCTGCTTATGTATGCGACTGATGCGATAGCAGGCAGTTCAGTCCAATGGGCTGCGTTTTCAAACCAGCACAATTTCATAAGGCAAACGGATACGCTCCAGCAGCGGCCGGGGCAGCAACGGCGCGAGGCCGATGGCCGGTTCGCCGTCCAGTTGGCTGGCGTAGGCGTGGGTGGCGTGACTCTTGCGGGCGACGGTCCAGGTATCGAGGCGCACCTTGCGGGCACGGTGCCAGGGAATCAGCTCCCGGTCCCGTGCCGGCCAGTGCCAGGCCCAGAACGGTACGTCGTTGTAGGTGGCCCCGATATTGGCCGCCGCCCTGGCGCTCGCGCGGCCAACCGTGTCGTGGTCGACATTGCCGTCCTGGCGCCAGGTGCTGAACACCACATCACCTGGGCGCAGGTAGCGCGTGATGAATCGGGCGATCTGATCTTCCTGCTCCGCCAGCGCGTTATCGGTAAACCCGCCACGAATCCACTTCAGGCTGTGCATTGGCAACCCGAGTCGACGTATGGCTTCCACGCTTTCCTGGGGACGAAATACGCTGAGGCGTTTTTCCGACCACTGCTGTGACCCCGGATGGCTGGCGCTGCCGTCGGTGATCGAGATCAATTGCAGCGGGTGGCCCAGGTTACTGAGCAATTGCAGCAGGCCGCCGCAGGTCACGACTTCATCGCCGGGGTGCGGGGCAATGAGCACCGCGCGTGCGCCGGTGGGTACCAGGGATTGGGTGTTGATGACCGGAATGCTGTCCAGTTGCGGGGCGCTGTTCCAGATCTGTGAGGGCAGGCTGACTTCGCTCAGGGAAACGGGTTTCATGGTGGATACGTCCTTGTTCTGCGTCGCCTTCAGTCGTGCACGGGACAAGCCCGGCAGACCCGTGAGGGCTGGTGGATAGCGGCGCGACAAGCCAAACCCTGGATTGCCGCGAATCGAGTATTGCTCATGTAACGCTATTCGTCGCGTCGTGAAGTTATCCGCAATGATATTTCCGCCCTGCGGTGTTACGGCCATGAATACCTGGCGTCTCTTTTACTCTTCTTCCTCATGCTGCAATTCGAACAGCAGCAACGAACGGCCGGTGACCGAGTACTCGTGGCCAAACTCAAAGCGCTCCTGGCCGCGGATCGACGGTTGGTTGGTGTCGATCATGCATGTCCAGAAACCGCCGTCAGGCACTTCAGGCAGCCGGAAATTGACGATGTCGTGATGTGCGTTGACCACCAGCATCAATGTCGCGTCGACGCCTTTGCGGCGAATGCCGGTTTCCTGGGCGCGGCCATCGAGCAGCATGCCCAGGCATCGATTGTGCGCATCGTGCCAATGCTCGGTGGTCATTTCCGTACCGTCCGGCGCCAGCCAGGTCACATCCTTGACGCCGATATCCTCGTTGTAATTGCCCACCAGGAAACGCCCGCGCCGCAGGACCGGGTAGGTCAGGCGCAATTTGATCAGGCGTTTGACGAACTTGAGCAGGGCCTTGCCGTCGTCGCTGAGGTCCCAGTTGACCCAGCCGGTCTCGCTGTCCTGGCAGTACGCATTGTTGTTGCCGTCCTGGGTGCGGGCGAACTCGTCGCCGGCCACCAGCATTGGCGTGCCTTGGGCCAGCAGCAGGGTGGCGAAGAAATTGCGCATCTGCCGATGGCGCAGCGCGTTGATCTCGGGATCGTCGGTGGGGCCTTCGACGCCGTGGTTCCAGGACAGGTTGTTGTTGCTGCCGTCTTGATTGTTTTCGTCGTTGGCTTCGTTGTGCTTGTCGTTGTAGGACACCAGGTCATTGAGGGTGAAACCGTCGTGGGCGGTGACGAAATTGACCGATGAGTAAGGCCGCCGACCACGTTGGTTGAACATTTCGCCCGAAGCGGTCAGGCGGTTGGCAAAGTCCGCCAGTTGCCCGTCGTCGCCTTTCCAGAAGGCGCGCACGGTGTCGCGGAACTTGTCGTTCCACTCGACCCAGCCCGGCGGAAAATTGCCGACCTGATAACCGCCGGGGCCGCAGTCCCACGACTCGGCGATCAGTTTGACCTGACGCAGCACCGGGTCCTGGCGGCAGGCCACCAGGAAACTGTGGCGCTCGTCGAAACCGTCGTGATAGCGCCCAAGGATGGTTGCGAGGTCGAAGCGAAAGCCGTCCACGTGCATTTCCGTGGCCCAGTAGCGCAGGGAGTCGGTGACCATTTGCAGCACGCACGGGTGGCTCAGGTCCAGGGTGTTGCCGGTGCCGGAATCGTTGATATAGAAGCGTTTGTCATCGGGCATCAGGCGGTAGTAGGACGCATTGTCGATGCCGCGCATGGACAGGGTCGGGCCTTGTTCGTTGCCCTCGGCGGTGTGGTTGTAGACCACGTCGAGGATCACCTCCAGATTGGCTTCGTGCAGGTGCGCGACCATTTCCTTGAATTCGGCAATCTTGCCACTGGCCAGGTACCGCGGGTCGGGGGCGAAGAATGCGATGCTGTTGTAGCCCCAATAGTTGGTCATGCCCTTGTGCAGCAAATGCTGGTCGTTGACGAACGCATGGATCGGCAGCAGCTCCACGGTCGACACACCGAGTTTGCGGATGTGCTCGACCACTTCATCGACCATCAACCCGGCAAAGGTGCCGCGCAGATTTTCGGGGACGGCAGGGTGACGCATGCTGAAGCCGCGCACATGGGTTTCATAGATGATCGTCCTGTCCCACGGCACGCTGACACGATGATCGTGGCCCCAGGTGTGCGCCGGGTCGATGACCTTGCATTTGGGCACGAAGGGCGCACTGTCCCGCTCATCGAAGCTGAGGTCGGCGTCGGGGTGGCCGATGGTGTAGCCGAACAGCGCTTCGGACCATTTCAACTTGCCCACCAGTTGTTTGGCGTAGGGGTCGATCAGCAGTTTGTTGGGGTTGAAGCGATGGCCGTTGGCCGGGTCGTACGGACCGTAGACGCGATAGCCATAAACCAACCCCGGATGGGCGTCGGGCAGGTAGCCGTGGTAAATCTCGTCGGTGTATTCGGGCAGTTCGATGCGTTCGAGTTCCACTTCGCCGGCGTCGTCGAACAGGCACAGTTCAACCTTGGTGGCGTGGGCGGAAAACAGGGCGAAGTTGACTCCCAGTCCATCCCAGGTGGCACCCAGCGGAAAGGGCAGGCCTTCGCGGATTCGTGTGGTTTCGGCACGAGGGGCTGGCGCGGCGGCTTTCTTCGGACTGGTCATAGGTACTCCTGTAAACGGGGGTTACCTGTAGGAGCGAGCTTGCTCCGGGCGGCGCTCCGACGAAAACGGTGTGTCAGGCAACATCAATGCTGGAAGTGATGGTCTCTTCGCGGGCAAGCCCGCTCCCACAGGTATTGTGAGTTGCCACAGATTGCAGCCATACCTTCAAACACTGTGGGAGCGGCGGTGCGGCGGTCCGACTTGCCCGCGAAGGGGCCTCAAGACATATTCAAACCGCTGGCGGTTTTCGCGCAGCCCGGGGTTTTTTCGCGACGGCCTTTTCCCCCGGTGGGATTACCTTCGAAGCCGCCGCCGGTTTGGCCTTGGTTTTTGGCGCGGCGACCTTGGCATCGCCAGCCTTGCCATTGGCCGTTTTGCTGACCGGGGTTTTCGGGGCAGCCTTGGCCGGTTTTTTCGGGGCCAGGGCTTCGGCTTCCGCCAGTTTGCACGCCATCTCCCAGTGGCGGGCTTCCTGGCCTTCGGGTTTTCCTTCGGATTCCCAGATCTGATAGGCAAATTCGCGGATGCGTTTTTCGTCGGTACTCATCGCAATGCTCCTGAACTGAACTCAAGTGTGGGTAGTTTGAATAATGAGATTGACCGGGAAATCCCCCAGCGCGGCGCGGATCAACAGCTCCCTGTGTTTTGTGACTGTGATGCCGGAAAAAAGTCCCTGCAGATGTTCGTCAGGGACGGCGAAGGGCAGTCTGACCCGGGTTTCGCCCCACCGCGGCGCGTGGACCTGTGGTTCGGCACCGTTTTCCAGCAGATCGGCACAATGTATCGGCACAATCACAATGGCGCGTTTCCCCTCCCGTTCACGGATAAATCCCAGCACTCGATGGGCCTCGCTGCCCACCACTTCCAGGGCCTGGTAGGTGCCACGCCGAAATAGCTCGGCATGCTCGGCGCGCAGGCTCAGGGTGCGCGCAATCAAGGTTTGCTTGATGCGCCCGTCACGCCAGTTCTGCAACAAGTCCGGCAGATCCACCGCTTGCTGCAACGCCTGCTGGCGGCTGGCGTAATCCACGGGACGACGGTTGTCCGGGTCGACCAGGCTGAAGTCCCAGAAATCGTTGCCCTGATACAAATCCGGCACGCCGGGCACGGTCATGCGCAGCAAGGTTTGCGCCAAACCATTGAGTGCGCCGGGGGCGGCAATCGAACGAGCAGCCTTGGCCAGGGCCGTACGCAACAGCTCACCTTCGGGGCTGAGCAACAGGCGCTGGATGAAGTCCTCTGTCGCTTGCTCGTAAGGGTCATTGGGCGCGCTCCAGCTGCTTTGCAGTTTGGCTTCACGCAGGGCCTTGCGTTGCCACTGCCAGATACGTTTTGCGTAGTCCTCGAGGGACGGCGGATGATCGATCCCCAACTCCAGCGGCCAACTGCCGAGAATCGTCTGGTACAGAATCATTTCATCGCCCGACGACGGCATTTGATCGTCGTTGCGCAAGGGCCGGGCGAGGGCGCGCCACAGGCCGATCTGGTCGGCGTACCAGGCGCTGCGCTCGCTCAGTACCGCCAGCCGCGCCCGTGAATCTTCGCCGCGCTTGTGGTCGTGGGTGGCGCTGGCCAGCAGATTGTCCGGGAAGGTGTCGAGGCGCTCGATGCAGGCCTGATGAAAGTCGGCGGCCGGTGCGCTGAACTGTTCGGTGTTGAAGCCAACGTCATTGCGCGAGAGCAGAACGGCCGATCGATAGAGCGCGGTGTCTTCCACCGATTTCGCCGCCGCCGGCGAGGTCAGTTGCTGGAAACGTACGCAGGCGTGCTTCAGACGCTTGCGTTCACGCCCGGCCGGGCGCGAACGCCAGGGTTCACCGCCGAGCCAGCCGGCCAGGCAGTCGAGCACCGGCCAGTCCGCTTCGCCCAGGATTTCGCGGGCACCGTCCATGGCCTGGCGGAAAAACGCCTCGTCCCGGGCCGAACGGCCAAGGGGGCCTATGTAGGTGCGGTACACCGGGAAATGCACGATCAGCGCCTGCAAGGCCCGGCGAATGGCGCCCAGGGTCAGGTCGCGGGTCATGAGGTTGTCCCGGGCCACTTGCAGCAGGGCCTGGGCGACGCTTTCAAAATCCCCGGCCAGGGAACCACCGAGGATTTGCTGACGGGCCAGTTGTGCTTCCTGGCAGAAGTCGGCGGGCCGCTCGCTGTGACGGTGCCAGAGTTCGGCCAGTGTCTGCGCGCCCCGTGGATCCTGTTGCAACAGTGACAACTGGTTCATGAATTCGTAGCCGGTGGTGCCGTCCACCGACCAGGCGCGATGCAGGGTTTCCCCTTCGCCGAGGATCTTTTCCACATAGATGGGCAGGTGGCGGCCCGCTGACAGGCTGTCGACCCGGCGGCGCAGTTTTCGGCAGTAGCCCCGCGGGTCGGCGAGGCCGTCGATGTGGTCGATGCGCAACCCGTCGATCAGCCCTTGAGCCACCAGTTGGAAGATCTTCGCGTGGGTGGCTTCGAACACGGCGGGACGCTCGACGCGCAGTCCGCCCAACTCATTGATATCGAAGAAGCGCCGCCAGTTGATGTCATCGGCGGCGGTGCGCCAGCTGGCAAGGCGATAGCTCTGGCGTTCCAGCAGGTTGTGCAGGCGCTGGAAGCCTTCGCCGGTCAGTGAGACGTAGTTGTTCAGGTGCTGCTCAATGGCTTGGGCAATGGCCGGATCGCTGACCAGATCGCGAAGTTCTGCTTTCAATGGCAGGGCCAGGCTGTGGGCGTCGGTCTGGTAGCTCAGGGTGCTGAAGCGATCGGCCAGGTTTTTCAGTTGTTCGGCCTGTTGCGTATCGAGCGGTGCATCGGTCCTGAGCAGTTCCCCGTAATCGCTGGGGCAAATGGGAAAGCGGTGTTCGTAGTGCTCGACATGGAAGGTGCCGTGCCAGGCATCGAATCGCAGGGGCAGGGTGCCGTCCTGCAACGCGACGCCGTAGTCGCTGCCCAGAAACGGCAGGAGCAACTGGCCTTCCATCAACGGGTCGGATGAGTGCCACTGGATATCGAAAAACTCTCCGTAAGGACTCAGGCGTCCCCACTCCAGCAAATCCAGCCACCAGGGATTATCGTTGCCGCCGACCGCCATATGGTTGGAGACAACGTCGAGGATCAACCCCATGTTGTGCCCATGCAGGGCGCTGACCAGGCTGTTCAGCGCCGCCTCACCGCCCAGTTCCGGATTGACCCTGGTCGGATCCACCACGTCGTAGCCATGCATCGACCCGGCGCGGGCGCGCAACAACGGGGAGGCGTAGACATGGCTGATGCCGAGGCGGGCGAAATACGGCACCAGTGGCACCGCATCTTCGAGCGTGAAGCCTTTGTGAAATTGCAGGCGCAAGGTGGCGCGCAGTGGTCGGGTCGGCACCTGGGTCATCGATCACGCTCGGCCGCCTGGAGCCGCGCGCAGGCGAGCAATTCCAGACGTCGCGCGGCATCCGCTCCGTCGAGCAGGGCTTCGCTGTAACCGGGCAAGCGCCGCGACCAGTTGGGGTGGGTGTCGGTGGTGCCGGGCAGGTTGGCCTGCTGTTCGACGCCAAGGGCATCTTCCAGGGGCAGCAGCACCAAGGGTGCCCGGGTATGACCGAGGAAGCGCACGCTGGCATCGAGCACCTGGTCGGTTTCGTGGGACTCTTCGCGAAAGTTCTGCGGGTCCTGGCTCAACGCCCGGCGCAGGCCTTCGCGCTCGCGTTCGCGGTGCTGGCGCCATTCGATTTCACCGCTGGCATCGACCATGCCGAGCCGGGCATTCCAGTCGATATCGCGACCATGCCACCAACCGTTGAGGGTCGGCAGGTCATGGGTGCTGGTGGTGGCCAGGGCGTTGTCGGGCCAGTCGAGGATCGGCTTGAAGTGCGTGTTGTCCTGTTCGAACAGCAATACCCGCATGCCCAGCATCGAACGGGCGATGAGTTTTTCCCGCAGGCCGTCCGGCACGGTGCCGAGGTCTTCGCCGAGGACGATGGCCTGGTGACGATGGGATTCCAGGGTCAGCAAACGCAGCAGATCGTCCACGGGGTAATACAGGTAAGCGCCGTCGGCTGGCGGCGATCCGTTGGGGATTACCCATAGACGCTGCAAGCCCATGACGTGATCAATGCGCAAGCCGCCGCAGTGGGCGAAGTTGGCCCGCAACATTTCGATGAAGGCCCGGAAACCATTGCGCACCAGGCCTTCAGGGGAGAACGCGGAAATCCCCCAGCCCTGGCCGGTGCGGTTGAGAATATCCGGTGGCGCGCCGACGGTGAGGGACGCGAGCAGTTCGTCCTGGCGGCTCCAGGCCTGACTGCCGCCGCCATCGGCGCCAACGGCCAGGTCGGCGATCAGGCCGATACTCATGCCGCTGGCGCGGGCGGCGGTTTGCGCGCGCTCCAGGCAGCGCGTGATCAGCCACTGGCAGAAGGCGAAGAAGCCGATGCGCCCGGCATTCTCTTCGGCGAATGCCGCCAGTTCGGCGCTGCGCGGGTTGCGCCAGGGTTCGGGCCACTGCCGCCAGTCGAGGTGTTCACCCCGGGCGGCGCGCGCCTCCTGGATGGCTTCGAAGCGGCAGTGGTTTTCCAGCGCTTCGCCAGCGGCGTGACGAAAGCTGCTGAAGTCTTCGTGCAAGGGGTGTTCACCCTGGACGAAACCTTCGTACAGCGACTGCAACAGCCGATGCTTGGCTTCGGCGGCGGCCGGCCAGTCAATCAGCGGACGCTCTTCCAGCGCCTTGAGTTCAATGGCCAGCCCGGTTGCATCGATGGCGGTACGCAGCGCGCGTTCGCCGAGAATGGTGCCGGGGGCGCAGTAAAGGCTGTTGAGAAACAAACGGCTGGACGGCGAATACGGGCTGTAGCGTTGGGTGTCACTGGAAAACATCGCATGCAGCGGGCTGATCGCCAGCGCCTCGGCACCACGCTCGCCGGCTACCCGGGCGAGGTCCTCCAGCGCCTGGGTGTCACCAAACCCGCCGTCGCCGGGGCGGCGCAGGCCATACAACTGCACGCTCAGGCCCCAGGCTCGGGGGATCGGGTTGTCCACGGCATCGGCCACGCTGTAGCAACGGGCCGGGGCCACGGCGAGAGTGAAGGTTTGTCCGTCCATGCTGATCTGTTGATAGCCGACCGGTACCAGCCCCGGCAGCACCGCGTTGGCGTCCAGTTTCAGGTTGAGCCGCGAACCGTCCTCCAGGTGGATTTCGCAAGGGGTCCCGGGCTCGAAAAAGCGCGCCAGGTCCAGGCCCATCCCCGCATCGGCGGTGATCAATGGCGGCAAGTGATGGGTCTGTTGCGCCTCTTGCAGTTCCAGCAGGCTGGCGTCGATTTCCTGGGCACTGCCGGCCGGGTGGCCCAGGCCGGCCAGCACGTTGCGCAACACGGACGGCGCGACTTTTTGCGGGCGGCCGTTGGCGTCGATCCAGTCGACGGCGAGGCCGGCACGGCTGGCCAGGATTTCCAGTTGCGCATCACTCATGGACGCTCTCCAAACGAGGTAGCAAAGGGGACTGCGGCGGCGAGGCTGACGAGCGCGCAATACGGGGCAAGAGTGTTTGTAGCCGGCAGGTCGGGGTTCTGTGGCGGGTATTCGAACAAGCGCATGGCATCGGTCTGTGAGGTATGGACTACAGGCCTGGCGCTGAGGTTCAGGTCAATGCGCAGCTGGCTGCCATCGCCCAAGCGCCAGGATGCACTGACCGCGCCTTCGCCCAGCACATCGGTTCCCAGTGCCTGGGCGCCCGGCAGGCGCGGGATGATGTGCCGGTGACGGATCTGCAACAGGCGGCAATACAGGTCGTGCGTCTCGCAATGGCCGGTCGATGGCAGGACCGGGCGGGACGCTGCAAACGTCTGCGGATCATTCGGGTCCGGAATGTGTTCGCGCAGGATCGGGTCGGCAAAGGCGCTGAGCGCCGCGAACTCGCTGCGCCGGCCGTCGCGAACCTGCCTGGCCAATTCACCATGATGGCTGGTGAAAAACAGGAAGGGTTGCTCGACCGCAAATTCGTCGCCCATGAACAGCAGCGGAATCATCGGCGACAACAGCAGCAGCACCGTGGCGGCCCGCAGCGCTTGCGGGTGGGCGAGTTGATGCAGGCGCTCGCCGAAGGCCCGGTTGCCGATCTGGTCATGGTTCTGCAAAAACAGAATGAATGCACTGGGCGGCAGATGCCCGCTGGGTTCACCCCGCGCCACACCATGGCGGTTGAGATGGCCCTGGAACACGAAACCCTGGCTCAGGCAGCGCGCCAGTTGCTCGGTGGGGTTTTGCGCGTAATCGGCGTAATAGGCGTCGGTTTCCCCGGTCAGCAACACATGCAGGGCGTTGTGGCCGTCATCGTTCCACTGCGCGTCGTAACCCTGTTCGAGCAGGCTGGCCTGGTTGTGTTCGTTCTCCACCATCAGCCACACATGCCGCGTCGGGCCCGTCTGCTGGCGCACCCGTCGTGCCAGTTCCTGGAGGAAATCCGGGTCTTCGATAGCGTGCACCGCGTCCAGGCGCAAACCGTCGAAACGGTATTCCAGCAGCCACATCAAGGCGTTTTCGATGAAGAAGTCCCGTACTTCGCGGCGGCGCAAGTCGATGGCCGCGCCCCACGGCGTGTGTTTGTCTTCGCGAAAAAAGCCCTTGGCATAACGATGCAGGTAATTGCCATCCGGGCCGAAGTGGTTGTAGACCACGTCGAGAATCACCGCCAGGCCGTGGCCGTGGGCGGTGTCGATCAAGTGCTTGAGCTGCTCGGGGGAGCCGTATGACGCCTGGGGCGCGTAGGGCAGGACGCCGTCATAACCCCAATTGCGCTCACCGGGAAACTGCGCGACGGGCATCAGTTCGATCGCGGTGACACCCAGTTCGACCAGCCGCGCCAGATGCTGCTCGACGGCACTGAAGCCGCCGAGCGCACCGACATGCAGTTCGTAGATCACCGCTTCGTTCCATGGCCGTCCCTGCCAGGCACTGTGTTGCCAGGCATAGACCAGCGGATCGACCACCACACTGTGCCGGTCGATATCGCCGGCCTGAGCGCGGGAGGCCGGGTCGGGCACTTCCAGTTCGCCGTCGATGCTGTAGCGGTAACGCGTGCCCGCCGCGCATCGGATGTTGCTCACGAACCAGCCGTCGGCCTGGGGCAGCAACGGCAAGGACTGTCCATTTTCCAGTTCGACACTGACGTAGAACGCATCTGGCGCCCACAACGCGAATCGCGTGTGCTCTGCGTCCAGCATGATTGCGCCGTGGGGCCAGGTCTCAAGGGTCCGTAACGGCATCTTGAAAGCCTCTTACTGTTTGTGCGATTTCCCCAATGCCTTAGCCACAAGCTGTTCGTAGAGCTCGGCGTAGGGTTCGACCGCCTTGCACCAGTTGAACGGCGCCGCCATGGCCCGGCAGCGCATGGCGTGCAGCAGGTCGGGAAAGGCGAACACCTTGAACGCGCGGCTCAGGGCTTCCTGGTAGCTCTGCACCGTGGATTCATCGAACAGGAACCCGGTCACGCCGTTTTCGATGGTGTCGGCCAGGCCACCGGTGTTGCGCGCCACCGGCAACGAACCGAAGCGCTGGGCGTACATCTGGCTCAGGCCGCATGGCTCGTAACGCGAAGGCATCAGCAGGAAGTCGCTGCCGGCGAACATGCGCCGGGCGTCGGTTTCGTTGAAGCCGATGCGTACGCCGATCTGCCCGGGGAAGCGCAGGGCCAGTTCGCGCATCGACTGTTCCTCTTCCGGCTCGCCACGGCCGATGATCGCGATCTGGCCGCCGGATTTGACGATGTACTCGGATACCGCTTCGGTCAGGTCCAGGCCTTTCTGGTAGACCAGGCGTGAAACCACGGCGAACAGCGGCCCTTGGGAATCTTCCAGACCGAACAGCTCGCGGACATGGGCGGCGTTCACCGCCTTGCCATCCCAGTCGCCGATGCTGAACGGGCAGAACAGGTGCGGATCGGTCGCCGCATCCCAGCTTTCATCGATGCCGTTGGGAATCCCGCTGAGCAGGCCTTGCTGGGTCTTGGCGGCGAGGAAACCGTCCAGGCCGCAGCCGAAATCCGGGGTGGTGATTTCCTGGGCGTAGGTCGCGCTGACGGTGGTGATGTGGCTCGAATAGGCCATGCCGGCCTTGAGGAACGACATCTTGCCGTAGAACTCCATGCCTTCCTGTTGCAGCGCGTGATGGGGTATGCCCAGTTCGGGGCACGAGCCCAGGCTGGTCACGCCTTGATAGGCCAGGTTGTGAATGGTGAACAGCGTCGGCGTGCGCTGCCCACGCCAGTGCATGTAGGCCGGGGCCAGGCCGGCCGGCCAGTCGTGGGCGTGCACCAGGTCCGGGCACCAATGGATCTGCGCGAGGTTGGCGGCAATATCGGCCGCCGCCAGGCCCAGACGGGCGAAACGGATATGGTTGTCCGGCCAGTCGCGGCCGTTGTTGGCGCCGTAGGGCGAACCTTCGCGCTCGTAGAGTTCGGGGCAAATCAGTACGTAAATGACCAGACCGTCGGGCATGTCCATGCGCCCGATCTTGCACGGTGGCAGCGCAGCATGACCGCCAAGCTCGCCAATGATATGGATCGGATTTTCGCTGTTCAGCACCTGCGGGTAACCCGGGATCAGTACCCGCACATCGTGCAGATGGGCCATGGCCCGTGGCAGCGCTGCAGAAACGTCGCCCAGGCCACCGGTCTTCACCAGGTCGGCAATTTCCGAGGTGACGAACAACACTTTTTTACGGTTCGGATTCTGGTTGGCTGCCGGAGTCAGCGTCCTGGTGCCAGGAACGCCGACGGGTTGGGTGTTTGCGGCAGTTACGGCGCTCGATTCGCCGACCTGATGAGCACGCTCTCCCTGTATTTCCAAAGCCGTACTGATCATATGAATCTCCCGTGTTGTTGATCTAATTCTTAGGTCTGGCAAACGGTGTTTCATGGCCAATTGCTGTGGCCGGGCGCAATCGCGCTACGCATCAGTGAGCAAGCGCTGCCCAATGCGTCGAAGCAAAAGGGGTGAATGAGCCATTGCAAGGATTGCACCAGTCGCAACGCACCTTCTTGTCAGAGGACCGATCGGGATTGGAAAAAGTTTCGACTATTTTTCCACTTTGTGACCGACCGGTTTCGCCTCAAGAAAATGAGTCTAGGCCAGAACTTAGAGCGGTAAAGGCCAGATGGCAAAATTGTTCGACAATCGGTTTGTAGCGGTACGAACGTGCCTGATAGAGGTGCAAACGCCCCGACGAAGTGCAGGTTTTTTTGCGTTTTGGCCTCAAAAAGTCACTGGGCAGTCACACAAATGTGCGACGTGATTTATCAGGAGTGCACTGTTCTGGTGCGCTGGTTTGAGTCCCGCATTTGGCCGAACCGCTGCCTTACTGCCCACCTTGATGCCTTGTTATAGTTCGGGCCTCATTTTTGCCCGCAAAAGGATCATTGGCATGTCTCAATACAGCGCGTTCAACGTCGAGCTGGTCGATAAAATCGCCCACGTACAGATCAACCGCCCGGAGAAGATCAACTCGATGAACGCGGCGTTCTGGAGCGAGATCGTCGAGATCTTCCAGTGGATCGACGACACCGATGAAGTGCGCGTGGTGGTCCTCAGCGGGGCAGGCAAGCATTTCTCCTCGGGGATCGACCTGATGATGCTGGCCGGCGTGGCCAATGAGCTGGGCAAGGACGTCGGACGCAATGCGCGCCTGTTGCGGCGCAAGATCCTCACCCTGCAAGCGTCCTTCAATGCAGTCGATAACTGCCGCAAACCGGTGCTTGCGGCCATTCAGGGTTACTGCCTGGGGGGCGCCATCGACCTGATTGCCGCGTGCGACATGCGTTATGCCGCCGAGGACGCACAGTTTTCGATCAAGGAAATCGACATCGGCATGGCCGCCGACGTTGGCACACTGCAACGCTTGCCGCGGATCATCGGTGACGGCATGCTGCGCGAACTGGCTTACACTGGTCGCACCTTCGGCGCCGATGAAGCGCGAGGCATGGGCTTGGTCAATCGCGTCTACAGCGACAACGCCAGCCTGCTCGACGGCGTCATGGGCATTGCCTACGCAATCGCCAGCAAGTCGCCGATCGCCGTCACCGGCACCAAGGAAATGATCAGCTACATGCGCGACCATCGCATCGATGACGGCCTCGAATACATCGCCACCTGGAACGCCGCCATGCTGCAATCCACCGATCTGCGCGTGGCCATGGCCGCCCATATGAGCAAACAGAAACCCGAATTTCTGGATTGATTAACCATGATTCCTCGCTGGACCACCGCAGTACTGGACACCGATCAACCCGGCGGCTGGGCCATCGCGCGCAGCCCCGAAGGCTTTCTGTTCGATGACAACGGCGCACTGTTCGCTCGCGAATGGCTCAAGCGCCAGGACCTGTCGATTCTTGCCGAGCATGGCATCGGTCATCTCGATGGCGAGCCGGTCTATCTGCTGGAGTTGCGCAGTCACAGCGAAGTGTCGGGTTGCAACTGGAAAGGCCTGCGGGCGTTCATGCTCGAAGGCGATCACACGCTCTACAAGGTGCTCGGTTACGCCGCACAGATCGGCACCTGGGCCCGTGAACACCGCTATTGCGGTAACTGCGGTCAGGCCATGACCCAGGTGCCACGCGAGCGGGCGATGTATTGTCAGCCGTGCGATCTGCGCAGCTACCCACGGATTTCGCCGAGCATGATCGTACTGGTGACCCGAGGCGATGAAGTGCTGTTGGCGCGCTCACCGCGTTTTGTCAGCGGTGTCTACAGCACCCTGGCCGGGTTTGCCGAGCCGGGCGAATCGGCCGAGGACTGCCTGATTCGCGAAGTTCGCGAAGAGGTGAGCATCGAGGTCAGGAACATCCAGTACATGGGCAGCCAGTGCTGGCCGTTCCCGCACTCGATGATGCTCGGCTTTCACGCCGAATATGCCGGTGGCGAGATCGTCTGTCAGGAAGACGAGATCGAGGACGCCCAGTGGTTCAACGTGCACGAGCTGCCGCCGTTGCCGGCGTCACGCTCGATTGCCCGTTACCTGATCGACGTCTACGTGGCGCGGCGCTTAGGCCACGCTGAACCAGTGCTGCCAGGCTAGGCGAACGGTCAGGCCCAGCACCACGGTGATGAACACCGGACGAATGAATTTCGCGCCGCCGCTGATGGCGGTGCGGGCGCCGAAGAAGGCGCCGACCATCAACGACAAGCCCATGCACAGGCCGATGATCCAGTCCACCTGACCGGAAAAGATGAAGATCGACAGCGCCGCCGCGTTGCTGACGAAGTTCATGCTGCGTGCCACACCGCTGGCTTTCACCAGATCGATGGGGTAGAGCAGCAGGCTGCTCACGGTCCAGAACGCGCCCGTGCCGGGACCCGCCACACCGTCATAGAAACCGAGGCTGAAGCCTTGGGTCGACTGCCACTTTTTCTTGATCGGTGCCTCGCTGTCCAGTGGCGCTTTTGGCGTGCCGCCAAACAATAGATAGACACCGCAAGCGAAGACGATCACCGGCAGCATCTTGTTCAGCCATTCCGCCGGCAGGTAATGCGCGACCACGGCACCGGTCAGCGCACCGACCAGGGTGCCGACGATGGCATGAATCCATTGCGCGGGGTGGAACAGCTTGCGGCGGTAGAAGGTGAAGCTGGCGATGGCCGAGCCGAAGGTCGAGCTGAGTTTGTTGGTGCCCAGCACCAGATGCGGCGGCAGGCCGGCGGTCAACAAGGCCGGGGTGGTCAACAGCCCACCGCCACCGGCAATGGCGTCGATGAAACCGGCAACAAAAGCGACTAAGGCCAGGATGGCCAGGGTGGAGAGGTCAACGCTGAGTTCGAAAGGCATGGGATCGGCTTATTCGGCGGGTGCAGAAAGAGGCTGCGGGGAAGGGCAGCATCTTAACCACCTGCACACCACAAAACCATTGTGGGAGCGGGCTTGCTCGCGATGGCGGTGTGACAGGCAACAGATCTGTTGAATGTACAACCGCTATCGCGAGCAAGCTCGCTCCCACAGGGTTTAGTGTGAAGCTGAATTACAAGCCCAGATCCGACAAACTCGGATGATCGTCAGGGCGACGCCCCAGCGGCCAGTGGAACTTGCGCTCGCTTTCCTTGATCGGCATGTCGTTGATGCAGGCGAAGCGGCGGGCCATCAGGCCGTCCTCGTTGAACTCCCAGTTTTCGTTGCCGTAGGAGCGGAACCAGTTGCCCGAGTCGTCATGCCATTCATAGGCATAACGCACGGCAATTCGGTTGTCGGTGAACGCCCACAGCTCCTTGATCAACCGATAATCAAGCTCCTTGGCCCACTTGCGGGTCAGGAAGCCTTTGGCTTCTTCGCGGTTATAGGCGAACTCGGCGCGATTGCGCCACTTAGTGTCCAGGGTATAGGCCAGTGACACCCGCTCCGGGTCCCGGGAGTTCCAGCCGTCTTCGGCCAGGCGAACTTTTTCAATGGCCGACTCACGGGTGAAAGGGGGTAATGGCGGACGAACTTCGGCATTAGACATTTAAAGTCTCCGTATCAAGTTAAAGTTAAAACAACAGTCGAGCTTGATCAGGTTGCTACAGGTCCAATAACTTTCGCGCCATGCATTGCGCATTATCGGCGGCACTGTGATCACCCATGACAAGCGCCACGGTAATGGCACCGTCGATCAGGATCAGCAGCTGTTTGGCCAGCAACTGCGGATCCTCGGCGCCATGTTCGGTACACAGCTCGCACACGTAGTCGAGCAGCTTTTGTTTATGCTCTTTGGCGAGCAGGCGCACCGGGTGTTGCGGATCGCCGGTTTCGCCACTGGTGTTGATGAACGCGCAGCCGCGGAAACCGTCGGAGGCGAACCACGATTTGAGTACGGTAAACAGGTTGAGCAGTCGCTCGGCCGGGGTTTGTGCCTGGCCGACTGCGCCTCTGTACCAGTGCATCCAGCGCTGGTCCCGGCGTTGCAGGGCGGCCACCACCAGTTCGTCCTTGTTGGCGAAGTAGCGGTAGATGCTTTTTCTGGAGACGCCGGCGGTTTTCACCAGAAGATCCATGCCAGTGGCGGCTATGCCATTTTTGTAGATCAACTTTTCGGTGACATCCAGAATGATGTCGCGTGTGTCGTTGCTAGTGATTTCGTTCATACTGCAAACAGTAGAACGATCGTTCTCCATGGTCAATTTGTTTTTGCGCCGCCTGACAAATTGCCTTCGCGAGCAAGCCCGCTCCCACATTTGAAATGCGTTCCCCTGTGGGAGCGAGCTTGCTCGCGAAGAGGGCATTACAGACAGTAACAAGACCCGAACCCATCGATGGTGTAAGCTCTTGGATTCTTCGGATTCGACCCATTGCGAGCCCTATGCCGTCGCTTTTCAAACGCTCCCTGCTGCCCAAGTTGCGCAGTTTTCCGCTGACGGCCGATGCCGTTGGCATCCTCTGCGGCGCTGCCGAATTCCGTCGTTGCCTGCTGGAGAAAATCGCCAGTGCGACCCGGCGCATCTACATCGTTGCGCTGTACCTGCAACAGGATGAAGCCGGCCAGGAAATTCTCGATGCCTTGCACGCCGCCAAACTGGCGCGTCCGGAACTGGACGTGGTGGTGGTCGTCGACTGGCTGCGCGCCCAGCGCGGCCTGATCGGTGCCGGCAAGCAACCGGGCAACTCCGCCTGGTATCAGGAAATGACCCGCACCCATGCCAGCGAAGTGCCGATCTACGGCGTTCCGGTACAAACCCGCGAACTGTTCGGTGTGTTGCACCTTAAAGGCTTCGTGATCGATGACTGCGTGATCTACAGCGGTGCGAGCCTGAACAACGTGTATCTGCACAAGTTCGACAAGTACCGCTACGACCGCTATCACCTGCTGCACAATCGTGAACTCGCCGATTCGATGCAGCACCTGGTGCAGCACGGCCTGGTGGCTTCCAAAGCGGTGCACCGCCTCGACCTGCCAAACCTGCCGACCACCCGCAGCCTGCGCAATGACATCGGTGACCTGCGCAGCCGCCTCAAGCACGCGGCGTACGACACCACGCAGGGCACCACCGACAGGACCGGTTTGTCCGTCAGCCCGCTGCTTGGCGTCGGCAAGAACAATCCGCTGAACCGGGTGATCTGCGAACTGATCGCCAGCGCCCAGCAGCAACTGACCATTTGCACACCGTACTTCAACCTGCCGCTGGCGATCATCCGCGAGATCAACCGCGCGTTGGCCCGCGGGGTGAAGATCGATATCGTGGTCGGCGACAAGACGGCCAACGACTTCTACATTCCGCCGAGCGAACCGTTCCGGGTCATTTCCGCGCTGCCGTACCTGTACGAAATCAGCTTGCGCCGGTTTGCCAAGCGTCATCAGCGCAACATCGACAGCGGGCAGTTGAACCTGCATCTGTGGCGCGACGGTGACAACACCTACCACCTCAAGGGCATGTGGGTCGACCGGCGCTATACCTTGCTGACCGGTAACAACCTCAACCCGCGGGCGTTTCGACTCGATCTGGAAAACGCCTTGTTGCTCGATGATCCCCATGGCGAACTGCTGGAACCGCGTGGCAAAGAGCTGGCGGAGATCTTCCAGCACACCCGGCGAATCGAGCACTTCCAGAACCTGGAAACCCTGGCCGAATACCCGGCGGGCGTGGCCAAGTTCCTCAAGCGTGTGAGTCGTGTGCGGATCGAACGGTTGCTCTACCGCATTCTGTGAATTCAGAAAAGCCATCGCGAGCAAGCTCGCTCCCACAGGAATCCGGGTGTTCACAGCATTTGTGAACAACGCAGATCCAGTGTGGGAGCGAGCTTGCTCGCGATAGCGGTGGATCAATCAACAGGGATACTGTTTCAGCTAATATGCCCCCCCACTCGAACAAGAACAGGGCTTGCCGCGATCCATGTCGGAAAAAGACACCATCTCCATTCAACTGGTGCGTGAAGCACTGTTGCAAAGCTGCGCGCCAGGAATCGCCACAGATGAGGTGTTGATCAAGGTCGGCATCGACCCGCAACTGTTGGGCAGCACCGACGCCCGCGTTCCGGCCACGGCTTATGCGCGCCTGTGGCGGTTGCTGGCACGGCGCGGGGATGATGAGTTCTTTGGCATGGACCCACGCAAACTCAAGTCCGGCAGCTTTGCGTTCCTGTGCCGCAGCGCCATGCTCCAGCCCAACGTGGCGGCGGGAGTGGCCAGCGGCCTGGCGTTTCTGTCGTTGATCCTCGAATACTTGCCGGCGCAGTTGGTACGTCAGCAAAGCCTGGCGGAAATCGTCCTGCTGGAGGACGACAAGGACCCGCGCCGGGCCTTCACTTATTTCACTTACTGGATGATCGTGCACGGCGTTGCCTGCTGGCTGGCAGGACGGCGGATTCCGATCCTTGCCATCGAGCTGCGCTGTTCCAGGCCGGATTTCTGCGATGACTATCAGGTGATGTTTTCCGAGAACCTGCGCTTCGACCGCCCACGCACCCGGATGATTTTCTCCGCCGATTGCCTGGACCTGCCCATCAAGCGCAGCCCTGAAGAACTCGAGCGATTCCTGGCCCGTGCGCCGGCGAACATTCTGGTGAAGTACCGCGATCCGCAGAGCCTGGCCAGCCGCATCAAACACGACCTGCGCCACCTGCCGGCCGAACACTGGCCGGAAACCGAAGCCCTGGCGCAACGCCTGTGCATGTCGGCTTCAACCTTGCGCCGCCGACTGGCCGAAGAAGGGCAAACCTATCAAGGCCTCAAGGACAGCGTGCGCAAGGAGTTGGCGATTGTCTGGCTGGCGGAACCCACGATCAGCTTCAGCGAAATCGCCACGCGGCTCGGGTTCGCTGACGTCAGTTCGTTCTACAAGGCGTTTCGCAAATGGTCGGGGTCAAATCCGGGGCATTACCGCAGCCTGATTCTCAATGACACCGAGTGACTTCAGCGGCGCAACAGCCAATTCATCCAAGACGTTTAACGGCTGCCAGTGGTCGGTCCAGGCAGATTGAGCGTGCCACTGTCCACGAAACGCTTCGTGTTGAACACCCCACCCGAGAGCTTGCCGCGAAGGACATAAGGCATGTTGTTGAGGGTTTCCATCTGGCTGATGCCATAGGTCTGGCGGATCTCTGAAAACGCCGAAACGCTGACCGGTACGCTGACGATGGTGTCGGAAAAGCGCCCGATCGTACCCCTCTCATCGGTGACGCCAGAGGCGAAGGGCTGGCCGTTGATGTCCAGGTCCAGGGCAACGCCGCTGTAGGTGAGGGTGTAGTCATTGGGGTTCTGCACGCGGATTCTCACGGCAAAGCGCACTTCCATGCCTTCGCCTTGCAGGGGTTCGACATCCACGACGTTGATTTTCAACGGGTCTCGATTGGGCAGCGAGGAACAGGCGCTCAGACAAAGCAGGAGGGAAATCAGGACCGCGTGGAGGCTGCGCATGGACGTGTTCTCATCTGAAAAAGGCTGAACCGCCAGCGGCTCAGCCCTTGAGCCCGCCTAGTGGTTCGACTGTGCAACCACCGCAGCCTTTGCGGGTTCATCCCTGGCGGTCACATCGGGGTTCTGCATCACCTGAAGCACGGAGGCTTCCGGATCGAATTCGTCCTCCTCCAGCTCGATGAACTCCTCGGGCAGGAAGATATTAAGAACGATAGCGCACAGCGCGCCGACGGTGATGGGCGATTCGAAAATGTTGTGCAGGGCCTTGGGCAGTTCACGCAAGACTTCCGGCACGGCGGCCACGCCCAGGCCCATGCCGATGGAAATCGCCACGATCAGCATGTTGCGACGATGCAGGCCCGCCTCGGCGAGAATCTTGATCCCGGCCACGGCGACGGTGCCGAACATCACCAGTTCCGCACCACCGAGCACCGGTTTCGGCATCAGTTGCAGTACCGCGCCGATCATCGGGAACAGGCCAAGCACCACCAGCAATCCGGCAATGAAAAACGCCACGTAGCGGCTGGCCACGCCGGTGAGCTGGATCACTCCGTTGTTCTGGGCGAAGGTCACCATCGGCATGCTGTTGAACACCGCGGCCATGGCCGAGTTGAGGCCATCGGCGAGCAGGCCGGACTTGATCCGGCGAATGTACACCGGGCCCTTGACCGGTTGCCGGGAGATCATCGAGTTGGCGGTGAGGTCACCGGCGGCCTCCAGCGGCGACACGAGAAAAATCACCGCCACCGGAATGAACGCCACCCAATCGAAGGAGAACCCGTATTTGAACGGCACCGGTACGCTCATCAGCGGCACTTCGGGCAGGCTGTTGAAATCCACCTGGCCCATGAGCCATGCCACCCCGTAGCCCAGGGTCAGGCCGATGACAATCGCCCCCAGGCGCAGAAACGGCACATCCACCCGGTTCAACACTACGATGGTTCCCAGCACCAGCGCCGCCAGGGCCAGGTGACTGGCCGCCCCCAGGTCCGGGGCGCCGAAGCCGCCGGCGATGTCGGTCATCGCCACCTTGATCAGCGACAAGCCCATCAGCGTGATGATCGTGCCGGTCACCACCGGGGTGATCAGCATGCGCAATTTGCCAATGAACTGGCTCAACACCACCTCAATGAACGCGGCAAAAAAGCACACGCCGAAAATGGTCGAGAGAATCTCATCGGTACCGCCACCACGAGCCTTGACCATGAAGCCGGCGCTGAGAATCACACTGATGAACGAGAAACTGGTGCCTTGCAGGCACAACAGGCCAGAGCCCACCGGGCCGAAGCGCCGCGCCTGCACGAAGGTGCCCAGGCCGGAAACGAACAGCGCCATGCTGATCAAGTAAGGAATTTCACTTTGCAGGCCCAGGGCGCTGCCCATGATCAGCGTCGGGGTGATGATGCCGACGAAACTTGCCAGCACGTGTTGCAGGGCGGCGAAGACGGTGGCGGTCAGATGCGGGCGGTCATCGAGGCCGTAGATCAGGTCGCTGTGGCGTGGAGCGGGGGCTTTTTCGGAGGCGGTCATGGTGGTTTGCGTGCCAGAAGGCGGGCCGGGTCAGAAAATGGAGGCGCAGGATGCCAGAACCGCCCGGCCACGGCAAAAGAACCTCCAGAACAGCGACTTACAGTCGTGGGGCGAGCACTTCGCCAACGCTGCGGCGTTTGGCGTGCAGTTCGCTGGCCTGGATCAACTGTTCGAGGTCTTCGGGGGTCACGTCATAGAACGCTTCCATGTCGGCCAACGCCAGTTTCAGGTCTTCGGCGGTGATGGCCTGACGGTCGACCGGCGGGTGATCGGCAGGAATCCTGGCCGCGGGCTCGCTGGCGCTCTTGGGGTAACGAACGCGGGTCAGGTTGTTGTAGGCCAGGGCGCACAGCAGCATCGTCGCGGCGCTGAGCATCACCGGCCCAATGGCTTTCCAGTCCATGGCAATGGTTGCCGGATCGGCCAGCACCAGGGTCAGGGCCAACGCACCGGCCGGTGGATGCAGGCACCGCAGCCAGCACATCAGGATCAACGCCATGCCCGCCGCCAGGCAAGCGCTACCCAGGGTCCGGCCCAACACATGGGCCACCAGCAGGGCAATCACACCGGCGCTCAAGTAACCACCGAGAATCGACCAGGGCTGGGCGAGCGCGCCCGAAGACACGGCAAACAACAGCACCGCCGAAGCTCCCAGCGGGCCGATCAGGTGCTGGGCCACCTCAATGCCGAACACCTGGCTACAGAGCCACACGCTCATCAGTGTCCCCAGGGCCATGCCGATGGCGGCGCGGCTCCATTCGGTGGGGCGGGTGTTGATGGCGGCGGGCAACCAGCGAGCAAGCATTTCGAGAAGACTCCGGCAGAAAATCCAGGCAAAAAAAAGGGCTTGGCTGGGGAACCCAGAAAGCCCTTGAAGTTGTTCCAACTGTTGGGGGAGGAACGCGCACAGTGTGCCGTCCAATCCTGCTACTGACAAATTCATATTAATGAGCTTTCAGTGCATTAATTTTGCTGTAATTTGCTCCGTCGACCGCTTGTGTAGCACAGCAAACCACCCAGGGCCGCGAGTGCACTCAAGGCATAAAACATCGTCGGCGCCGGGGTGTGCATCAGCATGAAGCCGCAAATCACCGGGCTCAACGCACCGCCAAGGGCAGCAAGGTTTTGCGCGCCGTAGTAGCTGCCCCGCAGTTCTTCCGGTGCCAGGGTGTCGACGAAGAGAAACTCGGCCGGGTAAATGATGATTTCACCGAGGGTGAAGATGAACATCGCCACGCACCAGCTCACCAGGCTGTCCGCCAGGCTGAAACCGATCAGCCCGAGGATGAACAGGCCGGTACCGGCCACGATCCATTGGCGCAGTTGCTCGCGCTTGAGAAAACGCCCGATCTGGTATTGCAGCAAGATCACACTGATGGCGTTACAGGCGAGCAGGGCGGCCATGATTTCCATGGTGTTTTGGGGATTGCTGGTCACCAGCAGGTACTGCGACAGGTAAAAGGTAAATCGCCCGTGCACCACGGTGCTGAGCAGGCAGCCGGCGGTGAACAGGATCAGGGTGCGGTCGTTTTTCAGGGTGATCAGGGTTTTGAGGAAACTCTGCCCCTGGCCGCCGACAGGCGAGCGCGCCGGGTCCTTCGCGATCCCGGTCATCAGGAAAATACTGAAAAAAGCGATGGCCGCAGCGATCAGGAAGGGGGCACTGGCAAAGGCCCCGGCAATCAGCACACCGAGCATCGGCCCGACAGCGTAGCCAATGTTGGTCAGCGTATAGCTCAGGGAAAACGCCTTGGCGCGTTGACCCACCGGGAGGTTGTCGCTGAGGATCGCTTTCGAACCGATGAGGAACAGCGATGAAGCGGTTTCGGTGACGATCAGGGTGATGGTCGTCAGGTAGAGGTTTTCAGCAAAGGTCAGCAACACCAGGCCGACAGCGCTGGACGCCATCGAGAGAATCAGCAACCGGCGCTTTTCGAAGCGATCGATGATGTAGCCGCCATACAGGGAGAGCAGGGTGGCGACGAACACCGCAATGCCGAGCAGCAAGCCAACGTCCTGCTGGTTGAGTCCCAGCTTGTCGCTGACGAACAGCGTGAGCAAAGGGCTGGTGATGGCGCGGCTGACGACGATGGTCAGCGAGCAGATCAACAGGCGGCGGATGAGGGGGGAGTAGCTGGTCACGGCGCGAATATCCTTATTCAATCGGGCCGGCATCAGCCCGATCGTGAGCGCTACTCTAGCAGTCAGACACGCGGTCGTTGCTATGGGATTTGCTTGAGGTGCCGCAGCACAAAATCATTCTTGTCGAACCGCCCGCCCAGCACTGGCGGCAATGCACCGACGGCCGTGCAGAGCCAGCGCGGGAGACTGTTGGCGGATGTGAGGGAACAGGCTGTTCAGGCGACCACTGACTCGGCAAACCATTGCTGGTACGGAATCGGCAATTTGCTCGACTCGCCCCGACCGATCGGGAAGTAGGTGAAACCGATGCGTGCCAGACGGTCTGTGTCGTAAAGGTTGCGGCCATCGAAGATCAGCGGTGCGTTGAGCCGCTGCCGGATCAGTTGAAAGTCTGGCGCCTTGAACTGTTGCCATTCGGTGCAGATGATCAGTGCATCGGCACCGGACAAGACCGACTCGGGTGTACCCATGAGCATCAGCTTCGATTCATCGGGATACAGCTTCTGGGTTTCCTGCATGGCTTCCGGATCGAACGCACGGACATTCGCTCCGGCGGCCCACAAGGATTCGAGCAACACCCGGCTCGGCGCATCGCGCATGTCGTCGGTGTTTGGCTTGAATGCCAGGCCCCACAGAGCAAAGGTCCTGCCACGCAAGTCGCCCTTGTAGAACGCGTTGATGCGCTCGAACAGCTTGTATTTCTGCCGCTCGTTGATGGCTTCCACCGCTTGCAGCAGATCACTGGAGCAATGGGCCTGTTCAGCGCTGTGGATCAGGGCGCGCATGTCCTTGGGGAAACATGAGCCACCGTAGCCGCAACCGGGGTAGATGAAGTGGTAGCCGATGCGGGAGTCGGCGCCGATGCCCAGGCGTATCGATTCGATGTCGGCACCCAGGTGTTCGGCCAGTTCTGCGATCTGGTTGATGAAGCTGATCTTGGTCGCCAGCATGCAGTTGGCGGCGTACTTGGTCAGCTCGGCGCTGCGCAGGTCCATGAACATGATGCGCTCATGGTTGCGGTTGAAGGGCGAGTACAGATCACGCATCACCTCACGCACTTCTTCGCGTTCACAGCCGATGACGATACGGTCGGGGCGTCGGCAGTCGGCCACGGCCGAACCTTCTTTCAAGAATTCCGGATTGGAGACGATATCGAACTGCAATACGCGCCCGACGCTGATCAGGCATTTGTCGATGTGTGCACGCAAGGCATCGCCGGTGCCGACCGGGACGGTGGATTTCTCCACCAGGATCGCCGGTTGCTCGCGATGACGGGCCACGGCGTAGCCCACCGACATCACGTAGCGCAAGTCCGCCGAGCCGTCGTCCCGGGACGGGGTGCCAACGGCGATGAACAGCACCTGCCCGTGCTGGACGGCGAATTTTTCGTCGCTGGTGAACTGCAATCGCCTGGCGTCAAGGCCTTCGCGTACCAGGCTGGCCAGCCCGGGTTCGAATATACTCACGTGGCCCTGCTGGAGCAGTTCGACTTTATTTTCGTCAACGTCCATGCAGACCACGTCGTGGCCGACTTCCGCCAATACCGCTGCCTGCACCAGGCCGACATATCCGCTACCAAATACACTGATTTTCATGGGTCACTCCTTGATTCAGGCGCACGAGCAGGTCGGGATACTGATGGTTATGACGCCGAGGAAGAGCAATGCCACGCCAAGGCTTTTCCAGACAGGTCAGCAGACAGGCGACCAGCAGCAATTGCAGGCTCATGGTGCCGCCTGAGGAATAATCAAAACCGAGTCAGGATAGGCAAGGTCATATTTCAATTTGTCTATCGTGTTGAAAAAAGTCACATCCGGCTGTTGCAACCGTCAGGACAATGCCGACGCTGCCCAGTAGTGCAACGGGCGCAAGGCCTGACTCTTGGGCAGCCCTGGGGCTGTAAACGTAAATAGCCTTTACATCATTGTTTTTTTACTTATTAGTTGTTTCACTTAACTGTTTTAATTCAAGGCCGTTTCGTTTGATTGACTTACCTGTATCTGATTCACGCACACCCCTCACCAATCCACTGACCCTGTATCTGGCGAGACTGGCGCCGTCCAGCCAACTGACCATGCGTTATGTGCTGCAGGATGCCGCCGACCGCTTGGGCTTCGAAGACCACGATATCGAGGAAATTCCCTGGCACAATCTGCAGCCAGAGGACGTCATTGCGTTGGTGGCCACCTTGCGTTCGGACGGCTATGCGCCGAACACGTCTTCGCTCTATGTCAACGCAGTGCGTGGGGTGATGAACGAAGCATGGCGCATGAGCCTGATCTCTCAGGAGCATCTGTTGAAGATGCGTACGGTGAAGGGCATGGCCGGTACACGGCTGTCCCAGGGGCGCAATCTCAGGCGTACGCTGATCCAGGAACTGATGGCGGTCTGCGCTGCCGATCCGCGGCCGCAAGGCCTGCGGGATGCCGCGATCATCGGGATTTTGTACGGTTCCGGGATGCGCAAATCCGAATCGGTGAACCTGGAGCTGAACCAGGTCGATTTCACCGAGCGCAGCCTGCGGGTGACGGCCAAGGGCAACAAGCAGTTGATCAAGTACGCACCGGCCTGGGCCTTCGCCAAGCTTGAAGCCTGGCTCGAGCTGCGCCGTTCGATGCTCAAGGACGGCGAGTCGGACGACCCGTTCCTGTTCAACCGCATCCGCCGTGGCAGCCACATCACCCGGGAGCGCATCACCAAACACGCGATTTACTACATCGCCCGGCAACGGGGCGCGCAGGTCGGGGTGAAAATCATGCCCCACGACTTCCGGCGTTCATTCATCACCCGGGTGATCGAAGAGCATGACTTGTCGATTGCGCAGAAGCTGGCGCACCACAGCAATATCCAGACCACGGCCAACTACGATGTGCGCGATGACAACGAGCGGCGTCGGGCGGTGGATCGATTCGATCTGTGAACGATCACACCTCGCTCAGTACATGGGCATGGCCGATGGTCGAGACTTGAACCGAGCTGCCGGCGGGTGGTGCATACATGCCTGAACTGCGCACCAGCAGTGATCGGCCCGACTGCGCGTTGCGGGTCAATGGCTGCAGTTCCACCGTCAGCGTGCAGGTGTTGCCGCTGAAATCCCGATCGGTGACCACGGCCCGGCAACCGCTGGCTTCCGGGTCGCTGGGGAGGATGCTGGCCAGTTGCAGTTGTTCGGGGCGCAGCATGATCTGCGCCGAACTGTTGTTGCGGTGGTTGTTGACGGGGATCCGGCCCAGGTCGCAATGGGCCCAACCAGCCTCGATGCGTGCGGGCATCACCACGGCATCCCCCAGGAACAGCGCGGTTTGCTCGTCTTCGGGATAGCGGTAAAGGTCCAGCGGATGCCCTGACTGGACCAGTCGGCCATGACGCATCACCGCCAACTGGTCGGCGAACGACAGGGCTTCGCTCTGGTCATGGGTGACCAGAATGGTGGTGACGCCCGCGTCCTCCAGCAGCCGTGCAACCATCTTGCGCATGGCGGCGCGCAATCCGGTGTCGAGCGCCGAGAACGGCTCGTCCAGCAGCATCAGTCGTGGCTGTTGCGCCAAGGCCCGGGCCAGGGCCACGCGCTGTTGCTGGCCACCGGACAATTCATGGGGCCAGCGCTCGGCCATCTTCGCGTCCAGCGCCACGCTGTCCATCAGTTCGGCAACGCGCTGCTGTTTTTCAGTGCCCTTGGTCGCCAGGCCGAAGCCGATGTTCGCTGCCACGGTCATGTGCGGGAACAGTGCGCCGTCCTGTGGCACGTAGCCGATCAGGCGTTGATGGGCCGGCACTTCGTGGGTGCCGTCGACCAGGGTCTGGCCATTGAGCGACAGGCGTCCGGAATCGGGGAACTCGAAACCGGCAATCATCCGCAGCAACGTGGTCTTGCCCGAGCCGGAGGGGCCTACGATGACCGTGCGACTGCCGCTGGGCACCGAGAGGCTGACGTTGTCCAGGGCGCAATGGGCGCCATAGGACTTGTAGAGGGCATTCAATTCAAGAGTGTTCATCGGCCAGCCGTTTTTTTCGATTGGTGATAAAGAAGTCCGGTCAACGGAAGCGACAGCACAACCATCAATAAGGCGTAGGGTGCGGCGGCTGCGTAATCGATTTCGCTGGTCAAGGCCCAGAACCCGGTCGCCAGGGTGCGCGTGCCGTTCGGGGCCAGCAGCAGTGTGGCGGTCAATTCGTTGGTGATCGCCAAAAACACCAGTGCCGCGCCGGCGGCCGCCCCCGGGGCAGCCAGGCGCAAGGTGATCAGCCACAGTGCCCGGGCTGGCGAGCGGCCAAGGCTGCGAGCGATGTTTTCCAGTTCCACCGGTGCCTGGGCGATGCCTGCGCGCAGGCTCACCAGGGCACGGGGCAAGAACATCAACAGGTACGCCAGCAGCACGGTGAAGGTGGTCTGGTATATCGGCCGGGCAAAGTGGATCGTGACGGTCACCAGTGCCAGCGCCACGATAATGCCGGGCAAGGAACTGGTGATGTAGTTGCAGCTTTCCAGCACCCGTTGCAGTCGACCGGGGTAGCGGATCGACAGCCAGGCAATCGGGATCGCCGCGCAGGTGGTCAGCGCCGCCCCCCCGATGCCCAGCAACAGGGTTTGCTCCAGTGCAGGCAACAATTCGGCCATGTCCCAGACTTCCACGCCTCCGGCGATGAGCCACTTGCCCAGGGTGATCAAGGGCACGCCAAGGGCCAGGGCGCAGGTCATGATCTGCAGCGTCAGCGAGAGCAGGGTGGATACCGGTTTCAGGCGTACAACCCGTTGCTCCCGGGCGCTTCCCGAACCGACGCGGGCGTAACGCGCCGAACCCCGGGCGGCGGATTCGGCCGTCAACAGCAACAGGCAACACAGCGCCAGCACACTGGCCAGCATGTGCGCCGCTGCGCCGTTGAAGGTCGATTTGAACTGATCGAAGATCGCGGTGGTAAAGGTATCGAAGCGGATCATGGCGTACAGGCCATATTCGGCCAGCAGGTGCAGGCCGACCAGCAAGGCGCCGCCGCAGATCGCCAGGCGCAATTGCGGCAACACAACGCGGAAAAACACTTTCCAGGGTTTGAGCCCCATGGACTCGGCGACGTCTTCGATGGCCGGATCGAGCCGGCGCAAAGTGGCCGCTACCGGCAAATACAGGAACGGGAAGTAGGCGATTACCGAGACCAGGACACCGGCAAACAAGCCGTGAATCGGTGGCACCAGGCTGACCCAGGCGTAGCTGTGAACGAACGCAGGCACTGCCAGCGGCGCGGTGGCCAGCAACGACCACCAGCGCCGCCCCGGCAGATTCGTGCGTTCCGTGAGCCAGGCCAGCGTCACCCCCAGCGCGACGCACAAGGGAATCGTCAGCAGCACCAGCAGCACGGTGTTGGCCAGCAGTTCACCGACCCGAGGGCGGAACACCAGGGCCACAACGGTTGACCAGCCGGTTTGCAGGGACACACCAATAACGTAGGCGATCGGTAGCAGTGCCAGTAATGAAACCAGCACCGACAAACCGATCACCCATACACCGCCACGTCCCGCAAAAACTCCGCGGGAACGTCGACGCAAATGTGCGGGTGTCGCCTCAGCGACCTCCGCAGGCAGGGTTTCTGGCATCAATTAGAGCAGTCCGGCCTGTGTCATCAGCTCCACGGCTTTTTTACTGTCGAGTTTTGACGCATCGACAGTCGGCGCATCGAGTTGATTCAGAGGCACTAGTTTAGGGTTGGATTCAGCGCCTTTGCCCACGGCGTATTCAAACGACTTGCCGTTCTTCAGGACAGCCTGGCCATCCTTGCCGGTAATGTACTTGAGGAACGCCTGGGCTTGCTCCTGGTGTTTACTGGAAGCGAGGACGCCGCCGCCGGAGATGCTAACAAAAGCGCCCGGGTCTTTGTGCCTGAAATAGTGCAGGGCGGTGTTCTTGCTGTTTTCGCCGGTCTTGGACTGATCCACCAGGCTGTAATAGTGGTAAATCACGCCGCTGTCGATCTGCCCGGCATTCACGGCCTTGAGTACCGAGCTGTTGCCACGGTAGTTGGCATAGTTGGTTTTCATCGCCTTGAGCCAATCCAGCGTGGCGGCTTCACCCTTTTGTTGGAGGATGGCAGCGACGATGGCCTGGAAGTCAGCACCACCGGGCGATGCACCCCAGCGACCCTTCCAGCTCGGTGAAGCCAGGTCCATGATCGATTTCGGCAGGTCGGCTTCTGGCAGTTTGCTCGGGTTGTAGACGAACACCGTGGAGCGCGCGGCAATGCCTACCCATTTGCCGTGGGCCGGACGGTAGGCGGAGTCAATCTGCTCCAGCGTGGCCTTATCGACAGGCGCAAACAGCCCGGCGTTGTCGACCAGGACCATGGCCGGGGAGTTCTCGGTCAGGAATACGTCCGCCGGCGAAGCCGCGCCTTCCTGCACGATCTGGTTGCCCATTTCGGTGTCATCGCCGTTGCGCAAGGTGACGGGAATACCGGTCTCCTGGGTAAAGCCCTCGACCCAGGCCTTGGTCAGGCCTGCGTGTTGCGCGTTGTACACCACGATGCCGACGGAGTCGGCTGCATAGGCCTGGCCAGCGCTCAGCAAAGCGGTGGCCAGCAGGGCTTTTTTCAAGAACGAAGGGATTTTTGGAATCATTCTGCGGGCTGCTCCTGGTGCATTTTTTGAAAGTCATGCGCATTCAAACGCCAGTTAACCAATGCGAATCATTTGCATGTTTTTGAAGTGCGGGAAATGTAGAGATCCAAATGAGAAAATAACGTCAAAAAAACCGTTAATACATGTAATTTTCATTCAGATTAGCAGCACTGTGCCCGCTGTGTTTCGACTCGTCGATCAAACGATGCCGCCGATCAGAATATGACGCTGCCCCGGCTGCCTTTTTGTCGTGTGCCTCGGCGTATTTGACGTTGCCAGTTGCTGCGGGCCGCCTCTCTCGGGGAATGACAGCAGGAAACAGGAAGGACGGATTAACGGCGAACCTGTCGCCGTTGATCCTGGGGAGGAATACATTCAGGGCGCAGGGCAGCTTGCCTGTGGTCTGACGGCAGCCTGGCTGATCAGCGCGGCCAGGCGTTTGACGTTGTTTTGCTGGGCAAGCACCAGGTCATCGATGCTCGCACCCGAGGGCGTTTGCAAGGTGCTGCGGCAAATCAACCGTGCCGTGTCACCGGTGCTGGCGCTGCGCAGGCGCCATTCCACGTCCATCAAGGCGTACTGGCCGGGCACCGAGTCGAAACGCTGCACATCGACCCGCACCGAGTGTCGGCCTTGTACAGGACTGTTGCTCAGTTGATCGACCAACGCACTGCGCAGTTCGTCCACCAGGGTCGCGCCCCACCATTGGGTTTCCAGGATCGCCAGGCCACTGTTGCCCTCGCGAATGACGATCTGCGCACGATCGACCTGGGGCGGCACGCTGATCGACTCGATCTGGATCACGCCGACGGTGGTCCTTGAGTGATTGCCCTCCTGGGCCGGGGTCAGGGTATGGAATTGAATCGGGTCGCTGCGGCAGGCGGCGAGCAGCAACATCGTGGTGACCAGAGTTAACTTCAGCGGTAAAGCCATGGGTGTTGCTCCTGTGTTCAATTGCGCGGAGGCCCTTGCAGATCCATGGGGGCGGCATTATTCGGGCGGCCGCGAAGCAGCGATTCCGGATGCCGTCCCAGGTAATCCGAAAGATCACGCAAGGATCTCGACGTGCGTCCCAGTTCATCCAGGGTTAGCCCCAGTTTTTCCCGTTGCGGCGAATCCTCGGCCAAGGTCGAACTGGCCGACTGCAGGGTCGAATTGGCCGTTTCCAGCGTCTTGCTGACATCCGACAAAGTGGTTTGCACGCCAGGCAAGATCTTTCCGTTGAATTGCATCATGCCTTTGCGCAGTTCGACGAGATTGCCATCGAGATTGCCGGCAATACGCTCGATCGGCAGTTTGTTGATCTTGTCGACCATGGATTCGAGTTTTTCCTGCAATTGCTCGAGGCTGCCGGGAATGGTCGGAATCATGACCGGGCGTGCGTTTACATCGAAGGCGACCTTGTCGGTCTTGGGGTAGAAGTCCAGGGCAATGTACAACTGGCCGGTCAGGAAGTTGCCGGTGCGGGCTTGGGCACGCAGGCCGTTTTCGATAAAGGTACCGATCAAGCGTACGCCAGCGGCTTCGTTATCAGGGTCATGATTGAGCGCCTTGAGCATTTTGACATGGGCCTGGCCCAGGCGCTGCGGGTAGATCACGATACCGACGTTGACCGGAAAGGAGCGCTTTTTCTCGTCGTAATCCAGATTGACCGCCACTACCTTGCCGATTTCCACACCGAGGAACTCCACCGGGGCATCGACCTTGAGCCCGCGCAGTGCCTGGTCGAAACGCATGGCCAGATACTGCGGCTTGCCGTTTGGCGGGGCCAGGGCGGTTTGTTGGTCGTCGAACAATTCGTAGGCGTACTCTGCGGCAGCCGGCTTGTCGTTGGGGCTGTAGTCGGGCGCGCGGAAGGCTATGCCGCCCACCAGCAAGGAAGACAACGACTCGGTCTTGACCGCAAAGCCATTGGCGCCGACGTTCACGTCAATGCCGCTTGCGTTCCAGAAACGGGTGTTTTCGGTGACGTACTTGTCATGGGGTGCATGGATGAACAGTTCAATGTTCACGCCCTTGCCATCCGGGTCCAGCGCGTAGGCCACCACCTGGCCCACGGGGATCTTGCGGTAGTAGACCGGAGAACCGATGTCCAACGACCCCAGGTCCTGGGTGAACAGCGTAAAACGCTTGCCCGGTTCGCCGTAGGTGATGGGTGGCGGATTCTCCAGTCCGATGAAGTTTTTTGCCCGGCCGTTGGCTTGGCCGATATCGGCCCCGATGTAATCGCCCGACAGCAGCGTATCGATCCCCGATACACCGCCCGCGCCGATGCGCGGCCGCACAACCCAGAACTGCGAATCTTCGCGGGTAAAGCTTTCGGCCTGCTTTTCCAGTTTGATGGTGGCATTGACGCTTTTCTGGTCACCGCTGAGCTCCACATCGGAGACATGACCAATCACGACATTGCGGTATTTGACCTCGGTCTTGTTCGCGGTCAGGCCGTTACCGGTCTTGAACGTGACAACGATGGTCGGGCCCTGCTGCAAAATGCTGTGGACCACCAGCGAAATACCCACCAGCACCGCGACGATCGGGACGATCCAGACCAGCGAAACGCTGAAACGGCGGGTCTTGATCGGAGCCTGCCCGGGAGCTTGTGGCCCGTCAGTGGCTTGTGACTTCATCAGTGACCTCCTCATTGTGTGGGTTTTTCCGTTCTTTATCCCAGATCATGCGGGGATCGAAACTCATTGCCGAAAGCATGGTGAACACCACTACCAGACCAAAGAACAGAATGCCCGGGCGCGGTTCGATGTCGGCCAGGGCCTGGAATTTCACCAGCGAGGCCACCAGGGCGACCACGATCACATCGAGCATCGACCAGTAACCGATGACTTCGACGAAGCGGTACAGCGTCGACCGCTCCTTGCGTGCCCACTCGCTGTCGCGTTGCACGGTGACCAGCAGCAATGTGATGGCGACGAACTTGATTCCCGGCACCGCGATACTGGCAATGAATATGATCAGGGCGATATCCCAGGCCCCGGCTTCCCAGAACTCCAGCACGCCGCTCATGATCGTGCTGTCGGCGCCGTTGCCGACCATCTCGGTGTTCATCACCGGCAACAGGTTGGCCGGGATGTAGAACACCAGGGCCGCGATCATGTAGGCCCAGGTGCGGGCCAGAGAATTGGCTTTGCGCCGGTGCAGCGGTGCACCGCAACGCTCGCATTCGTGGGGCTCGCAAGTCATGTCGCAGGCCAGGCCGCAGGTGTGGCACAGGCACAGGTTGAGCTCGTCGGCGTAAGGAGGCGTGCTCATACAATGTCCCATAGTTCGCGGATGTCGCGCCCGGCGATGCGGATCATCATCAGGCTCAGTGCCGCCAGGGCAAACAACCCTATGCCGGGCAGCACATCGAGCAGTCCGGCGAGCTTGATCACCGCGACCATGGCGCCCAGCAGGCAGACTTCGAGCATGCTCCAGGGCCTGAGGGTTTCGAGCCAGCGCATGCAGAATTTGAATCCGGGCGAGCGTCGCCCGCCGAGTGCGAAGCCCAGCACCCAGATCAGCAGCAGCAACTGGAAAATCGGCGCGATGATCATGGCGATTGCCGCCACCATGGCAATGAAGGTGATAGGCCCCAGGCTCAGGGCCAGCACCGAGTCCCAGAGCGTTGCGCTGTTCTTCACGCCTTTGAGGTTGATGCTCATTACCGGATAGAAATTGGCGAATATCCAGAGCATCAACGCGGTGAAGGTCAACGCAAGCCGCTGCTCCACCGTGAGGCCGTTATAGCGCTGAAGCACGCCGCCGCAGCGTGTACACAGGGTTTTTTGATGTTTGGCGAGCGTTACTTTTTGGTACACGCTGTCGCAGTGCTCGCAGATGATCAGCTGATCAGTAGTCGCCATGGGTCAAGCTCGACAGAAGGCAGGAAGTTCAGAGCACTCCCTCAATATAGAAGTGACTCGCAATTGAGCAAATCGAAAGTCGAAACAAGAGGATGGTAGAAGAGGGAATACGTAAAACAGTGTGGGAGCGAGCTTGCTCGCGATAGCGGTGTGCCAGACAACCCAATCATTGGATTTCAGGTCGCTATCGCGAGCAAGCTCGCTCCCACAGTGGTTAGCAGGCGCCCGGCAGGCCTACGTCAGCCCAGCATTTCCCGCATCCGATACCAGAACATGCCAAGGGCCAGCAAGGGTGAACGCAGGGCGCGTCCGCCGGGGAAGGTCATGTGCGGCACGGCGCTGAACACGTCGAAGCCTTTGCTGTGGCCGGCATGGATCGCTTCGCCCAACAACTTCGCGCACCAGTGGGTCACGTTCAGGCCATGGCCTGAGTAGCCTTGGGCGTAGAACACGTTCGGGTGCTGGCTCAGGCGCCCGACCTGGGGGAAGCGGTTGGCCGAGATGCCGATCTTGCCGCCCCACTGATAGTCGATGCGCACATCGGCCAGTTGCGGGAACACCTTGAGCATCTGCGGGCGCATGTAGGCGCTGATGTCCGAAGGATCGCGCCCGGAGTAATGGCAGGCACCACCGAACAACAAGCGCCGGTCAGCCGAGAGCCGGTAGTAATCCAGGCCGACCTTCTGGTCGCACAGCGCAACATTGTGCGGGATCAGTTTTGCAGCGGCCTCTTGCGACAAGGGTTCGGTGGCGATGATGTAGCTGCCTGCCGGGAGTACTTTGCCGCTGAGCTTCGGTTCGAGCTCTTCCAGATGGGCATTGCAAGCAAGCACCAACGTGCCTGCACTCACAGTGCCACCGGCGCAGCGCACTTGCACCGTGCTGCCATGGATCAACTCCAGCACCGGGCTCTGCTCGAAAATCCGCACCCCAAGGGACTCGGCAACTTGCGCTTCGCCAAGGACCAGGTTCAGCGGATGCAAATGCCCCGAGCCCATGTCCACCAGGCCGCCGGCGTACACACCGGAGTTCACCACCTGTTCACGGATTTGTTCTGGCGCCACCAGTCGGGTTTCAAAGGCGTAGCCGGATTCAATCAGTTGCGCCTGCTCGGCCTTGAGCGCCTTGAACTGGGCCGGGGTATTGGCCAGTTCGCAGAAGCCCCAGCTCAGGTCGCAATCGATGCCGTGCTCGCGGATGCGATTGGCCACGACTTGCACCGACTCGTTCCCGGCGTGTTCCAGGTATTGCACGCCATCGGCGCCGATGTGCTTGGCGAAACCGCTGACGTCATGGCCGATACCACGAATCAACTGGCCGCCGTTGCGCCCGCTGGCGCCCCAGCCGATCCGTCGGGCCTCCAGCAGGACTACCGAGAGCCCACGCTGGGCCAGCTCGATGGCGGTGTTGATGCCGGTGAAACCCGCGCCGACCACACAGACATCGGCCACCAGGTCCGAGGCCAGCGCGGGGCGCTGCCTCATGCCCTTGGCGGACGCCGCGTAATAGGAGTGGGTGTGTTCCTTGGTGTACTGATTCATTTGTTGGACTTCACTTTGCTCCACGAACGGGTCATCAGGCGCATGATCGACTGCGGCGGCGTGGTGGAGATGTAGAGTTTGTCGAGGACTTCCTGGGACGGATAAACCTCGGGGTTGCTGACCAGCTCAGGGTCCATGTACTGCTTGGCGGCCGGGTTCGGGTTGGCGTAGCCGACCGACTCACTGACCTTGGCAATCACTTGCGGGTCCAGCAGGTAGTTGACGAAGGCATGAGCTTCCTTCGGGTTGCTGGCGTCGGCGGGGATGGCCAGCAGGTCGAACCACAGGTTGGCGCCTTCCTTGGGAATGGCGTAGGCGATGTTCACGCCGTTGCCGGCTTCCTTGGCGCGGTTGGCGGCCTGGAACACGTCACCCGAGTATCCGAACGCCACGCAGATGTCGCCGTTGGCCAGGTCCGAGACGTACTTGGAGGAGTGGAAGTAGGTGATGTAGGGGCGAATGCTCAGCAGCTTGGCTTCGGCCTTCTTGAAGTCCTCGGGGTTTTCGCTGCGTGGGTCCATGCCCATGTAGTTGAGCATTGCCGGGAACACTTCGTCCGCCGAGTCCATCATCGACACGCCGCAGGCGCTGAGCTTCTTGATGTTCTCCGGTTCGAACAGCACGGCCCAGGAGTCGATCTTGTCGATGCCCAGCACAGCCTTGACCTTGTCGACGTTATAGCCGATGCCGTTGGTGCCCCACAGGTACGGCACCGAGTGCGCGTTGCCCGGATCGTTTTTCTCCAGCAGCGCCAGTAATTTCGGGTCGAGGTTCTTGAAATTCGGCAGTTGCTCGCGATCGAGCTTGAGGAACGCGCCGGCCTTCACCTGGCGGGCGAGGAAGTGGTTGGACGGCACCACCACGTCATACCCGGTACGACCGGCAAGCAGTTTGCCTTCCAGGGTTTCGTTGGAATCGAATACGTCGTAGATCACCTTGATCCCGGTCTTGGCCTGGAAGTCGGCGAGGGTGGTTTCGCCGATGTAGTCGGTCCAGTTGTAGTTTTCTAGACACACAAACTCTGGTGTCAAAGACGGAACAGCTCTTTGCTTTGCTCCTGCTCAAATAGTTAAAGCTATTCTTTGGATAGGGAGTGCTCTAGGCTTAATGTAACAGTCACACCGCAATCAATGTTTATCTGAAAGCCTCGAAATTTCGCAGTGGCGGACACAGGTGGTTGGATGAACTCCTTCTTAAGCCTTCCAATGCCCATACACCGTTGACCTGGATAGTCCGAGCTTTTCCATCACATCCTTTCGGCTAAATCCCGCCTCCTTGAGCTCCTTAATAGCTTGCGCATTTTTGGAGCCTTCAGGCTTTCCTCGAGAACGTTGCACAAGAGTTTCGTCAACGATCTGCGTTGCCAAAATACCTAGGCCGCCTTCTGATCGGAAACTTTCCAACTGGACGCGTGCTCGTTCCAAAGCCGCTTCTGGGGGCTCGCCATTGCTCATGGAAATGCTAATGGCCAAAAGAGCTACAGGGTCAAAATTCATCGGTTCAGAAAGCTCGATCAGCTTATCGACGGTGATGTTGATCTTTCCACGTTCGAGCGCACTGATGTTCGTGCGCGCGGTGACAGGCGCCAAGTCTTCGTATGCCAGCCCACGCACCGACCGGATTACCCGGATCGTTGCGGCGATCTCTTTCTTGAGCGACATGATTGCCCCTAAAAAGCGAGGATAGGGCCACACTCGAAGTGTTTAAATAAACGTCGACTAGTGTTATTATTCTGGACGAAGCCAATTGAAAGCCTTGTGAGCTGCCGTTGCAGCTGCCTCTAGGCGTCCGATGAGGCCTCGCATTGACCTGATCTAGTTCGATGGATCGTAAACGTATTAGATGTATTGACGCGATTCAATCCAGCAAACGTAGGGATTTCTTTCGGTCATGGAAGCAGCGAGCTGATTGTTAAATGGGCATGGAAGCGAAAATTCAAGTGTGGTGCCGCACGTGCGTACCACAGACGAGTATCTAAAAAATGTTTATCTCAGATGAGTCTTACTCAGTTCGTTTGCCTGGATTTTTTGGAGACGGGCAATCGGCTTGGCGAATGCTTGAGCGGCAATCGATGGATCCTTGGTATCAAGTCGTACGCCGGATCTGCGAAGGATCAGGGCACCGCATTGAGAAATTGCTAGCAACTAGCGCCTCTGTGTTGGTCGGAATACTCGAGGATAGGAACGAATCCAATTCGATTGAGGTTGTGCAGGTCATAACCCCCCCCTGGATGAACGCCACCGCGTTAGATCGTATGGAGACTTTGGTCGAGCTGACTGCTGGTTACGATCATAGTGGCGAGTACGTGTTGCTCCATAAAGTTGAGTGTGGAGTGGTTTACACCACGTCTTTTGGTGGTACGAGCGGAACAAGTCTGCTCACTGAAGCGAAAACCATCTACGAAGACCCAAAGCGTAACGCACCGACAGTTCCGGAATGTTCCACAGCATTGATGCCAAAAAATCCGGGATAACTCGAGACCGATACGGTATGAAACTCAGAATTTTTTCAGATCTGCACCTCGAGTTCGCTCCGCTCGATCCCACCCCAAGCGATACAGACGTGGTCATCCTCGCGGGGGACATTGATCTGAAATCGCGTGGTGTGAAATGGGCTAACGAAGTGTTCCAGTGTCCGGTGATATACGTCTGTGGAAATCATGAGTACTACGGCGGCCACACCAAGCGCACTCTCCGCAAAATGAAAGAGGCGGCAGCGCCTCATGTCCACGTCCTCGAAAACGAAACCTTGATCCTGAACCAAATTAGGTTTTTGGCCACTACAGCGTGGACAGATTACTCGTCGACCGGAGATGTCGTTGCCGCGAAACGCGCCGCTTGGGAATGGATGAGCGACTACACCGTCATCAGAACAGATGAGAGTTACCGCCGCCTCCGTCCCGAAGACTTGATCGCTAAATCTAAAGCAGCTTATGCCTGGCTAACACAAGAGTTGGAAAAGCCCTTTGAAGGCAAAACAGTCGTCGTTACGCACCATGCACCGGCGTTGGATCACGTGGGTGACGAGCATCCTGAAAGCCTGATTGCAGCCTATGCCAACGACTGGCCAGAGCTCTTGGGTAAGGCGGATCTTTGGGTCTACGGGCATACCCACGTCGCAGCCGATTTCCTCAAGAATGGTTGCCGTGTGGTTTCCAATCCACGCGGGTATCCAAATCAAAAAACAGGTTTCGATCCGGATTTTTTGATCGAGATATGAGTGATCCAGACTAATGACGAGTTCTTGTCACAGCGTAATGTTCATGCGTAGGGCGCGGCGGTGGACACGGCTACCCGTGCGCTTTGAACCTTAAAGCCAATGAGAAAATTGATATGGTCACGCTGGATGAAATCGCTCAGCTACTCTACGGAACCGACGGGGAGACTTCGGGTTGGACTGGCTCCCAAGAGGACATGATTTCCTTAGCGGGAAAGGTGTTCCCCGGCAAAGCGTTCTGCCTAGTGAAGCAATGGATCTTGGTCGACCTCACCGTGACGCCTGATGAAAAGGAAAAACTTACGAACCTCGGTCTGCTTCCCATGACGCTGTTCGCTCACGAGATAGTCTTGGACAGCAAAGGTCGCTTTCAGCCAGGCATGTGGGTACGCAGCAATTTCGGAGTGTCATTCATCTACGGCTGCATGTTTGAAACCAAGAACACCGTCTACCTCCTCTGGGGCCCAGGGCAGCGAAAAGAAGCGACTGTGGGTGCTGCGTTTTCCATGAAGGCCGTTTAAGCAACGAGCCCCGTAAATATATATCGAGTCATTTTGGAGCTTTGGTCGGATGCCTGAAATAATCGAGTTGGAATTCCACAGTAAGGATTTGAGTGACTTTCAGCTGTGTCGCTTGGGGCACGCGCACCTTAGTCAATACACCGTGCCGATCACTGCCTTCATCAGTGATGCATTCATCGCGGAGGATACGTGCCTTGGAGTGTCTTTCGATCACGTTGGGCAGGGTGACGCGTATCGTCCAGCGGATGGCGGCTTACTTCGAACTGGGAAAATTCAGAGGGTCTGGAAAGAAGGGCGTTACTGGCTACTTGAAACTCGAGTCGGCAATTACGTCGTCAGCAGTTTCATGCGAGGGGTTGGGCGGAAAAGCTTTCTTAAATTGCTTCACTCAGGTGAGCGTTGCTGAGGTCTGATTCAGCAACGCTCGCAAATGGTGAGAACACCCGACCTGGCTCAAAATACCTTACTCACAGTTCCTTGGCCAGGCTCAATGGTGGGTTGCTGTTGTATTGCTAACAACAGCCTCGCCCCCGAGAGATAAAACCCTCGATATTCGTATCATCTGCTAATTCGACCCGCTCCACTGGCGGGAGATGAATCTCCTGATATTCGTCTGAGGCCCGCGTTTTCTGACGCAACGGCCAGGAGAAACTGAGAGATGACACGCTTGATATTGGTATCGGCCAGTTGATTGATGCCGCTCTAGCCGGCGGGAGATGAAACTCCTGATATTCGTTTGAGCCCCGTGTTTTCTGGTTCAAACCGCCATTCAGAGCTGAGATATGAAACTCTCGATATTCGTATCAGCCAGATGAGTCGGCCCGCGCCACCAGGTGAGAGATGACTCAACCGATATTCATCTGAGGCCCATTGTTGCAGGCGGAAAAACAGCCACGTAGAGAGAGATAGGCTTCAGAAGCTCCGTACGTCGTCGCTGGAAACGCCGTGGGTTTCTACGTCTTCGTTGTAGGCATTTACGGCTTCGCTGTGCTCTGCCAGCTATTGCTCGCGCTGTATCGTACTCAGGGCCTCGGCCAGAGCCTCATTTTTTTAGTCCGTACTGCTAGCCGCTCACGCGGAGTAGCGATTGCTTTTCTGCCGGCGCCACAACGAAAATGGGCAGCGCAAACAGTACTCTCCAGCGGGTACATTTTGCCTTGGAGCTCGATATGGGACATCTCAGCTTGGAGGACATCTATCCCGGCGACGTAGCCGACTACGGCCATATGCGCGTGGGTATGACCGACCTTTATGTGAAAGAAAATCACGCCATTTATGGTTTGACTACGCTTGGCGAATACCGCGAGATGACTAGTCAGCTTTTGCGCGACGATGCGGTGCAAATGATCATCAGCGACAAACTGGCCGCATTGCCCAAGGACTATGATCCATGGATCTGGCGGATCAACCGCCATCGAGCCTTACGCGCCAAGTACGGGGATAAATTCGATCCTTGGTCAGACGACTGACTGCCTTCAGACTTCCAATTCCAAACGCAAGGGCCTCAGGCTGGCAACCGCTCCGCTGGCAGTGACTAAAGCAAATGCCCCATCAGCGCCAACAACTCCTCACTGATTCGGAGCGCCAGGCACTCGAGCAGATACTTAAATCGGTGAGCGCATAGAAGGAGAGTCAGCGGACAGCTACCCAACCGACGATATCCGGTTGATGACAAAAGCCGTCGTGGAAGCGGTGTATTAAGTTCTGATCTGGTTTCAAATACAGCAAAGCTGAAGTTCTCCTTGTCACCGCTTCCAAAAAAGGCGAACACACCGAAGACCTTTTTCTCGATTTCGGAGCCGGTCGCCAGTGCGAAGGGCAGGGGACACTGCGTTTGGCCAGTGTGCCGACACATTCAGATTGGGGAATGCGTCGGGATATGATAGAGCCAGAGAGTTATGAGTCTTTCAAGTTCCTAAACCATTCTGGGTGGCGGTTTACTCTTAAGGCTAAACAACTAAATTAATTTTTGAAATTGTTAAAGATTCTTCGGGATCGAGCCGAATTTGATTCAGTAAGCCAATTCTTCGAGAGTGCTATGAGCGACAACTACCGCTTGAAATCCCGCATTACCTTCAAGGCCTCTGAAATTTTCAGTTTTCCGGGAACAGACGAGCATTATCCTGCGACTGTCAAACTCACCCCGTCCCGTATTATTCGTGTAGTCCTAGACGACTTCAAAGCATCCTTCACCACACAGCAGGCTTACGAGATCGCGTCTGGTTTAATCAAAGCGGTACTCAACTCGCTTGATCTCAATCACCCAAAGTCGGATAAGTCTAATATCCAAACAATTCATGACAATTGGGCTGTTCTCATTGAGCGCAATGAGCCGTCTGGATCACAGAAAACACTTGATTTGCTCCAAGTCGTGATGACTGGTAGAAGTTTCCAAATGACAGGAGCCCTGCTTGATCCCGAACCAGTGCGGGAATTTAAAGAAGGGGAAGAGGCTATCTACGATTTTCAGATCAGACTAGATGGCCCATACGTATTATTGCTTTTTGGTTGGGTTGGCTGGAGTCTCAGCCGAGAGGAAGCACAGTGGTTGGCGGAACAGCTATGGACTGCAGTGTTTTTAGCGACGAAGCCTAAAGCGCATTTAATCAGGAGTCCGCATAACGCGTATATGTGACCTGCTGCTCGTTTAGGGCAGAGCTACAGTATTCCACCATACCGGGTCTAGCTCCCCAATCGCGGCACGACGTCGGGGCATGAGCTTGGTGATCAGGTGTCCTTATTACATCGGCAGGCAATAACGGGTCTGCCAAAACACCTGATTTAACTGTGCATATTGGTGTATTGTTAGGCAACTTACTACGTAGAGAACGACCATGTCTAAACTCGCAGAATTCCGCCAACTCGAAAAAGACCTAGCAGAGCAACTCCAAGCGCTCGAAGCCCTCAAAGGCGACGCTGGCCTCAAGAAAGAAATCGAATTTGAAACCAAGCTGCGCGCTCTGCTTGCAGAGTACGGCTACAGCCTGCCGAACGTGATCAACCTGCTTGATCCGAAGTCTGGTCGTCGCGCTCCAGCAGCCGAATCCAAATCCGGCAGCCGTAAGCCACGCCAGGTGAAGATCTACAAAAATCCGAACACAGGCGAAGTCGTTGAAACCAAAGGTGGCAATCACAAGACTCTGAAGGAATGGAAAGCTGAGCACGGCTCCGCGACCGTTGAGTCCTGGCTGACCAAGTGAGTTTGGTTTGAGTACAAGGGGCCCTTCGAGGGCCCTTTTGTTCATGGATTTTGAAGTACGCATTGCGTGAACCCCCTCCACGCTCAATTAGGCCTACCCAGCCCGTAGATTGGTCATTCCGCAAGAGAAAATCACCTCCTCACCGGTAGCAATCGCGCCGCCCTAACCGATGGGTAGTCACACCTCTTTCGCTTTCTGGATAGGTGGATTTGGGTGCCGCCCCTACCATCAATTCGGTCTTGATCGAGAAAAGTTTTACTGGTGCGTCATCTCGTTGGACAAACGAAGGTGCTTGCAGGCGTCGGTGAAACCCCTTTTTTCAATCACGAGCTGAGCGCGTCTATTCGCAGTTCTATTGAGATGTGTTTGCGATTCTAACTCTAAGTTGAGCTCAAGCTCCGGTTAGGTTTTCGCTGGCACTTATTGGTTCTATCGCAAGAAACTAATACACACGGGTGCATATATGAGTTCTGTAACCACTGTCGGCGTGAAGTTATCGACTGATGCTCGGGAACGTCTGAGAAGGGCCTCTGAAGCGGTTGAGCGAACCCCCCATTGGGTTATCAAGCAGCTTATTCTGAATTTTATCGAACGGTCAGAGCAGGGAACTGGATCAGATGAGCTCCTGGGGTTCAATTGTGCCGCCACTGACGGTGGGCTTGAAAGTGATGTCACCGAATCTGACATGGCCGAAAGCTTTCAGCCGTTTCTCGACTTCGCTGAGAGCATTCATCCTCAGTCGGTGCTTCGCTCGGCCATCACAGCTGCTTACCGCCGTCCTGAGCTAGAAATGGTGGCCATGCTGGTAGAGCAGGCTCGACTCCCTGCTGAACAAGCGGCATCGGCTAATAAGCTTGCTTCAATGATTGCGGGAAAGCTGCGCAACCAGAAGGGGGCAAGCGGTCGTGCTGGTCTCGTGCAAGGACTGCTGCAGGAGTTTTCTCTATCTTCTCAAGAGGGCGTGGCACTTATGTGCCTGGCCGAAGCGTTGTTGAGGATCCCCGATAAAGGTACTCGTGACGCGCTAATTCGCGACAAGATCAGCAATGGAAATTGGCAACAGCACGTCGGTAACAGCCCCTCGGTTTTCGTAAACGCTGCGACCTGGGGGCTCGTGCTGACTGGCAAGTTGGTGTCTACGCACAATGAGACAGGTCTGGCCTCGTCGTTGAGTCGTGTTATCGGCAAAGGAGGGGAGCCGATAATTCGCAAAGGTGTCGACATGGCCATGCGCCTGATGGGTGAGCAGTTTGTCACCGGCGAAACCATTGCGCTCGCGCTTGCGAATGCTACGGAGTTTGAATCCAAAGGGTTTCGCTATTCGTACGACATGCTCGGTGAAGCTGCATTGACCGAGCATGATGCTCAGAACTACCTGGCATCCTATGAGCAGGCGATTCACTCCATCGGCAAGGCCTCCCACGGTCGTGGTATTTACGAAGGCCCCGGGATTTCCATTAAGCTTTCTGCGTTGCACCCAAGGTACAGTCGGGCCCAGTTCGAGCGGGTCATGGAGGAGCTTTATCCGCGTCTTCTTTCCCTGACGATGCTGGCTAAAGAATACGATATTGGCCTGAACATTGATGCTGAGGAAGCTGATCGCCTAGAGCTGTCTCTGGATCTCTTGGAACGCCTTTGCTTTGAACCCGCGCTCGCTGGATGGAACGGCATTGGTTTCGTTATTCAGGCCTATCAGAAGCGCTGTCCTTATGTGATCGACTATGTCATCGATCTGGCGCGTCGAAGCCGTCACCGCTTGATGATTCGCTTGGTGAAGGGGGCGTACTGGGACAGCGAAATCAAGCGCGCTCAGGTCGAGGGATTAGAGGGGTATCCGGTCTATACACGTAAGGTCTATACCGACGTTTCGTACATTGCTTGCGCCAAAAAACTGCTGTCAGTGCCAGAGGCCATTTATCCTCAGTTCGCCACGCATAACGCTCATACTTTGGCCGCGATTTATCAGATAGCTGGGCAGAACTATTACACGGGACAGTATGAGTTTCAGTGCCTCCATGGGATGGGAGAGCCGCTTTATGATCAAGTCGTGGGCAAGATATCTGACGGTAAGCTCAACCGCCCATGTCGGATATATGCGCCGGTAGGTACCCACGAAACATTGCTCGCGTATCTGGTTCGCCGGCTTCTTGAGAATGGAGCAAACACCTCATTCGTCAACCGTATCGCCGATCACTCCATTTCCATCCAGGAGCTGGTTGCTGATCCAGTAGCCTGCATCGAAGAGATCGCAGTCAAGGAAGGTGGGTTTGGACTCCCTCATCCTCGGATACCTTTGCCGAAGAATATCTATGGCAGCGAAAGACCTAATTCTGCCGGGATTGATTTGGCTAACGAACATCGCTTGGCATCACTCTCCAGCGCCCTGTTAGCCTCCTCCAGTGAGTTGTGGCAGGCATTGCCAATTCTTGGATGTGAGGTAAGCAAGGGCGAGGCTCGTGCGATCTTGAATCCCTCAGATCATCGCGATGTGGTCGGCTATGTCCAAGAGGCAAGCATTGAGGATGTCGGTAACGCTATCTCCAGTGCAGCGAGTAATGGGGCCATTTGGCAATCCACCCAGCCTGCTGAGCGCGCAGCGATTCTTGAGCGTGCTGCAGACCTCATGGAAGGACAGATTCAGCAACTGATCGGCATCCTGGTGCGCGAAGCGGGTAAGACATTTGCCAACGCAATTGCAGAGGTGCGCGAGGCTGTCGATTTCCTGAGGTACTACGCCGGGCAGGCTCGCAACGATTTCAGAAATGATGGTCACCGTCCGCTAGGGCCGGTGGTATGCATCAGCCCCTGGAACTTCCCATTGGCAATTTTCTCAGGGTAGGTTGCAGCGGCACTCGCAGCTGGTAATTCCGTTCTGGCAAAGCCAGCGGAGCAAACGCCTCTGGTCGCGGCGCAGGCTGTTCGCATTTTGCTGGAGGCAGGTGTTCCGGCAGGTGTCGTTCAACTGCTGCCAGGTCAAGGCGAAACAGTGGGTGCCGCCTTGGTCGGGGATGATCGCGTCAAGGGCGTTATGTTTACTGGGTCAACGGAGGTTGCGCGACTGTTGCAGCGCAATGTTGCTGGCCGAATGGATAGCCAAGGACGTCCGATCCCGCTTATCGCTGAAACGGGTGGTCAGAACGCGATGATTGTCGACTCATTTGCCCTCACCGAGCAGGTTGTGATAGACGTCGTCACATCTGCGTTTGATAGCGCTGGTCAACGTTGCTCTGCGTTGCGAGTCTTGTGTCTGCAGACTGATAGCGCTGATCGGGTGATTGAGATGCTGAAAGGCGCAATGGCTGAGTATCGAATGGGGAACCCGGAGCGTTTGAGTGTAGACATCGGGCCTGTGATCGATGCCGAGGCTAAATCCGGTATTGAGCAGCACATTGAAACGATGCGCGAAAAAGGTCGTCCGGTTTATCAGGTCGCATTGAACGTTGCACAAGAAACTCGGCGTGGGACTTTCGTCATGCCTACGTTGATTGAGCTGGAGAGTTTGGACGAACTCCAGCGCGAGATTTTTGGCCCAGTGCTTCACGTCGTTCGTTACAAACGCAAAGACTTGGACAAATTAATCGGCCAGATCAACGCGTCCGGTTACGGCCTGACTTTGGGAATCCATACGCGCATCGACGAGACGATTTCCAAGGTGCTCGACAATGCTCACGTGGGCAACATTTACGTGAACCGAAACATCGTCGGTGCCGTCGTTGGTGTGCAGCCTTTTGGTGGTGAAGGGCTGTCCGGTACAGGGCCAAAAGCGGGAGGCCCACTTTATCTTTACCGCTTGCTATCGACCCGTCCGGCCAATTCCGTCCGAGCTTCATTGGAGCGTGAAGAAAGCAGCGCAGCTATCGATTGTCCGCTGCGTTTGGATCTGATGCGTCCACTGCATACTTTCAAGGATTGGGCGCAAGCCAACGACCTGTGCCACCTGGCTAGCCTTTGCGCAGAGTTTGAAACCGAGTCCCAGTCGGGTATCTCCCGCTTGTTGCCTGGCCCTACCGGTGAGCGCAACAGCTACACGATCCTGCCCCGTGAAGCGATTCTCTGCCTGGCAGAACATGAAGGTGATCTCTTGACGCAGCTTGCAGCGGTTTTGGCTGTGGGTAGCACCGCAGTTTTTCCGAACACAGAAGTGAGCCAGACATTGCATGCACGATTGCCGGAAGACGTAGCTTCTCGAATCAAGCTGGTTTCCGACTGGAAGAACGATGAGGTCGTTTTCGACGGCGTTCTGCACCACGGTGATTCAGACGAGCTACGAGCTGTATGCCAGCAGGTGGCCAAACGCATGGGCGCAATTGTAGGTGTGCAAGGCCTATCCCGAGGTGAAGTTTGCATAGCCCTTGAGCGCTTGGTCATCGAGCGGGCGGTCAGTGTGAATACTGCAGCAGCAGGGGGGAATGCGAGTCTGATGACTATCAGCTAAGGGCCTAGTAAGCATGCCCAATCTTGCATCGGCAGCGGCGCAACGATTGGGCATATGCTTGGATGGACTTATTTATGCAGACGGGAGTAAGCGACTGTTAAAATTCTACTGACGACGAAGTTGGCTAATAGGGGCGTAATGGCTGATAGTTTCATCTGGGTTGTAATTTCTAAGCGCTCGTCCAAGCAGCAGTTTTAGTTCTGACATCGGAATAATCGCTGCAAATATTTTCTGGGGACGTAGCTCGAAGGTGGGCCTTAAGGAGCATTAGATATGACCATCCGATCGCGCCTCAGGACACTGTCTGAAGAACAGATGGATTATTCACAGAGAGCTGTTCTCAAGGACATTCTCAGTGGCCCACGAGGCAACCTCGACGGCCCGTTTTTGGCGTGGATTCACAGTCCTGAGCTTGCCAACCATGCGCAAACGCTTGGTGCGTTCTGCAGATACGGTACGCGCTTGGAACTACGATTAACCGAGCTGGCTATTCTCGTCACTGCTGCCTGGTGGCAGTCCCAGGCAGAGTGGCAAATTCACGAGCCAATTGCCCGCAGCGCGGGGGTCTCCGATCTTGTCATAGAGGCTCTCAAGCAGCAGGTCTTACCCGAATTTCAGCGTGATGACGAACGCATCGTCTATCATCTCGGAAAGGCACTTTATGAATATCGTCGTGTAGATGACGCCCTGTACACAGAGGCCGTCAGTACGCTTGGTGAACCGGCAGTTGTCGAGTTGACAGGTGTTTTTGGATATTACGCGTTGGTGGCGATGACACTCAACGTCTTTGCCGTGCGGCGTAATGGAGATGCGCCGCTCCCGTTTTCCGAGCCTAGCTCTTGCTGAAGTAGCAACCCCAGCGTCACTCATCTTCTACGCCGTCGCGTTAGCGCGCCGCAATGCGATAGAACGGATTGCGCAGTGGTCGCTGGCACCATCCTTGGTGAAAGCGAAGGGGGCATCTACTTACTGTGCAAGGAATCCACCGTCGACCACAAATTCGGCTCCTGTCGCAAAGCGCGACTCGTCCGAAGCCAAGAAGAGCGCCATGTTGGCAATATCAATAGCTTCGCCCAGGAAGCCGATTGGATGCAGCTTGGCCAAACGCTCCAGTTCAACTGGGTCATTTCCAACCATTGGCGTCATGATGTACCCAGGGTGAATGCTGTTGACCCGAATCTTGTAGCCACTTCGGCCAGCATGCAACGCAGCTGATTTGGTGAGGTTTCGGATTGCGCCTTTACCTGCGCAATATGCTGCGTATTCCGGATGGCCAACAATGCCTTCGATGGACGACAGATTGATAATCGATCCACCTTTTTCCCGCAGGTTCTTGAAGGCATGTTTTATGCCGAAGAAGCTGCCATTGAGGTTGACTGAAAGCTCCTTGTTCCAGTCGTCAAAGCTCATGGTTTCGACATTGCCGGATACCGCGATGCCAGCGCTGTTCATGACGACGTTCACGAAACCAAACTTTGATACTCCTGCCTGAAACGCTGAAATCCATTGACTCTCATCCCGAACATCCAAGCGTGCAAATATTGCCTCACCACCTGCAGCGTGGATTGCTTGCACAACTGAACTGGCCTTCGCCTCATCGATGTCACAGATGACAATTTTGGCGCCTTCTTCTGCAAATCGTATGGCGCTGGCAGCACCAATGCCTGATGACGCCCCGGAAATCAACGCAACTTTGCCTTCTAGTCTTTTCATTCTGGTGCCCCTTAACGATAGGAATTGTTGAGGAGACGCTATTCGCACTTCGCAAACTTGCCTAGCCAGTATCGGCAAAGGATGCAGAGGGCAGGAAACGACCACGGAGCCACGTCGGCTTGCCGATTATGGATAAAGGAATGCTCATTCGCCTTGTATAAAAGCTCCACGAACACCTGAAGTTTTCCGGAGAGCAAGATGAGTAGCAAAAAAGCGTTGGTCACTCTGCCTAGCAGCGCGAGCATCGACGACATCCTTGAGTGCCTGGAGCGCGATGGTGGGTGCATTGTTAAAAACATGCTCAAGCAAGAGACCATCGACGGATTATGGGCTGATTTGGCTGATGTGCTGGACGTTGCTCCTAACGGCGACGGTTCCTTCGTTGGGCGTAAAACAAGGCGCATATCGGGGCTGTTCTCCCGGTCACTGCACATGCAAGAACTCATCACTCAGCCACAGTTGTACGGCGCAGCAGAGAAGCATCTGTGCAAGCCTTTCAAATATTGGCTCGACGGTGTTCAGCACGTGTCCACCCCAGCGCTGCAGATGTCATTAACCCAGGCAATCATGATCATGCCTGGTGAAGGAGCACAGCCGCTGCATCGGGATGATATTGCGCACCACCGCAGTCACCCTGGCCCTGACAGTCAGATCCAGGTGTTGTATGCATTGAGCGAATACACCGAGGCAAATGGTGCGACGCGAGTTATTCCAGGTAGCCACAAATGGGATGACGATCGTGCGCCAACCTACGAGGAATCCGTGCCGGCTGAGATGAATGTTGGTGACGGCTTGATCTACCTTGGATCGACGTACCACAGTGGTGGCAAAAACACGACGGTGGACAAACCACGTACTGCGATCGCAACTACCTTGGTTTTGGGTTACTTGCGCCAAGAGGAAAACCAATACATCGCTGTGCCTCGTGAGCGTGTTCGTGAGTTCCCCGAGCGTGTTCAGCGCCTGTTGGGCTGGAGCACGAACCCACCGTTCTGCGGATGGATCGAGATGCGCGATCCCAATTATCTGGTTGCTCCAGATGCCGCTTTGAATACCACCGCCGAAGACATCCTTTAACGCACATTAACTGGCGGCGACGCTTGGAGAGGCAACAATGCGCAGTGACATCAGCTTTGAAACCACCGATGGTTTGACGCTCCGAGGGTGGCTGTACACTCCTGACGGGCAAGCAAAGAATCAGTATCCGGCTATCGTCATGGCCCACGGATTTACTGCTGTAAAAGAGCAGTATCTGGATAAGTACGGTGAAGTATTTTCGCAAAATGGCTTTGCCGTATTGATCTACGACAACCGCAATTTCGGATCGAGCGAAGGTCTTCCTCGGCAGGAAGTTGACCCCGTCCTTCAGATCCGCGATTACCGAGACGCCATCACGTTCGCGTGTACGCTTGAGCAGATCGACAGTCAGCGGATCGGCATCTGGGGGTCAAGTTACAGTGGTGGACATGTTTTACAGGTAGCAGCTTTTGATCGCCGGGTGAAATGTGTAGCGGCACAGGTGCCTGATATAAGCGGGTCGATGGATGTGCGCCTCGCCATTCGACCCGACTTGCTGCCGGCAGTCCTTGATGCATTCGAGGTCGACCGGGCTGATCGCTATGCGGGCAAAACCCCTATGATGCTCGAAGTCGTTAATGAAGACCCAGCGAGTGATTGTGCTCTTCCAGGGCAGGATTCCTACGATTTCTTCGTCCACAGTGGACGAACCATCGCTCCTGCTTGGCGCAACGAGGTAACGCTCAAGAGCGTTGAGATGCTCAATGAGTATGAGCCGGGGTCTGTCATTGATCGCATAAGTCCGACTCCGCTGCTGATGCTTGTGGCCAAGCGCGATACGTTGACGGTCACGGATTTGGCGCTCAAAGCATACGAGCAGGCGCTTCAGCCGAAGGCCCTGGTTCTACTTGAAGGTGGTCACTTCGACCCTTACGTCAAATACTTTGAAGCTTCGAGTAAGGCAGCGACGGACTGGTTTTTACAGCATCTGTAAATTTACTTGCGAATCCAAAAGCCCCGGAAATCTCCGGGGCTTTTTTGTCAATGTTCTTGGCGGTCAGGTTGAATGTGATTGGCATATGTGGCGGCGATCCCAAGGTCTGCGCGCCCCTCAGCAACGGCCATCTCCATACAGTGAAGATTGGCCGTGAAGAGGCTGGCTCGTTGTCCTGAATCAAGCATGGTCTGGCGCCACGATTTCATTGCCGCTACGTAAATTGAAAGGGTTGCCTGATCAGTTCGATATCAGCGACCTGGATCAGGGAGTCCAACGCCAGGACTTCACGAACAGATGGTCGAGTCCACTTTTTATTGGAGCTGGCATTTTGCGCCTACGTTGGCAGATAGCTCTGTTTAACATGGTGATTGCGCCCCCGTCCGAGGGCGCGGAGTACGGAAATCAGACCTTGAAGTGGTCGACCTTTTCTTCGAGTGATTTAGCCAACTGATCGAGGTGCATGCTGATAGTTTCCAGCTCCTGGCCGTTCACTGCCAAGCTCTGAGTGAAGTCTCTGATGTTGCTGACGTTTGCGCTGACTTCATCAGCCACGTTGCTTTGTTCCTCTGTGGCCGTAGCGATCTGCAGCGTCATGTCATTTATCTTTCCGACCCCGACGCTCATCTGCTGAAGTGCATCCCCCACCTTGGCAAACTCTTCAACCGTGGTGCATGTCAGTGAGTGGCTTTCGCTCATCGCTGAGACCACATTGGTGGTGTTCAGTTGGAGGGCCTCGATAACTTGCTGGCTCTCTGATACTGAATCTTGGGTTCGCCGAGCTAACGTTCGAACTTCGTCTGCGACAACCGCAAATCCTCGCCCGGCTTCGCCCGCTCGAGCTGCTTCGATCGCTGCATTCAACGCGAGTAGGTTTGTCCGTTCGGCGATCCCTCGAATGACCTCCAGTACGGAGCTGATCTTCGTACTGCTATCGGCGAGCGCTTTGACCTGTGACATGTTCTGGCTCATGCCATTGGAGAGCTTATGAATTGTTTGACTCGCGTTGACGATGATCCGATCAGCTTGTGTTCCCGCGAGATTACTATTTTGCGCCGCCTCAGCAGCTGATGCGGTACTCCTGGCAACTTCCTGTGCAGTTGCAGCCATTTCGGTAGACGCCGTAGCGACCTGATCAACCTCATTCGCTTGAGAGTTCAACCTAATGCGAGATGCCTGTGCTATCGCAGACGCTTGCGTCGCAGCCTCACGCGTTTGCTGGGCTGATGCTTGGATCTCTTTGATAAGCGGCTGCAGTTTGTCTAGGAAGCGGTTGAACCATCCTGAAAGCTCGCCGAGTTCGTTAGGCTGGCGGTAGTTGATTCGCTTGGTCAGGTCGCCGTCGCCGGTTGCAATTTCCTTGATCATGAGCGTGATCACACTCAATGGTTGAAGCGATTTGTGAATGACTACCGCGCATAACAAGAGACCTAATGTTCCGAGCAGCGCACCGAACAAAATACTTTCCCACATGCCTGAACGGCGCCGTGTATCTAGCTGGTCTGCCAGCTTGTCAGCAGGAGCCATCAAAGTATCCCATGGAACATCGATTTTCACTGCCCAAGGTGCTGACTCGCCAATAGGAGAGAAGGGCAGTAGCAACTGAAAATTGTCGCGTTCGCGAGCGGCTGAAATCCCAGAGGCAAATGTTCGTGCCTGAAGCAGTGCTCCATTTTCGGGCCATACCTCAGACGTGAATTTTCCCGCTGATTTCGCCGAGGCGCTGTTCGCTGCGATTACGCCCAAATCGCTCACGATGCTGACCGTCGAATGTCCGCCGTAAATATCTTGGGCTAGCTTTTCGCTTTGCCCCTGAAGATCATTCAGACTCAAATCGACCACCAGCACGCCAACATACTTGCCCTTTTCTAGGTAGGGAACTGCAAGCGATACGAGACCTTCAGTTTGGCCATTCAGTGTGTCGAAGTAAGGGGCGGTGATGCAGGGCTTAAGCGAACTTTTGGAGCAGCTGTACCAATAATTCATCGGTTGGCCGCTAGCATTCGGTTGATCGCCGTTGATAGTTTTTTCGTCTAATGCTGCTAATTCGAATGTAGTACTGCCGTAACGGGAGTAGTAGGTTGAGAAGCGGCCTATTTCGTTTGAGCCGAACTCTGTCTTGCCTTTGAAACCTTCATCTTCGCCACCTGCTTGATTAGGTTCAAAAGCTATGTATAGCCCCAAGAAAGCAGGGTTGGCCGCAATTGCTTGATGAATGCTTTTGACCATATCTCGCCGCAGGTTCCCGGCGCTAATCCGACCCTCCGCAAACTGATCTCGAAGCGTACCCATCTGCAGAGCTACCTGCTGAGCAAGGAGATTGGCATCGCTAAATTTTTTTTCTATGCGAGCTTGCTGGGCTTTCCCGTTGCCGATGAGCTGATCGCGAGCTGCGACTTCTAATAGAACACTGCTCTGCGTTCGGATTCCATCTGAAGACACCTTTCCCTGGTAGACGTTGAGGGCAACGACGCTCGCCAGTGTCGTCACTAAGCATAGTCCTGCCAGGGCCAGCATCCTGAACTTCATTGAATACATCGATAGCATGAGCAACGCCTCTGTTGGGCGCAGTGAGCTGCGCGCATTGCATAAAAAAGGGCGCCTAGAAGACGCCCTGAGGGAAACTTGATTTAGAGCTCAGCTAGTAGTTGAGGCTCATAGGGGGATGCCGTTTGGGCCGCTAGAGGCCGACCCTCACTGTCCCCGGCTTTGGCTGTGGATCAAGTGTTGGGCGACTGGTGATCGCCGTCCCCTTCGTATAGCTCCCTTTCCCCATTGGAGCCACGATGAGTCTCACAGCCAAGTAGTAGGAGAGTCCAGAAATAGCAATCACAGGGATGGAGGCGCCCAAGTAGCGGAACCAACCACTCATTGCGACTGTTACAGGGTCGTACAGAGCCAAATAACCAACCACCGCGACAATGCTGATTAATACAGCTGCCCAGTTCACACCGCCCCAGTAGGCATAGTTGCTGTTGCGAGTCGCGAAAAGACTAGGAGCATCGAGCTGCTCGCGTCTCAGGATGAAGTAATCAACCAGCGTGATCCCGGAGATGCCCACGAACATCACGCCGTTGTACGACAGCCAACTCATAACCTTGGACAGCAACCATTCGGTCTCAAAGGCAAAGTACACACCAGGCAGCAGGAGGAGGGCGAGAAGCAGTTCCCATTTTAATCTTGCGAAGAATTTGACCTGCTGAATTGAAACACCTGCCAGGTAGATCATCACAACCATTGTGGCAATGTTCGCCGTCAGGACGATGGTCATCACGATTGAGCCGAACACTTGCCCACCAACAGCGATCATCCAAATCGTTGGGTCGTAAGTGCCTGCGCTGATGGCTGCAAGGGCCGCGACGGTGGAGACAACCGCTGCTCCGAGGATTCCCACGCCAATGATTGATGGGCCCATGACATGATTTTTGCTTTTTACCAAGCGGGTAAGACCACCCATGACTGGCCACCAAGTCATGGCGTTGGAGACACCAAACTCAACGGCAAGTGCCAGGCCCTGTACGGGGTCATGCGAAAGCATCTGATCCGGTGCTACTTGGTTATTCCAAAGGTTTTCGAGCCCAAACTTATGCACCAGAATGCCGAACATCACCAGGGTGATAAGCATGTGCAGCGGCCCAATGAAACCGTTGAGACGTTCAAAAAACTTAGGCCCCTTGCATGCAATAAACCAAACAAGCAACAGAGCAGCCAAGGCAACGCCAATCACCAGGTGTTCATGTGAATCACCGGTAACCTGGCTTCCTGTGACGGTGGCGGCGACGTTCGCAGCCCCCCTAGCAGTCAATGCTTCAACTACATAAGACCAGCCGATCAAGGTTGCAAGCAAGCCAAATAGGGGAACGATGATCCCTCTGTAGCCGAAAGAGGCTTTAGCGGTATCAATAGGGTCGGTGCCGTATTTGTAGCTAGGTACCCCTGAGGCAAGCGAAACCAGTGCCATGCCGATGATGAGGCCAATCACGTAACCCATCACGCCGAGTCGCCAATCTCCTACATAAGGAAGATAGCTACCAATCAGGAACGCCCAAGTGGCGGCACTGAAAGCGCAGCATGTCCAGAGGAATGAGCCATAGGTTTTATATACCCGATTTCCTGCCAGAACTGGCAGCCGACCCGCAAGTGCTTCTTGTTCGACACTATGTGAAGTGCTCATGCGTTTGCTCCTACTGCAAGCAAGGTACCAATCCAAAGGACAGCACCAAAGAGGATCCATACAGACGCCTCTCGAACTAGCGAAGCCGCGCTACTCCAGCATTCGGAGGAGGTGTGCTCGGGCTGGTTCATGGCCTCCAGTTGTTTCAACAGATCCGTGTTCAAGCTTTCGCTTGTACTCATCATTCCTGTGCCGTGTTCAACGTCAGCTTTGCTCATGTCGTTGCTCTCTGGACGAGTTCTTACGATGCCGTCCGCTTTGGCTGTTTTAGAAAATTATTATGGCAGCGGTAGTAAGTGTTGCCGGACGCTTGTTATTGCTTCCCTTCGGCAGTCGGTGAAACTGTCCAATTGCGCCCTGTATTCAGCCTACGCTTTGCGACTCTCACCTCGTATCCGTTTTTGGCAATCCATTACAAGGCTGCCCCTATCGAAAAGCCTTCTTGAGCTTTGCCGATATTGGCTATGGCCATGCATGCCCTGGCGCTACTTTAGGGGCTCAGTCTCAAAAAAGTGGAGTGCATCTATGAGCAATGACATGCGGGTCGTCGTTATTTCTGGAGCGGGTTCTGGGATCGGCCAGGCGACCGCCGTCCATTTCGCAAGGAGCAATTTCTGTGTGATCGGCTGCGACCTCTCGCAATCAGGCTTGGAGGATACGGCTCAGAAGATCGGCACCGACATTTTCCATTCTCGGGTGGTGAATGTTTCCCGGGAGAATGAGGTGGGAGAGCTCTTTGAATTCGTCAAATCCCTCAAGCTTCCGCTTCATGCAGTGATCCCTTGTGCGGGAGTTGCTCGCACAGGACTGGCTCATGATTTATCGAGGGAGGAGTGGGAGTTTACGCTGGGAGTAAACCTCACCGGCACGTGGTTGATGGCGAAGTATTCGATGCCAATATTCATGCAACAAAAAGGCGGAGCGTTCGTTGCCGTTGGATCGGACGCATCGGTGCGTGGTGCATCGGGGTACGCCGCCTACTGTGCCTCCAAGCATGGTGTTTTAGGCCTTGTGCGGTGTCTTGCGTTGGACTACGGCCCTTTGGGTATACGTAGCAATGCGGTGTGTCCTGGCTTCGTGCAGACACCGATGATGGACAGCTTATTTGCGGAGGCGATCGATCCTGAGGCCGAGATGAAGTCTTACGCAAAAGAGGTGCCGTTGGGCAGATTTGCTCTGCCTGTTGAGGTGGCCAAAGTCATTTTTCACTTGGCGTCAGATGAAGCCAATTACACGAATGGGATCGTTTACTCCCTCGATGGTGGGGCGACTGCAGGGCACTTTGGCTAGCCAGTTGAGTTATTTTTTCTCGGGGGTAACAATTTTGAAATGAGTAAAATCGCACCATACTGGGTCACGTGACCGAGTATTGTGCGAAAAGGTGACATGGCAATATGAAGCGCAAAGTCGTTACCGGCTTCGCGCTTTTTTTTGGGGCTTGCAATGCCTGTGCTTGAGCGCTTCGACAACAGCTGGGGGGAATGGGATTAAGGGCGGTATTGAGCGGCATGGAACTTGCCTGTAAGTTCAAGTCCTTTTAGCTAAGCCGAGATTTCATGATGGCAACTCATACGCCCCAGAGCAGCACTAAATTTCGTTTCATGGAGTCGCATGATGCGTTTGAGCATGCTGGCGGCTTAAATGAGTGGGATGATAATCGTTATCATCAGCTTGAGAAAAAAGCTCATTTTCACGGTGCCATCGCGAGTCATTCCATTGCCGGAAAAGTGCAGGTAACTCGGGAGACGATGGACAGCCAGTGTGTCGAGCAAATTTGTCATGTTCCACTTGATTCGATAGTTATCGTAAATGTGAGATCTGACGAAGATGTACTCCTCAACGGTCGATACGTAAATGCGAGCACTTTCCACATTTCTTCTGGGCGATCTTTTCATGCAGTCTCAAAAGCACCCATCGAAGCGTTGATGCTGACTGTCAGTAAGGCGGCTTTTTTTGAAAGGTTCAAAACAGAAGGTTTCTTTAACATTGAGGAGAAACCTTTCGAGCGATTTATCCAGCCCTCCACTGACACTCAAATCGATTTTGAACTCAATCTCAAGTCTCACTTGAACGATGTACAGGCAGGTATCGGTCAAATTCCATTTAGCTCCGGTTTGGAAAGGGTATTCGGCTGTGTGCAGGAAATTTTGGATTTTGAGACTTCGAGTAGGTTAGTTGTACCTCCTTCGACCAGGACATATATCGTTGAAAAAAGTTGCGAATTTTTTGCTCACCATGTTCATGATGAAAGCATTGGGGTACTAGATCTTTGTAGTCATTTGAGAATTAGTCGTAGAACGCTTCAATACAGTTTCGAAGATGTATTGGGGATGACTCCGCTGAACTATGTAAGATCTGTACGATTGAATACAGCGCGAAAGCTGCTCATGTCCTCTCCCCAGGAAACAATTCAAGGCGCCGCTCTTGATGCTGGTTTCAGCCATTTGGGCAGATTCTCAAAGTATTATCAGGAGTTTTTCGGAGAGCTCCCATCTCAGACTGTTAGTAGGTTGGGCGCTCAGAGGCGCCATCATTGAAATTTATGAAATAAAAAGCCGGCTTTAGAGCCGGCTTCTTATTGGCTAATCCTTAGCCTTTTACCCCGGCCACTAGATATTGTGAATTGAAGCCAAGATCGCCATGACCTGCATCCTGAGCAATTTTGAGGTCATCCGCGAGTGCCGAGATATGGCTGGCCCGCAGACCGCTTGCCTTGAGTGCGTCACGCCATTGAACGACCGCGTCCAGGTATACGTCGACAGTCGCCTGGATTGTGCTGAAATCATTGGCCTCGATTTCCTTGATGCTTTTTTGCACTTTATAGCGCAGCAGATCCAGCATTTTGTCAGCAAACTCTGAGAGCTGGCTGGCACTTACGCCCTGGGTCTTAGCGTACGCCGCTGCCTCAAGAAAGCCGGCCAGGCCCACAGCATAAAAGCTGCCAGTCATCGCGGCGTCAACGATTGGTGGGACAGTCAAGTCCTCACCGGTGTAAATCGTGCCTTGCGGTGCCATTGGTTTTACGGTTTCTGCAATTTCATCCCATACAACTGGATCACATGCGTACTGAATCGCGGTGTATGGGCCGCCAATCAGGTCGGGGTACGAAGAGATGGCGGCGTTAATAAAGATGCCACCTCGACGCTCTACGAGTGTGCGAAAGCGCTGGCCGTCTTCTGGCATAGATGTGCTGAGATTGGCTACAAAGCGCCCGGCTAAATCTAGCGCCTCAATATTGCTTTCTATTAGCGATGCACCGCCGGCAGCGCTGCTAATAATCATGATGGTCAGGTCGCTTGCGTGCACCGCGTCAACGAAGGAAGGGGCGAGCGTCGCGCCTTGCTCTACCAAAGCCTTAGTGGCTTCGGTGCGACGATCCCAAACCGTGACTTTTCGCCCTGCAGCCAGCAGCGTGCGTGCAAGGCCGGAGCCCATCAAACCAGTGCCGATTACCGTTATTGTTTTAGTCATCATCTTATTCCTCATATGGGCGAGGAGCGCTCGCCGGGTTGCGTACACCCCAAAAGCTAAGCGCTGAACCGATAAGTAAATAGCCATTTTCGGCAACTCTACTTTTTTGCTCCTCCTAGCCGGAGAGGTCACGCCTGTTGCCAATTCTGGATAGGACGAACTGAACCCCGGATGTAGCTTGTGTCCTCCGATACCCACAATCCGTGAGGCCTGAAATGAACCAGATCCAGAAACCACAAGACGCTTATGTGCAGGTTGACGAAGTAGAGTGGCAGGAGTTTCCAGAGCAATTTCATACCGGCGGTGTGAAGTGGAAGCTGCTTCATGTATCTCCTGAATTTGGCATCTGGACAGTGATGTTTTTCTGTCCCAACGGCTCTATTTTGCTGCCGCACATTCACCATGGGCCTGCGGAAGGCTACGTGTTCGAAGGCATTCTTGAGTTGCGCGGTGGGCCAGAAAATGGCGGTGCGTTGTGTATCAAACACGGTTTTCTGTATGAAGCCACTGGCGCTGAGCACGAAGAAACCAAGATGCTCGCTGACACTACTTTCATCCTTCAGATGGTTGGCCCAATCACCTGGAAAACCGCCGACGGTAAAGAGGTTAACCAAACCTGGTCTACCGCCCAAGAATTGTGGGAGCAGCAAACTGCTGCCTGAATCCCAGCCATTTGGCTAAAACGTCTGGAGTGCACACGATGAGTATTTTATTTGTATTAACCTCCCACGCGACACTCGGTGACACCGGAAGGGAAACTGGGCTGTGGCTTGAAGAGTTTCTAGCACCTTATTACAGCTTTGTTGACGCCGGTCTCCCGGTTCGCCTTTGCTCGCCACTGGGAGGTAATGCTCCTGTAGATCCAGCTTCGGTAGATGCTCTGAAGGGCAACCCTTTTTACCAACGCTATAAGTCTGATCTCATTCTGGCAGAGCGCATGAACGGCACCGCCAAGCTTTCATCTGTCTCGGCATCGGATATAAGCGCGCTTGTTTATCCGGGTGGCCATGGCCCTCTGTGGGACTTGCGCGATAACCCCCATTCTGTGGCGCTGATTGAGTCGTTTGTTTCGTCAGGCAAGCCTGTTGCCACAATCTGCCATGCGGGCTGCGCATTGCTCGATGCTCGCAAGAGCGATGGGCGCCCCCTAGTTGAAGGCATCCAGGTGACTGCATTTAGTGACAGTGAGGAAGCCGCTGTTGGCCTTGAAAAGGTTGTTCCTTATCTCGTCGAAACTGAAATGAAAGCACTTGGAGCGGTGTACTCGAAGTCCGGTGATTGGGAAAGTCACGTTGTTGTCTCCGGATCGTTGATTACCGGCCAGAATCCAGCGTCTTCTCTGGGAGTAGCCGAAGCAGTGATCAAACGCTTAAAAGCTTGAATTACACGTCAGATTGTCACCTTTAAACCTTATAAAAATACTAAGGATACCGACTGCCATGAGCTTCGTTAAAACGAAAGAAGAGCTTCAGGAAATTCAACGAATTCTCTCTGAAGGTCGTTGCACTATTGAAGCCGTATCGATTGAGTTCGAGACAACCTTCGAGTTCTTACGGTCGGTGCTACCTCCTTGTTTTGATCTACCTGAAACACCTACTGCAATCGCCAGCATTTCACGGTGGCAGAGCGAGCTGTGCGGCGAATTTGATTGCGGGATTATCTCGCTTAAATGCCGATACAAAGAACTTGAAGGCACCACCATGCTCGTGTTGATTGTGAGCGGGGATATGCCAGTCACGATCGGTCGTGAGATGTGGGGGGAGGCAAAGAAAACGGGCATTGCCCAAGTTTACATGGACGGCCATGAGGCCTACGGATTCTGCGAGCGCAACGGTGCACGTTTGATCGAGATTGAAGCCGAATTTGGAGACGACCTTGGCCCTTCAAGCAGTGAAAGCTATGATTTTGAAATCAAAGCGGTGCCTCACTCTACTGGCTTTGGTCTTCAGCACGATCCGATTCTGAACTGCATGAAGAACCAGGAAAACCTTCGAGTAAAGCGTGAAGGTAAAGGGACTCTTAAGCTCAGTGGGACAGCGCTGGATCCGCTTCACACCATTCCAGTCGTATCGGTTGGAACGGCTTATTACACCGAAGGCGAGTCGAGTTGGACTGTACCGCGCTTGGAAGTACTGCCAGACCCTGATGCGTACCTACCTTTTATTTATGGGCAAAAATTTGACGATTTCCGTTTGTTCCGTAAGCCGGCCCGGTTCCAAAATCTGAACAAATAATACGGAGTCAGATTGTTCAAAGTAGCGACGCCCCTGTCATTCATTTTGCTCAGGCGGCGGTACCAGACGCTGCGTAAAATTGAGCAGATACATCCAGCATGGCGGATGTTTTTAGGCGCCCGAAAGGGCGCCTTTTTTTCAGCTCAAAGCAAACTTATACGGGGCAACGCACTGCAGCTCTATCAGCAGGCGCCTGCATGTTTTCGCCGATCATAAGTCCCGTAACCTTCGCTCGCACCAAGCGCTCCGCATATGCTTGTTGCTCTTCATGTGAGTGAGGAATACCAATGCCTGTTGTCATCTACAGGTCACCCTATCCGAGCCATTCTGTTGGGTCAGTCAATTCACAGGCATGAGCCCATCACAGACGTCGATTTGCTCCATCAGCGCCGCCAAGAAGGCGAGTCCGGAGGCTCGTGTTGTCGATGATGTCTTGGATGCAAAAAGGCATGGTAAGTCCGAGAGTGATGGGCCTAGGTTCGCGGAGCAAATGGGTGACGCACCATAGGCTTTTCTTTGGCGGTCTGTCCTTTATACAGACGTACGAGTATGCCTCTTGAAATCATTGTTATGTCTGATTGCTTGAGAGTGCGCGCCCCCTCAAGACTAGACAGCGGCTCGTGAGCCGGCGAGGCCTAAAGCGGCACCATTACTTCAAAATCAGGGACGATTTATGAGCACCGGAGATGATAATAATGCAAAAAATCCTCAGTACTTCCCTTTCATTGGCTTTGGGGTGCGCCTTTACTATCCAGGCCCACGCAGACCTGACTGTAGTTTCACATGGTGGCGCTAATAAAACTGCACAGGTAAAGGCTTTTTATGAGCCATACACGCAGAAAACAGGCACTCGAATCATCGCTGATGAATTCAACGGTGAGATGGCCAAGGTTAAGGTGCAAGTCGATACCGGCAGCGTATCTTGGGACGTAGTCGAGATGGAAATGCCAGAACTGGCGCGTGCATGTGATGATGGTATGTTGGAAGAGATTGGTGAGCAAAACGCCATTTCTAAACTTGCTCCTGATCTGTTATCTGGTGCGGTGCAGACGTGTGGGGTAGGTTTTTTTGTATGGTCTACTGTGCTTGCCTACAATGCAGACAAACTCAAAACCGCACCAACTGGTTGGGTTGATTTTTGGGATGTTGTGAAATTCCCAGGCAAGAGGAGCCTGCGTAAGGGAGCAATGTATACATTGGAGTTCGCACTGATGGCTGACGGTGTTGAGCCAAAGGACGTTTATACCGTACTTAGTACGCGGGAAGGTCAAGATAGAGCTTTCGCTAAGCTCGACAAGATTAAACCCTATATTCAATGGTGGGAGGCAGGCGCTCAACCGCCTCAATATCTCGCTTCCGGCGACGTCGTAATGAGCTCTGCTTACAATGGACGCATCGCTGCGGTGCAGAACGAGAGCAATCTTCGTGTTGTCTGGAACGGGGGTATTTATGACATGGACGCTTACGCTATTCCTAAAGGCGCCCGAAACCCAGAGGAAGGCATTCGCTTCATTCAATCTGTATTGCAAACAGACGCTCAGAAAGCTTTCGCCCAGCAAATCGCTTATGGCCCAGTAAACCGGGCCGCGGTTCCGCTTGTAGATGCAGCACGACGCAGCAATATGCCCACAGACGAGACAAACCTAGCTCACCAGGTGGCTATGAACGCATCTTTCTGGGCAGATCATGGAGAGCAGCTGGAGCAGCGCTTCAATGCTTGGGCCGTCAAACAATAGATTGTTTGCGCCTACCGTTAAGTCGCCTTAGGGCGGCTTTTTTATATTTTAAAGGCTAAATGTTTTGATAAATTTCCATAAGAGTATCAAGGCTCTGGGCTTCCCACAATTCACCGAGGTTTCGCTCTGGGCGCAATCATCTCTGCTTAGAGTTCCACTAATAATGCCCTAGGTTTTAGATTTGCGAATCATGAAAAACTGTTTTCGCATCGTTCGTTTTACTGGAGTATGGCTTGCCCGTTAGTATCTGGCACCAAAGATCAACGGCGGTGGTGATCATGTCAGCGCGTACCTGCGGGGGCATGCTTGGTTGCCATTGATAGAAGAAGTTTCCTTCAATCATCGTGGCTATGAGTCCGCTGTATGTTTGAACCTTCTCTGCGCTGAGATGAGGGTTGATAAGAGTGACCAAATATTTCATTCCGCTAAGAAAATGGTCGTATTGGTCGATCATTATTTTCTTGGTTTGATCATCTTGAGTTGCTAGGGCTCCAATTTGAAAAAAAAGCCTGCCCGTCATATCGTCCATCGTTGCTAGCATGTTCTCTCGAATAGCTAACTCAAATCGTTCGAGGGGTGGCATTGAATCGTTAAGATAAATTTCTTCGAATCTAATGACGTACCGCTCTAGTTTCGATTTTATCATTTCGATGTAGAGTTTCTCAGTGTTTCCGCAATAGTGTTGTAAATTGCTTAGACTTATTCCGACTTCTTTGGCGACCTTGCGGGCGGAAAATTCAGCGTATCCATCGCGAAGAAAAATTGCCGCAGCCGCATCATTGATCTCGTCAAGTTTTCGCGACCGTTTTTCGGCACGGCTATATTTTACTGGCTTATTCATTTCGTTGGTCATGCTGTTCATTTGTACAAATTGCTCACGCACAGGCGGTATACGTTAAGAGTTGCTGGAATTGACGATGTTGGCAAGTCTGAAAGTGGGCAATTTGAAACAAGGTATCTGGCGAGTGAGCAAGTGGGGTGGAGGTGCCCAGTGTCACTCGGGTGTTCCTGTGGCGTAGGGAAAGGTTACAAAATCGGTCGCTCGACCTAGGTTGATGCGTTTATACACAATTTCATGCCATTCACTTGTCGGAATCGCAGTGGGCTTTAGGTATCAATAAGGCCGATGCTTGCGCCCATAACTAGCTGATATAGCTAGTTAAAATTAAAATTTACATCGCCCGCACCTCTCGTGAATGAGGCACAACTCCTGCTTGGCTCATCTTTTGCTTGATGCATGTATCTATGGGTGAGGATCGAATGCTCACCGGTTGTTTTGTCAATGGGAGCCCATCATGCCAATTACCTTGAATGACCTGGCCCAAATTCCAGAGCTTCGCTCGCGCGTGATTGCTGGCGAGAGGGGCGGTAATGAGTTGGTGAGCTGGGCGCACGTTTGCGAGCTGCCCGATCCCTCTGAATGGCTGGGCAAAGGTGATGTGCTTATGACCACAGGCATCGGCATTCCCGTCGATGCTTCGCAACAAGCGTCATACATCCAGCGACTTCATGCGGGGGGAGTGGCTGGGATGATGATTGGCGACAACATGAAAGCACCTGCTTGTCTTGATGCGCTTATCAAAGAGGCTGAAAGTCTCGGTTTTCCCATACTGATGACTGAATACGGCGTTCCTTTCTCGGCAGTAACGAAGGCGGTGATGGAGGCCTACAAGCAGCTAGAATACGCGCGACGTACTGCCATAACGAAGATCTATGAAACCGCTCGTCTCAGCATCCAGGGCATTGGCCTGCCGCAACTGATGAAGTCGTTAGGCAGCGATGTTGGTGCTGTGCTGCATTTGGTCGAGCCAGAAACACTGCGTCCGTGGATGGCAGGACTGCGGGAGTTGCCTGATTCACATCGTGAGGTTCTGCTCCTGCGTCCTCGCTCAGTCCAAAGTACTCCTATCGTCCAGCGTTGTGCTATCGAGGGGGGGGAGACGGTGCTGATGTCGGTACCGTCATATAGAGGAGGTTTGCTAGCGGCTCATAGCGCTGAAGCCTTGGATTATGGCTTGCTTCACCATATCGTCGCAGTGATCGGCATTGAACTTGAACGTCTAAAGGTTGAAAGAGAGACCAAGCTCCGACTTGGCAGCGAGCTTATTGACGACCTGCTTCATAAGCGTGTTCTTCCTCGCCAGGCTCAAAGTCGACTGGAGGCGTCTGGTGCGGATGTCGAACATTTGCGAATGGCGGTATGTGAAGGGGCGATAATTTCCGTCAAGGAGATTGACCTGGCGCTTGTCCGGCAGGGTTTTGAGCTGATCATTCGTGCGCAAGGTGAGGAGATCATCTTTCTCTGCTGGGATGATGTGTCATTAGAGCGTCTGCAATCCACGCTTAACGTCCTAATCGGTGTAAGCGATATTTTTGATTACCTGGATGACTTTACGAATGCACTGCGTGAAGCTCGTCTTGCGCTAGCTCACGCTACTACTTCAATGCCATTGAGTTTCTATTCGGATGCCGGAGTGAGCGCTCCTTGGCTTCCTCAAAATCTGCACGATGCGACCGAGGCCTTCCATAAGGTGTTGGGGGGGCTTGCAGAGTACGATAAGGCTCAGCATGCTCCCTTAGTTCACACCCTCCGCACATTCCTTGAAAATAACCGTTCGTGGGTAAATACCGCTCTTAAACTCCATATCCATAAGCAAACGCTTGTTTATCGCGTTCGCCGGATTGAAGATATAACTGGCAGGTCGCTTGATTCCACGGACGATGTTTCAATCTTATGGTTTGCCTTAAAAGCAGCTGACTTGGCTGGAGCACTTGCAAAGCGTACAAGTGGATCAATGGCGTCAGCACAAGCCGAAGAGAATTATAAAGCAGTAGGCTAGAAATAAGATTTATTCGTTTCTGAATTTCGCGTCTAGCTAAGGCGTGGATTCGTTCGTCTATTTTTTAGTTATTTGTAGTTCTTGCAGTTTTTATAGTTTCGCTTTTATGCCCTTAAGGATGCTCACTGTTTTTCGGTTTTTTTATGATGTCGTCAGTGGTTTGTAGATGTATTAAGTTGGCTTGTACGATCGAACAGCAGGGTTGGTGATTTTTTTACGTTTGAACTATTGCTCGTCAAGTGGGGGGGGGCTGAAGATGGGGTACGGTTCTCGTCGAATCGGGAAAACAACAATTATTTGAACAATAGCGAGGATAATAATTATGGGCTTTGTCAAAACTCCCGAAGAAGTAAAAGAAATCCAAGCGCTTCTTTCAAAAGGACGCTTTACTGTAGAATCAGTTTCCATCGAGTTCGAAACTACTTTCGAGTTCCTTCGAAAGGTTCTGCCTCCGTGCTTTGAGTTGCCAGAGAAACCGATCGCTATCGCTAACGTATCCCGCTGGCAGAGCGCCCTGTGCGGCGAGTTCGACTGCGGCGTCATCTATCTGAATTGCCGCTACAAAGAGTTCACCGGTACTACCATGCTTACCCTCTTCGTGAGCGGCGATATGCCTGTGACTATCGGTCGTGAAATGTGGGGTGAAGGCAAGAAGCTCGCTTCCTCCCAGCTGTACTTCGATGGCAACGATGCCTACGGTTACACCGAGCGCAATGGTGTTCGTTTGATCGAGATCTCTGCGGAATTTGGCCCGGAACTCGGCCCGCTGGAAGCCAGCAACTACGACTTCGAAATCAAAGCTCAGCCGCACGTCACTGGGATCGGCCTGCAGAACGACGTAGTTCTCAACTGCATGAAAACCGAAGAGTCGTACCGTAGTACTCGCGTTGGTAAGGGCACTCTGAAGCTCAACGGCTCCCAGATGGATCCGCTGGACACTATTCCGATCGTGTCTGTGGGTGAGGCCTTCTACGCAGAAGGTGCTTCCTCTTGGACTGTTCCATGGTTCGATGAGCTGCCAGATCGTGACGCCTATGTGCCGTTTATCTACGGTCAGAAGTACGACGATTTCCGATTCTTCCCAAAACCAAAGCGTTTCGCGGAGTAATCAGCGACTGCGCTATTTCCACCATACAAGAAATGAAGAACAAGTTGTAACTCGCATGCCCCGGTTGTTCCGGGGTATGCGGCTCACAAGTTACTTCAGCTAACAGGTGAAACTACATCATGTCTACTAATAATCATGCGAGTGACCAGGGGAAATGGATTGCCCTGTTTCTTTGCTTCATTGCAACGGTAGCGATTTTTGTCCCCTATGTAGGTTACTCGACTCAGATCGTCACAATGATGACCGATCTGAACATGACTTACGCGATGGTAGGCACGTTGGCATCCGCGTCAGCTGTGGCCGGCGGTATTATGCTTCCTTTTGCGGGTATGTTGGTTGATCGCTGGGGTGCTAAGAAAATTACCGTTGTTGGGCTGTTCATATCTGCGGTTGGGCAAGTGGCTTTCGCCTATGTGCCCACCTATGACGCCATGTTGCTTTCTAGGATTTTCCTTGGTGCGGGCATTCCGCTTTTGTTCATCGGGCCTTATACGCTCGCTCTTCGTTGGTTTGAGCAGTCGGGTAAGACTGGTGTCGCAATGGGGGCAATGTTGGCTACTGACGGCATTGGCACCTTGTTGGCGCTGTACGCCTACTCGCATGTCCTGAACGCCTACGGTTGGCGTGACGGGTCGGCTATGGGTGCGATTGTGCTTGTTGTCACGATGTTTGTGGCGATCTTCTTCTTGAAGGAGCCAAAGCATTTCGCGGAGCTAGATTCACAACCAAAATTGCAATCGGTTCTTCGAGATTTCCTCACAGCGCTGACGCATAGAAACGTTTTGGTTGCGTCTGTATTCCTCGTCGGTGTTTGGGGTTCCTATGCGGTGGCGGTCTATTGGGTTCCTACGATCCTGATGGAGGAAAACGGCTGGACTGAAAGTGATGCCGGCTTGATCGGTGCGCTTTATCCGCTGGTAGGTATGATTTGCGCGGTAAGTTTTGGGTTGCTTTCTGATCGTCTGGGTCGCAGGAAGCCACTAATGTTTATTTCTGGCATTGGCATGACGATCGCCTTCTTTGGTTGTGCGTTTGCCTTGGCAAACAAGAACTACACGCTTCTCGCGGCAATGCTTCCTATATCCGGTTTGTTTGCTTACGGTGGCATACCGTTAGCATATTGCTTGGCGGCTGATTCTGTCGGGATCAAGCTCGCTGCAACAGCTAATGGAATCATCATGAGTGTTGGGTTTCTGTTAGGTGGCGTTGTTTATCCCATTATTCTTGGGATGGTGAAAGACAGCACTGGCCATTATACCGATGGCTTTATTGCAGCATCATTTTCCCTGATCGTGCTCAATATAATCGCCGTGATATTTGCTCGCGAACACGTAGCAGCTAAACCGCATTCGGCGTTTGCATAACTCGAATTCAAAGTGCAACAAAAACTAAGTAGAGTAAGCAGGAGTTAACAATGAACATTTACTACGATGGCAAGTTTGTCCAGAGCCAAGGCTCGGCTATTCCAGTTGAAAACCCGGCAACCGAAGAGATTTTTGCCGAAGTCGCTGAGGCCACCATGAGCGAGCTGGATGCAGTCGTCGCTTCTGCCTTATCTGCTCAGCGCAAATGGGTGCGCGTCGGTGCCGGCGAGCGTGCTGAACTGCTACACACCTGTGCTGCGCGTCTGCGTGAACATGCTCCTGAGCTGGCTCGCCTGCTCACCCAGGAAAGCGGCAAGCCGCTGCGCGAATCTCTCGACGAAGTCGAGTGGAGCGTTGATGCCTACCGCCACCTGGCAGAAGTGGCTCGAACCCAAGGTGGCCAGGTTGTTCAGCCAAACATGCATGGTCAGATGAACCTGGTGGTGCGTGAGCCGCTGGGCGTTATTGTCAGCATCCTTCCTTTCAACTTCCCGATTCTGTTAATGACCTGGCAGGTTGCAGCGGCTCTGGCGGCGGGTAACACCTGCATCGTCAAGCCATCGGAAGTCACCCCGATGACCGCTTTGCTGCTGGCCAAGATCTTCGATCACCTGCCACCGGGCATCTTCAACGTCGTCACCTGTGGTGCCAAAGGCTCGGCCTACCTGGTTTCGCACCCTGACACTCACATGATTGCATTCACCGGCTCGGTACCTACCGGTCAGAAAATCATGCAGGGCGCGACTGAGCGTATGAAGCCGTTGCTCCTTGAATTGGGCAGCTCCGATCCATTCATCGTCATGGATGATGCCGACTTCGATATGGCAGTGAAGGCCGCTACTTTCTCGGCTTTCCTTAACTCGGGCCAAGTCTGCACCGGTTCCGAGCGCTTCTTCATCCACGAAAAGATCTATGACGATTTCATGGATGCGTTGGTCAAATCGGTTCGCACTCTGCGCATCGGCGACCCGATGGGTGATGTTGACCTCGGCCCACTGGTCAACAAGGCTGCTGTAAACACTGTCGAAAAAGGTTTGGCGCATCTGCAAAGCTTGGGCGCGACCATCCGTCATGGTGGCACCCGTGGTGGCTTCACTCGCGGTCACTTCTTCGAGCCGACTATTGTCGAGATCACTGACCCGCTGAAACAACAGCCGCGCCATGAGCTGTTCGGCCCGCAAGCTACGTTCTGCCGTATTCGCTCGCTGGATGAGGCAATCGCGCATGCCAACAATACCGACTTCGGCCTTGGCTCTTGCATCTTTACTTCCAGCTTCGAGTCGGCCATGCGTGCTGCAACCGAGATCGATGCTGGCCACGTATGGATCAATGACCCATTGAAAGACAACGTTGCCGCTCCGTTCGGTGGCAAGAAGATGTCCGGCCTGGGTCGTGAGCTCGGTCTGGATGGCATTAATGCCTTTACTGATGTGAAGCACATTCACATGCAATTTAAGGCTGAAACTCAGGGTTGGTGGTTCCCTTACACTCGCCCAGACATTTAATCAGTCTGATGTGAGCAAGGCGACCTGTGGTGCTGAGCAGGTCGCTTATTGCTTCTCTGAATTGCCGGCCCAACGAAGTTGGCCGGCTTTTTTTATTGGGAGTTTGAAGCATGAACGGACATTTAGCGCTCGCCATCGCCATCTGTATGGAAGTTATTGCCACAAGTGCGTTGGCATCGATTCAAGGTTTAACAAAACCACTTCCTCTGTTGGCTGTTATCATAGGGTATGTCTCGTCTTTCTATATGCTCGCCATTGTGGTTAAGACCATTCCGATCGGCATCGCTTATGCAATATGGTCGGGTATGGGAATTGTGCTGGTTACGCTAGTGAGTGTTGTCATCTATCGCCAAAAACCAGATATGGCGGCAATCGTGGGGATGGGGATGATTGTGGCGGGGGTAGTTACGATTCAACTGTTCTCGTCGATGAAGCCGCATTAATTGACTGCGAGAGATGTAGTGCAGTATGGCCTGCCCTAAGGTTAGGGCAGGCTGGGTTGGGGGTCACTGGGCTAGGAAGCCTCCATCCACAACGAGATCTGTGCCGGTCACGTAGGACGACTCGTCAGAAGCCAGGAACAGCACAACGTTTGATACTTCTTCAGGTTTCGCCATGCGGCCCATTGGCGTTGCGTCAATGTATGCCTGCAATTCGACTTCCGCCTCGTTCATGGGTGTGGCGACCATGCCAGGGCAGACCGTATTCACCCGGATGTTTTGTTTTGCCAGTTTCAGTGCAGCGCTGCGAGTCATTGTCAGCAGCGCGCCTTTGGAAGCGTTATAGGCGAAATATTCCGAATCGCCCACGAACCCCAGGATTGACGAGATGTTGACGATTGAGCCTACTCCCGCTCGCTGCATAGATGGAACGACCGCCCGCATCCCGAGGTAAACACCTGTTTGGTTGACGGCAATTGTGCGACTCCAGAACTGAGGGTCTTCTATAGCAAATCCGCCTGGTTGCCCTGTGATGCCGGCATTGTTCACCAGCACATTGATGTCACCCCAGCGCTCCTCCGCAGCCTCAACTGCGTCTTGCCAAGACTGCTCGCTCGTCACGTCCAGTTCGAGGTAGTGAATGGCTAGCCCATCTTCTCTTGCTTGTGCTGCCAGTTTGCGTCCTTCGTCGTGCAACACATCAGCGATGTGGACTTTTGCTCCGTGTTGGGCAAGTACCATTGCATGAGAGGCACCCATTCCACGGGCGCCACCAGTGATAAATACGTGCTTATTTGCCAGTCGTGCTTGCATAAGTTAACCATGTTTATTTGTAATTTTACATGGATCCGCATTAGTAGTTAAATCCTGTTGGTTCGTAAACTCAATTGATCGAATGTACGGGTTGGGTGTGCAAATTAGTATCTTCGCACGAGTGACTTGTGGGGAGGATTTTGCCTAGTATGGCTTCGTAAGTGTAGTTCTGGGAAGTTTACGTTTGATTTAAGTATTGGGGGTTGTTCCCCTCATATCAGTAGTTAATTCGGGATTTCACAAATGAAGAACAAGAATAAATTCCCAGTACGTTGGCATGTTTGCGTAGGTGCATTCATTCTTCCAGTCGCTATGTCGCACGCTGAGCAGCAATCCGATGCTGCTGGCTTTGTAGAAGGCAGCCACCTCAAGCTCCTTTCTCGCAACTACTACTGGCACCAGACCGGAGATGCAGGTAAGCAGAAGGACTGGACTCAGGGTGAAATGCTGGATTTCACATCTGGATTCACCCAGGGTGTTGTTGGGTTTGGCCTAGACGCCTTTGCTTACGGTGCAGCAAAGCTCGATGGTGGAAGCGGGCAAGTAGGCTCGATGACATTGCCTTTTCGTGATGATGGCAATCCAGCGGATAGCTACAGCAAGGCTGGCGGCAGTGTGAAATTAAGGCTGTCGAGCACAACGCTTCGGTACGGTGACCTGCAACCTCAAGTCCCTGTGTTCGCTACTGGTAACTACTACCAACTGAATCAAACTGCGACCGGTTGGATGCTCGACAGCGCTGAGCTCTCCGGCCTGGCCTTGGGGGCTGGTCACTTCACTTCTGGTACTGGCTACATTTCGACTAATCATGACGGTGATTTGGGGCTCGCTTATGCCGGAAAGAGCACTTCACAAATTGACTATGCCGGCGGAGCGTACTCCTTCAGTGATCAGTTGTCGGTAATGCTTTACGCGGCCCAGTTCAAAGACCTTATGAATCAGTATTACTCGAATGTGAATTACATACTGCCGCTTTCGGATACTCAGGCGTTCACATTTGATTTCAATATCTATCGCAGTGTTGATTCGGGTCAAGCCGAGGCGGGTGATATCAATCTCACTGCAGCATCCGTGTCTGCTGCTTTCTCAACTGGCCCACATAAGTTTTTGCTTGCGATACAGCGAAATGATGGCGACCAGCCTCAGGACTATGCTGCTATCGGCAGTACTCGGCCGGGTGTAGCTGCTGGCGTTTACAGTGGTGGTATCTATCTTGCTAACGCAACCGAAATTTCCGATTTCAATGCCCCTAACGAGCGGTCAGTTCAGGTTCGATATGATCTAGATATGTCGACTTTTGGTGTCCCTGGGGCGAAGTTTACGCTCAAGCATCTCCGCGGGTATGACATTGACGGCACCCACTTATCTGAAGACTCAGCTTACTTTGATTTATATGGAAAATCCGAGAAAGAGCACGAGACAAACATAATTGCAGAATATGTTGTTCAGTCAGGGCCGGCGAAAGATCTTTCGGCGAAAGTTTTCCAGTCATGGCATTCCGGGGCGTCGAGTACCGGAGGTTCCATCACTCAAACGCGGTTCTCGTTGAGCTATCCACTCGAAATTTTCTGAACCGCAGAATAATAAATGCTTGATCTAGTGCAATAGATCAGTTGGTCATGATTGTCGACAGGCTGCCCTCCGTAGGAGTAATAACATGAGTGAAAATGTTAGCGTTGAGTCTTCGCAGGGAGAGCGGCGTGCCGCAATTGTCGAGGCGAGATCGATTGACTATGTGCCTTTGTCAGAGCGGCATGGACGTCTTGGTGATCAGGCAACCATCTGGTTCGCAGGCAGTGCTCAGTTGCTCAGTTTGGCGACCGGGGCGATTGGTATCGCTTTAGGGTTGAATCTTGTCTGGACGTTGATTGGCCTAGCCCTAGGCACGTTCCTAGGGACTATTCCGGTCGCAGCGCATGCCAGTCAGGGCCCTCATCTCGGCTTGCCCCAGATGGTTCAAACACGGCCCCAGTTTGGTCGTTACGGTGCGGTGTTTATTTGGATCGTAGCTGTACTGGTGTATTGGGGTTACGTCGTTCTGAACGTAAATTTGATGGGTGCTACCGCTCAACAATTGGAGCTGGGGACAGCGACGATTTCGGGGATAGTGCTGGGTGTCGTTTCTATTGTTGTGGCCATCTTCGGTTACAACCTACTCCACGTTGGGCAGCGATACACCACTATGGCCTTGGTTGCTGTGCTGGGGGTGTTCGTCGTGGGGCTTGCGATGGCCGGGGGATTTACCTCGGGAATGCTCGCTCTGGAAGGGTCGTTTTCATTCACACCTTTCCTAATGGTGACGTCGGCTGCGTTAGCCTATCAGTTGTCGTGGGCGTTCTTCGTTTCTGATTACTCCAGGTACATGCCTCCAACTACGAGCCATCGTTCGATTATCGCCTACACGGCGATAGGGGCTGGTCTCGGTGTGTTCAGCATGGAGGCAGTAGGTGCTATCTGCGCTGCTTTTTACCCAAAGGATGCATTGACTCAAGGTCTGCAACAGGCCGGTGATTCGATCTATCCGGGCTTTGGGGCGGTGGTTCTCGTGGTAGGGGGTATCGCGCTGCTGATCTTCAACGGCATGTGCGTTTACGGGGGGGCATTAACCCTGATCACTGCGCTGGACAGTATTGTCCCGACGAACCCAAGCCGTTCACTACGTATCAAGGCCATCGTGATCCTAGGTATTTCGGCAACGGTAGTAGGTGTGCTGTTGCCCGATACGTTTATCAATACCACGTTCTACACAGTGCTCGCCGTTCTGGCATATCTCATGGCGCCTTGGACAGCAGTCAATCTCGTTGACTATTTCATTGTCCGCAAAGGCCAATACTCGGTGCGTGAGATTTTTCGGTCTGATGGAATCTATGGGAAATGGAATTGGAGAGGCATGGCAGCTTATGTCATCTCGTTTGTCGCCATGATTCCTTTCATGTACCTGCCGTTTTATCAAGGCCCTGTCGCTGCTTGGTTCGGTGGTGTGGATTACGCGTTCTTTGTGGGGATTCCGGTGGGCGGCATTCTCTATTGGTTGTTTTGCATGAGTCTCGATGTTCGATCTGAGTTGCTGTTAATCAAAGATGCAGATGCGGATCTAGACAAGGACGCCGCACCAATTCTGTGACGGGCCTTTCCTGCGGTTTGTTGGATGTGAAGCCGCTTCTAAACATGTCATGAGAAAATAATAATGAAAACGATAGAGCTCGATAGTGTTGGAGTTGACGCTGAGCGCATTGCGATTCCAGCGCAGAAAGTTTCATTAACGCGGGTGACTATGTTGGGGCTCTCGGGTCAGCAGTTGGGGCCAAGCGCCGCCATTGCTGCCGGTTCGATTCCCTTATATGCGGGGTACGGTTCCTGGCTCGCCATGGCGCTCGCTCTCCTGGCAGCCCTTTGCATGACGGCAGCTGTTAACGTATTTGCCCGAAAATACGTTGTGACCGGATCGCTTCTTTCATACGTGGGTATAGCGCTTGGAAGGTTGCCTCAGCGGGTCGTTGCAGCTTCATATCTCGTTGGCTTTTTAGTGGTATGCGCGGCTCTCTCGGCTTGCTTTGTTACGTTCAGCAGCAGTTTGCTGCATACACTCGGCGTGGAGTTTGCTCTGGCCGGATGGTTTCAGGCTGTTACAGCGGTCGTGATTTCGCTGCTGGCAGGGATTCTGACTTGGCGTGGGCTAGATGCCTCGATCTCTGTGACAGCCTGGTTGTCTTTCCTGCCGGTGCCTTTGCTTGCACTGGTAACTATCGTCGCTGCCATGAATACGGGTGTTGATCTCAATGCTCAGTTGAGCTTGGACGGCGTATCGTTAGCTCGTCTGGCGGAAGGCACAATTGTGGCTTTGGCCTACTTCGTAGGCTGTGATGCTTTGGCAGCTCTAGCAGCCGAAACAGATGCCCCAAAAAAGAACGTTCCGTTACTTCTACGTAACGTGTTGCTCATCACTGGTCTCAGCTTCGTTGCAATTTTGATCCTGAGTGCGCCCCTGATGGCGGAGCATTTGACCGCGCTTGTGAATGGGGACTCGCCGACCCAGATCTTGGCTACTGCTGCTGGTCTTGAGTTTCTGCAGATGCCGATTGATTTTCTTCTTGGTGCTGCCACGTTCGCCAGTTTAGTGGCGTTCATGAATTACGGAAGTCGGGTGTTTGCCACTGCTGCTGTTGACCGTTTCATTCCCCAGGTGTTTTCCCGCATTCATCCTAAGTTTGGTTCACCAACTGGTTCTACTGTGCTAATGGGTGTTGCTGCAGCGTTTATCCCTGTCGCGTTACAAATGCTGGCAGAGTCGCCACCGCTACAATCTACTGCTTACTTGTCAACGCTGTATTCGCTGTTCTGGATTGCCCCGTATGTGCTACTTGGTGTTGGGGCAATTAAGGAAGTAATCCTTGATGGCAAGAGGGAGCTGATTAAGATAGGTGTGATTTCAATTGGTGTGTTCGTTTTTATTGCGCTCTTGGTTTATAACTTTGCCTCTGATCCAGGTGGGGTTTTTGGTGCGCTGCCTTATGTAATGGTGGCGCTCACAGTTGCTGCCTTTATCGTGTTCAGTGTAGTGGATGTACTGAATAAAAATAAAATTTGAGGTGGGTTATTTATGGATAAACAGTCCGTTGTGGTGGTAACCGGAGCTGGGTCTGGCATTGGTCAGGCCACCGCCATTGCATTCTCTAAGCAAGGCCATTTTGTAGTTGGTCTCGATCTTTCCGAGGCGAGTCTGCAGAAGACGAAATCGTTCATAGCTGCTGATCGTTTTCATGCTGTGGACTTGGATGTTCGAGACGAGGTGCAGGTTGCTGAGGCGTTCAAATACGTAAGGTCTACTGGGCTCAATCTCCACGCTGTAGCTGCTTGCGCAGGTGTGGCAAAAACAAGCGCGGTACATGAGCAAAGCGAAGAAGACTGGGATTTTATCGTAGATATCAACCTTAAAGGTGTATGGCTTACTGCGAAGTCTGCGATGACCATCTTCCTCAAACAAGGAAAGGGCTCGTTTATAGCAGTGGGTTCCGATGCCTCTGTGCGTGGGGCTTCTGTTTATGCGGCCTATTGCGCCTCAAAGCACGGTGTTCTCGGCCTGGTGCGCTGCCTGGCACTGGATTACGGCCCGTTGGGCATCCGCTCGAATGCGGTGTGCCCGGGTTTCGTGCTTACACCGATGATGGATGCTCTGCTTTCCGATTCCAGTGATCCTGAAGCTGAAATGAAGTCCTATGCAAAGGAAGTTCCGCTGGGGCGTTTTGCTCGGCCTGATGAAGTGGCTAAAGTGATCCTGCACTTGGCCTCCGATGACGCTTCATATACCAACGGTGCTATATATTCGTTGGACGGTGGCGCAACAGCGGGCCATTTTAGCCCTCTAGTTTAAGTTTCGTTAGATGCACGTTTTGCACAGTTGTGCATCGCAAATGCTGATTTACCCGAATTAGCATTTGCGACTTTTTTATTATTTTTATTTAAATATGAAAAACTCATATCATCGTATGAGTCGAGTCTTTATTTTCTGGCTAATTCACAATTGAATGATTGTGTTCGTCGGCTGAAAGTAGACATACCGATAGATTCACGAACAGGCTAATAAAATGAAGCGTTCGCTGTGGTTGGAGGAGATTTCCTCCGAGCTGACTCCTTTGCCTTCGTTGGAGGGTAATCATGTGGCGGATGTCGCCATCGTTGGTGGTGGATTCGTAGGCCTATGGACGGCGCTGCAGATTGTCGAGCTAGATCCTAAGTGCAAGGTGATTATCATCGAACGCGACATTTGCGGTGGTGGTGCTTCCGGTCGCAACGGTGGCTTCGTCATGTCGTGGTGGCCAAAGATCAGCTCCTTGTCGGCGCAATGTGGCAAAGATGAGGCGGTGCGATTGGCTCGAGCCTCTGCTGCCGCAATTGGCGAAATCGAGCAGTTCTGCATTAAGCATAATATTGATGCGCACTTCCGCCGCGCAGGTTGGCTGTGGACAGCCACCACCAATGCTCAACGTGGTGCCTGGAAGGATGTGGTGAAAACGTGCCAGCGCCTCGGCGAGTCTGTGTTTCTACCACTATCCAACAATGAAGTTGCTCGCCGTGCGGGCTCAGGAAAGCATCTTGAGGGTGTGTTGGAGGTAAGCAACGCCACTGTGCAACCCGCAAGGCTGGTTCGCGGCATGCGCCGAGTCGCACTAGAAAAGGGTATCAAGATTTTTGAGAATACCCCCATGAGTAATTTCGAGCGTTCATCTCCTGCCTTGCTACAGACGCCCAACGGTTCGATTGCCGCTACCCGTGTCGTGCTTGCACATAACGCTTGGTCTGCCGAGATCCCTGAGCTACGCCGGACGATTCTGCCTGTTACGAGTACCATCGTTGCCACCGCGCCAATTCCGGATCGTTTGGAAAGAATCGGTTGGACTGGGGGGGAGGCGATCACTGACTCTCAGCTGATGGTTGACTACTACCGTACCACGCAGGATGGTCGAATCGCGTTTGGTAAGGGCACCGGGATGATCAGTTTCGCCAGCCGTGTGGATGGCGGATATGACGACAATCCAAACCTCAGCGAAGATACGGAACGCGATTTTCGACGTACTTATCCGCAGCTAAACGATGTGCCAATCACTCACTCCTGGTGCGGCCCGATCGATCGTACCTACGACAGTCTGCCTGTCTTCGGTCATTTAGATGGCTCGCCTCACATTTTCTACGGTATTGGCTGGAGTGGAAACGGCGTCGGCCCGAGCCGCCTTGGCGGGCGGATTTTGGCAAGTTTGGCTCTTGGATTAGACGATGAGTGGAGTCGCTGCGGTCTCGTGGGGCGTGAGCCTAAGCGATTCCCTCCGGAGCCGTTCCGCTATTTTGGTGGCTTGATGGTTCGTGGTGCTGTTCAGCGTAAAGAAGCCGCCGAAGCTGAGGATGAAAATCCCGCATGGTTGGATCGCAAGCTCGCAAGCCTCGCTCCGTCGGGCCTTGAAGACAAAACCCTTTGATGCTGGAGTAGATGATGACTCAACCAATTCTTCTTTCGAACGTCGAAGCTTTTCTGCTCCCTGACTCTAAACCTGTCACACAACCTTTTGGCGATTTGGTCTCCGAGACGTCTACCCATTCGGTAGAAGGGCCAAGCCAGTTGCTGACTGGGATTTGGGAGTGCACACCAGGCAGGTGGCGCCGCCAAGTGCTTTCGCGTGAGTTCAGTCATTTTGTCGCTGGCCACTGCTTCTTTATTCCTGATGATGGGGAGCCCATCGAGCTCCGTGCCGGCGATGCGATTCTGTTCCCCGCGAACTGCCATGGCGAATGGGATGTTCGCGAGACTGTTCGAAAAAGTTTTTTGATCATGCCTTGATTTACGGGTGTGTTCATTGCCCCACGCTTGTCTCCGGCCTAACCAACCGGAATTTTTGCCGCCCACGAGGGCGGCTTTTTTTCGCACATATTAAGTCGGACATTCTAGAACGGAGTTTTCTCGGGCTGGATACGCTACCAGGGAGGGACTGATTTTTTCTAATTCATCGATTTTCCTGCTGCTTGTGATGCTGTTGCCGAGTACCTGCGTACTGAAGGGTTTGAAATAACAATAACGTTGCAGATGGCGGTGCCCGTTTGCTGAAAACCAAATCATATCCTCGGGTGTCCTTATGAACCCCTGCTGGAGTCATGTCAGAATGAAGTTTAAATCCATACAGACATTTTTTGTTGTTCAGGCGGGATGCGCCATGCTTTTTATCAGCGTGACGCTTCTGGGTATCAGTTATTTCACTACTGAGAACAGCAATGAGTTTGTGCGCGAGTCAACTGATACGCAGGCGGCTGCCCGTACACAGGCGGAGTTAACAAGCCTTGGGCAGGCGAAGGCACTTGAAATAGGAGCCAGGCTCCAATCTGCGCTTCAAGTTGCGCAACAATTAGCGGTCGTTAACATGTCTATCGGAAAGGTCGATGCTGATGGGAATCCGCTATTAAGTGTGTCTCGAGAGCAGCTGTCTAACTTAATTCGCGAAACTTTGATTGCCAGTCCTCAGATATTGAGTGTCTATGTTATATGGGAGCCAAATGCCTTTGGTTCATCGGATATTAGATATGCTGGAAGAAGTTCAGATGGCTATGATGGAACAGGCCGATTCATGCCTTCGTGGTATCGAAGTAAGGCGCAAGAAATTCTGGTGGAACCGGCCCCGACAGTAGAAAGTCAAAATCGTCTACCAACCGGGGTGCGTGAGGGAGAGTATTATCTTTGTGCGAAGGAGACCAAGAAAAACTGCGTAATCGACCCTGCTGCTTATGATTTAACAGATGGCAGCAAAGTTTTATTGACATCATTTACAGTCCCCATTTTTGTCAACGGCAAATTCGAGGGCATTACGGGCGTCGATTATGCTCTTAGCTTTATTCAGAATTTGCTAGAGACCAGTAATCACAGCCTGTATGCCGGGGTGGGAAGTATGAGCTTGCTTTCCAGTAATGGGCGTTACGTGGCCAGTACTCAGGCGCCTAATGAGCTTGGTGAGCTTTCCTCCGTGTCACTGACCCCGGGCGACCTTTTGCTTGTACAGGCCGCTGGTGATCGAGCTCCTAAATACGAAGTGGATGAAGCAAATGACACGGTGCGTTTGGTCATCCCTATCAGCGTTGCTGATACAGGTGTGTTCTGGAATCTCCTAGTAAAGGTGCCTTTAAGTGTGGTCATGAACCAGGCTAGGGAGCTTCAAGCGTCTCTTTTATCTAATACCCAGTCCAGCCTTCGTTTCATGGGAATTGGGGGGGCCTTAGTGACAGCCGTAGGAGTGTTCTTACTCTGGCTGATTAGCTTCGGAGTAGGAAGGCCTTTGAGGGAAACTGCGATCCGACTCCGTGACATTGCAGGTGGAGAGGGTGATTTGACAAGAGAGTTGAGCATAGGGCGATCAGATGAACTCGGTGACATTGGCACTGGATTCAACAGCTTTCTGAGCAAACTTCGGCTTCTGGTAAGTCAGATTGCAGCCCTGTCGGGAGACATCGCCGATGCCTCCGAAAAAACACGAGAAAACTCTACCCTGACAGACACGAAAGTGCAGCGCCAGTTATCCGCAATCGAGCTTATCGCGACCGCCGCCCAAGAGATGACCTCTACTGCGCAAGAAGTCTCACGTAGCGCGGCGAAGGCGGCGGAAGCCGCCGGCGATGCAGATCGCTTTGTGCAGTCGGGTCAGACGGTGGTTGAGGCTAGTACCAAGACGACGCAAATGCTTCATGATGACCTACTGCATGCTTCAGAGACGGTTCAAGCCCTCGCCACCGACAGTGAAGACATCAACCAGATCCTGAACACCATTCGATCTATCGCCGAACAGACGAACCTTCTGGCCCTCAACGCTGCGATTGAGGCAGCGCGAGCCGGTGAGCAGGGACGAGGGTTTGCCGTCGTCGCCGATGAGGTTCGCAACCTTGCAATGAAGACCCAGAGCTCCACCCTGGAGATCCATACGATGATCGAAAAGCTCAACGTTGGGATCCATGAAGTTGTGCATGCCATGGATCGCAGTAGCAAGCGCATGAGCGAGAGCGTTCGGCATGCTGAAGGTACAGCAACTGCCCTCAGTGCAATCACTGAGGCAGTCCTGTTGATCTCGGACATGAACATCCAGATTGCCAGCGCTGCAGAAGAACAGAGCATGGTTGCGGAAGACATCAGTAAGAACATCGAAAGTATCAGCCTCGCTGTTGCTGAAGTGGCCAAAGAGGCGAAGCATACCGCAGAGGCAAGTGAGGCTATGACCCTGCTAAGCGCTCAGCAAAAGAAGTTGATTCAGCAGTTCAAATATTGATCATTTGGAGCGTTTTAGCGCGAATGGTTTGAAGGTGTGTTACTGCTACTTTTGCCACCTTATAAGGCGGCTAACAGTCTAGTTTCATACTTTGTTAGGAGATGCTGAGTCATCGTATGGGAAAACTTTTGTTTTTTGTCCAAACGTATGATTGACCGAGGCTAGGGCAAAATATCTAATTCGGGTAATTCCATCAATAATAATTAGGGATACTTATGAGCTACGTCTGGACTCAGCGTCAACTGGAAGAATATCGCCGTTATTACGACAATATTCGTACCCATCACTCCTATAGCTACGTGAATTTCTCGACTACAGCAGAATTCGTTCGCAGCGTTCTCCCGCCATGTCTCGATGTACCAGATCAGCCCAAGGTCACCATTGGCTTCCTCTCCTTCATGGAGTGGATCCATGGCGTATCCAACCGAGCGGGCCGTGATCGTGCAGCCATTGTTGGTGTAAACGCAATGTATAAGGGGGTGGAAGGCAGCTACTACCTCACCGTACTGGAAACCGAAGAGGTCAACATCGTAACGGGTCGCGAGTTTTGGGGTATGCCAAAGAAGCAAGGCTTCATCGACTACTTCGAGGACGGTAACGGTTTCCATGGTGTCGCAGGGCGTAAAAGCCATGATCTGATCCTCCTCGACGCCAAGCTCGGCGAGGAGCAGGGAGGGTCTGAAGAAGCCCCTGAGTACTACTTCGACATGCGTTGTGGTTTCGAGGTCAATGGCCGGTCGATCCGCAACCCCGAATTGGCCATCTTTAAAAACTCAACCAAAATCAACCGATTCCGTCCTATTGTTTCCGCTGATCTCGTTTTGAAAGGCTCGCCTTTCGATTCGGGTGTTGGAACAGTGCCGGTGGGACACTTCCTAGACGGTGGCCATCTCGGTGGCGAGACGTCTTACATCATCGAGCAGGTGGTCGATCTCAGTAAGGACGGCGTTGACTATGCACCATACCTAATGGGCCGTCTTTACGACGACTGGCCTGACGTCCGTCGCTAACAACTGAAACTGTTAGTGATTAAAAGCGCATGAGCATCACGACTGACCCTGGATATATTTTATGATCGATAGGGTCGTCTTGGTGCTGAATTTGCCTAGGGCACAGATATTCAAGCGGTTGTGTCGCGTGGCTACCTACGTTTCCGTCGCTTGACAGGTGTGGGGTCAAGTGATCGCTCTCGAGTTTTTTGAACGAGAGGAAGATTTCGTGCAACAGTGGCAAATGGGGCCTACCGCAACCTGGTTGATCGCAATGGGCTGGGTGTTCCAGCTATTTGGCTCTCTGTCCGTGTCGGTAGCCCGTTAAGATATTTGCCTAAGTTCGCAATCTAGCCCACCACGGCACGTCACCGTGAACCTAGCAGTAGTTTGGAGGTGGGAAAGTCTCAGTATTGCCTCGGACTCTTAATGACTGTGGCGATCCCGAATGGACTCACGAGTGACAGCAGAACTTTTTCGAGTACACTGCGAATGTTCATGGGAAGGCTGGGGCAGTCTTGACCTAAAACGGGTGAGACGCTGTCAGTCGCTCCAATTTCGCCTCAATAGTTCGTCCGAAAAGACATGAGTCCACCTGAAGCGCATGGACGTTTAATCACTCTATTTTCTTACTACGCCGCCAACCATCAGTTACCTTCCGTGATAACAGAGAAAGCTGCGTCTTGTCTCACGTTTTCAGCGCGCTTCAGAATGCCAATTATGGGGCATAGCCCAGCTCGCGGCTGATATCTGCGCTGCACGTCAATAACAAGTTTTTGAACTGATCCTGCACACCAGGAGGATCCATCATTGCATCGGGGCCTGAAAGGTTGATCGCAGCAGTGACCACCCCCTTATGGTCTTTGATCGATGTAGCAATTGCAGTTGAGTAATCGGATCGATGCAGTACCCAGCCTCGCTGGCGGTCGTTTAGGATCAGGGCCTGTAGCTCAGGAGGAATTCGAGGTGCAGGTGAGGAATATGTATTTAAAGGCCTCATGAAGCTATTCACACGGTTACAGATCCTGCTCTACAGTGATTCAATATAGGATAGTTCGACGTGATTTGCGTGAGGCAGGCTACCTTGGGAGCTTTCCGTTCGACTGATTGATCCAAGCCGATCGTTAACATCGCGCTACGAGCTTTGCGTGTCAGAAAGCGCTCAGCACCCTTGAAGGGTCATGCAGCCAGTGGTATGACACATGATAAGAAGAAAGGGTAGGTGCCATGAGAATCGATAAATATGCATTCATCAAGGTCGGCGAACAAGATGAGTTTGTTGAAAGAACGTTCAAAGGCTTCTGTGAGGTTATTCCTCAAAGTCAAGTTGATACATTCTTGATAGCGGATCCATTTTCAGTGCCGACCTTAGCTAGGGATTTGGCAAAAACCGGTTATTATCACGCGATTGTTGTTTCTATGATGATTCTTGAGGATATCAATTTCCGACAGGATCATATTGCTGATGCAGTAACATCTGGATTGGTGAGGGTGGGTCTTGATACTGATTCGTTGGTTCTGCCTATCGTGCTGCTCCCTCGTAATGGTCAAGAAGCGACATGGCAGCATGATGATTTTTGCGATTATTTTCTAGCTAAAGGGCGTGCCACTGCGAGTGCGGCATTGAAAGATTCTAAATTAATGTCTTCTCTACCCTTTCCGAAGAATGTTGTTGGATGGCTGTGGCCTATGTAGATCCTTAAGCTTGAATCGGGCGAAACCTCATAGTCCATAAACAGATTGAGGCCTGCCCGATCTGCCGCTCACGCGAGGGCACGTAAACAGAAAAAACTGTAGCTCTAAGCTTGATTACTACAAAGCGCTGCAACTCCAGCTGCGGCAATCTGAGCGTCCTGCTCTGGTTTGACCCCCGACACGCCGATGGCAGCTACAACTACCCCCTCTACAAGCAAGGGTAAACCGCCCTCCAATGAAGTTAGTAGGGGGGCGCTAATGAAGGCCGTACGTCCCGAATTGACCATATCTTCGTAGTTTTTGGTGTCCCGCCTACCCAGCGCTGCAGTGCGAGCTTTTTCGGCTGCTATGTAGGCGGAAATTGGGGCGCAGTTATCAAGGCGCTCTAAAGCGAGTAAATGCCCGCCGTCGTCAACCACGGCTACAGTCACTGACCATTTGTTTCGCAGGGCCTCTTCGCGAGCAGCGGTGACAATACGGTTGATTTCAGCGCTTTCAAGAACAGCTTTGCGTTGCATGAGTTTCTCCTAGGCGAGAGCTTCTTCCACCAATTCGATCCAGTGGCGTACTGGGGTACGGCCGGCACTGTCGAGGTGAGTTTGACAACCTATATTGGCGGTCACGATAACTTCAGGATTGCCGCTTTCCAGATCGTTGAGTTTGTTGTCGCGCAGGCGGCGGGATAGAGCTGGTTGTGTGATTGAATAGGTGCCAGCTGAGCCGCAGCACAGGTGGCTATCAGGTACTTCTGTGAGACTAAACCCGAAACGACCGAGGATGCTTTCCACGGCGCCGCTGAGTTTTTGGGCGTGCTGTAGAGTGCAAGGGCAATGGAAGGCCAAGCGAAGATCCGACTGGATGCCAAGTTGCTCAAGGGGTTCGGCACTGAGTATTTCGGCCAGATCTTTGCTGAGTGAGGTCACCCGCTGCGCTTTTGCGGCATAAGCTGGGTCGTCTTTCAGCAGGTGCCCGTAATCCCGCACAAAAGCGCCGCAGCCGCTAGCCGTTTGAACGATTGCTTCCGCACCTTGTTCAATGGCTGGCCACCACGCATCGATATTACGTTTTGCACGATCAAGGCCTTTATCCTGAGCGTTCAGATGGTAGTCGACAGCGCCGCAGCAGCCTGCTTCCCGAGAGGGGACTACGGATATACCGAGTCTGTCCAGCACACGTGCAGCCGCAGCATTAGTGTTCGGGGACAGCGAAGGTTGCACGCAGCCCTCGAGCATCAGTACCTTGCGATCATGGCGAACGGAAGGACGAGCTTTAGCTGGATAAGCTTGACGCGGTAACTTGGCTTGCAGCGCTCCTGGCAGAAGTGGTCGGAACAGCTGGCCTGCCATGGTCAATGCCTTGAATACAGCCGGGCGCGGGACAACGGCGCGCAGGCTCTCGCGTAACAAACGCTCTCCGATTCCGCGCGGTACCTGCTCCTCGACAACTGCTCTCCCGATGTCGAGAAGATTGTGATACTGCACACCCGATGGACAGGTTGTTTCGCAGTTACGGCAGGTCAGGCAGCGATCAAGATGGAGTTGTGTTTTAGCGGTGACCTCTTGCCCTTCTAGCACTTGCTTGATCAGGTAGATGCGGCCTCTCGGCCCATCTAGTTCATCACCTAGAAGCTGATAAGTTGGACAGGTTGCAGTACAGAATCCGCAATGCACACATGACCGCAAAATGCGCTCGGCTTCCTCTGCGCGAGGGTGGCGTTTTGCTTGTTCGCTCAAATTCGTTTGCATGGCGTACTCAGACCTCCGCGTACATGCGGCCAGGGTTGAAGATGCGCTGTGGATCAAGCTGCAGTTTTAGCCTTTGGTGGTAACGCAGCAGTGGCTCAGGCAGTGGCTGAAAAGGGAACTCATGAGTACCAAAGCGAGTGGCATGGCCACCTAGCGCCGTTACAGCCAGACGGACAACTTCCGCCGGTTCGTCAGTGACCAACCAACGTTGTGCTCCACCCCAGTCCAACAGTTGCTTACCAGGCAGGTTTAGGACGGCAGAGTTGTTCGGAACAGAGATTCGCCAGAGTGGTTCTGATGTGTCGAAGAATGGAAGCTGCCGCTCACGCAGTTTCGACCAGTAACTGCCATCCAGCGCTTCGCCACCTAGGCGCTCACAGGCTGACTTCACCGATCCTTCACCACCTTCCAAACGCAGTTGGAGAAATTTACCGTCGTGGGAGGCTGCGCTGATGGGGATCGGTTGCTGACCCCAGGCGGCAAGTTTTGCGAGGGCTTGATGTGTATTCAGTTCCAGTTTCACGCTGGCACACTGTCGAGGCTTTGGAAGTACCTTGAGGGAAATCTCTGTCAGCAGACCCAAGCATCCAAAGCTCCCCGCCATCAGGCGCGAGAGATCGTAGCCCGCAACATTCTTCATCACCTCTCCACCGAAGCGCAGAAGCTTGCCATGGCCAGTGATGATACGTGTGCCCAGCACGTAATCTCGGACGGAGCCGGCCCACGGACGACGCGGCCCTGACATCCCGCTAGCGACCATGCCACCCAGCGTCGCGGATTGACCAAGGTGCGGAGGTTCGAAAGGCAGCATTTGGTTTTCTGCTTCGAGCGCCGCCTCGATTTCTTTTAGTGGAGTGCCGGCGCGCGCAGTGAGCACCAGTTCGGTCGGATCGTAGGAGATGATGCCCCGGTGAACGCGCGTGTCGAGTATCTCACCTGCCACTCTGCGACCAATATTGGCTTTGGTGTTACCACCTTGGATGCGCAACGGGACACGTTCGTTGAGCGCATAAATCACCTGCTCCATCATCGAAGTGGAGTCGTCGTGATCTTGTCCCATTAGAATCGCTCCAGTTCTGGAAAGGGTAGGTTTCCGCGATGAATGTGCATAGATCCGAATTCGGCGCATCGATTGAGCGTAGGAATGTTCTTGCCGGGATTGAGCAAGCCGTTGGGGTCGAAGGCTTTTTTAATTGCGTGGAAAAGCGTGATCTCGTCACTGTTGAACTGGGCACACATCTGGTTGATCTTTTCGCGACCTACCCCGTGTTCACCGGTAATGCTTCCGCCCACAGCAACGCAAAGCTCAAGAATTTTGGCGCCCAGTGCTTCTGCTCGATTCAGCTCGCCTGGTTGATTGGCATCGAAAAGGATAAGTGGGTGCATGTTTCCGTCTCCAGCATGGAAGACGTTAGCAACGCGTAGCCCGAACTCATTCGAGAGTTCATCGATACCTTTGAGAACTTTCGGTAGTTCCCGCCTTGGAATGGTTCCGTCCATGCAGTAGTAGTCTGGAGAGATCCGACCCACCGCCGGGAACGCGTTTTTGCGGCCAGCCCAGAATCGAGCTCGTTCGGCCTCATCGCGCGCCAAGCGAACACTTGTCGCACCGGCCAGGTTCAGTACCTGCTCAACGCGCTCACAATCTTCATGTACATCAGCCTCAACCCCGTCGAGTTCACAAAGCAACATGGCTGCTGCGTCGATAGGGTATCCCGCATGAATGAAGTCTTCTGTTGCCCGGATAGATAGGTTATCCATCATCTCAAGGCCGCCGGGAATAATGCCTGCCGCAATGATGTCTCCGACCGCGCGGCCCGCCATTTCCACCGAATCGAAGCTAGCCAGCATCACCCGCGCTACTTGTGGCTTTGGTAAAAGTTTGACGGTGACCTCCGTGACAACCCCAAGCATCCCCTCGGAGCCAGTGAAAAGAGCGAGAAGATCAAAGCCAGGGGAGTCAAGTGCATCACTCCCGAGCGTCATGAACTCGCCGTCAGCAGTGAGAATATCCACCCGAAGCAAATTGTGGACGGTGAGTCCGTACTTCAAGCAATGCACGCCACCGGCATTTTCTGCAACGTTGCCACCGATCGAGCAGGCAATCTGGGAGGAGGGGTCGGGCGCGTAATACAGGTCGTGAGGGGCTGCAGCTTGGGAAATCGCAAGGTTGCGCACGCCTGGTTGTACTCGTGCATACCGAGAGTCCGGATTCACCTCAATGATTCGATTGAAGCGAGCCATGACTAGCAGGACACCTTGCTCCAGGGGAAGTGCACCTCCGGAAAGCCCCGTTCCGGCCCCGCGAGCTACCACCGGTACGTTATTGGAGTGGCAGAGCTTAAGGATCGTTTGGACTTGATCAATTTGATCTGGAAGCACTACAAGCAGAGGCATAACACGATAAGCAGACAGACCATCACATTCATAAGGTCTTAGATCTTCCGGGGTATGAAGGATTTCGAGACTGGGCATGGCATCGCTAAGCTGAGCGAGCAGCTTTGCTTTGTCTGGCCGCGGCAGTGCGCCATCGACGCGCTCGTCATAGAGAATGTTCATGAAGCTCACTTGTCAGTTTTTATTGTTGTTTGGGCCGGTTCCCGAAGGTTGGTGCACGATGTGATCGGGTGTTGGCTCGCGAAGCTGAACAACTCAACAATGCAGGTAGGGAACACCTAGGTCGATGTGGATTTAAACTGGTACTACCACTTTATTCGCGGATATGGTGCTTGATAGAGGTGTAATGAGGGCTATCACGATAGAATCAGATAGAGGCCTCATGGCCGTTATCCTCTGGTAGTACCAGTTGTGGAGTGCGTTTTGATGTCTGATTCCAGTTCAAACAAACAGAGCAAGCCACAAGTTGCTGATCATGTAGCGGAGAGGATCGAACGGCTCATCGTTGACGGGGTTCTGAAAGTGGGCCAGGCGCTTCCATCGGAAAGGCGCTTGGTTGAGAAGCTGGGTTGCTCTCGTACAGCTCTGCGGGAGGGCTTAAGGGTTTTGCGGGGGAAAGGGATCATTGAAACAGAGCATGGCCGAGGATCGTATGTCGCGAGCCTAAGCAGCTCCGACAACGTCACGCCCCTGATGCACCTTTTCAGCTCGCAGCCGCGAACGCTGTTTGATTTGCTGGAGGTTCGCGCGTTGCTGGAAGGTGAATCGGCACGATTGGCAGCATTGCGTGCAACTGATGTAGATCGGATGATCATCAAGCGTCGATTCGACGAAATGGTCGGATCGCAAGAAGACTCAAATCGCCATGATCCGCGTGTGCAGGCTCAACTGGATCACGCGTTCCATCGTTCGATTAGTGAGGCGTCTCATAATCCTGTACTGGTACATACCCTGCAAACACTCAGCGAGTTGACGTTGAGCACAGTGTTTGCTTCGGTTAACAACCTCTATTGTCGCCCTCCTCAGAAACGCCAAATTGACCGCCAGCATTCAAAGCTTTATCACGCCGTAATGGAACAATTACCTGAACAGGCTCAACGAGCAGCGCGGGAACACATCCACAGCATCAGAGATAACCTCAGGGAGATTGAGCAGGAGGAACAGCGCCTGGTGCGAGCCACAATGCGTATGGAGGGTTGGAGCTAAGGGCGAGGTTGGAAGTCGAAAAGCCTAGGCACTCAAGCTGGGCTTGTTGTCATCGGTTGCTTCGTCCTCGTGTCAGCAATCAGGCTGTTATGGGCTAAGCGTCATTGGTTATTGTCTGCGACGTGACCGGCCGCTTCTGCGCCTTGCATGTAGCGGTATCTGTGACCAGCAAGATATTCACGACCCACGTTGAGGCTCATCGGCAGGCACTCACCTTTCATTAGGAGACAGTTCATGCCTGCTCCTGATGTTTTCATGCCTGCGCGATTGTCGACGTCGCCTGGTGGAAGAAATTGTCTGCAGATCGGCGTTCGCTCTGTCGATTAGGTTATCGGAACGCATTTTCTCGCGCGCTTTTCAGCTTTATGTTAATGATTTTCTAAGTGTTTTTATAGTTAAGTCATTGATTTTAAACAGTTAATTTTTTTTGATAAAGCGTGCCGGGTATCTGATTGCTTGGTGAGCTTCATTTGCCATATACTGCACCCGAACGACTGTTCGTGCGGTTGGCGGTATGGGCTTCAAAACGCCTTCTCGGTGAGGCGATGCGGCCCAGCGAGGGAAGTCTCAGTTGATTTGATGACGCACTGCGTTAAGAGCGCAATCGATACAAGCTCTAGTGGCTGACAGGGCGGGGGAATTATGGAAAGCTCAAAGGAATTACTTGCACGACTGGAGAAGTATCTCGGTACCTTCGATTGGAATGGCCTGACTACAAGTAAACAGGTAATTCTCGAAGCATTTCTCAGGGTTGCAACGCGTGATGGTATTGCTAGTGTTTCTATGCGTACCCTCGCTGCTGCAGTGGGATTGAAGCCACCTACAATTTATTCTCATTTTCCGGGTGGCCGAGACGAAATATTATCTAACGCTTTGCGCTGGCACTATAACCACTATGCGCATGGACTATTTGAAGATTTAAAGAATCTGCGAGCACCAGAGGAAAGTTGGTATGCATTGATAAACTTTCACGTCCGTCAACAATTGCAGCGGCCTGAAAATGATATCTGGGACACGCTTATCGCTACCGACAGGATCGCTAAGTTGCTTCCTGAGGGGTTGCGCGAAGAAATTGAAGATTGGGAAGGGTTTGTTGATTTTATGTATTTTTCCATTGCGCAGAACCTGGGTGCTAAGCAGTGTTCTATTGAAGCGCGAGCCTTGAGAAAACTATTTGACAGTATCGGGGCTTGGTGGAAGTGGGATGGAAGTGAAGCCAGCTTGGAAGCGGCGGTGGTCTATTGTGTTGAGGTTTCTAAAAGAATATTGAAATTGTAATGTTTGTTTTTTATGGGATGAAAAAGGTGGGTAACGCAGTTTAGGCGCGGACTCACTCTCGTGCACAGGGTAGGCTTCAATTGGTTTCAGTTTCATGGTTGTTTTAAGTTTCAATTAATGTTGCCCTGTTCGCGGCTTCAGTTTGCTGTGGAGGGGAAATCTACCGCTTCTCGAGAGGAAGTTATTTGTGAATTGGATTAGGAATAAAAACTTTCTAGTTGAACTGGCTTTGATTGTCGGTGTGTTTTCCCTTTGCACCGGCGAATTTGCGATGATGGGGCTAATCTCAAACCTGTCGGAGGCCTTCTCCAAGCCCGAGACGAGTGTGGCTCACCTAATCAGTGCATATGCGCTTGGGGTTGTGATAGGTGCGCCTGTTATGGTTTTTGTCGGTGTTTATCTGAGCAAGAGAAAGCTCATTCTGTTTTTGTTGGGAATATATACTTTTGCAAATGCTGTGAGTTTAATTGCGCCAAACTATGAGACCTTGCTTTTTTCAAGGCTCGTGGCTGGGTTCCCTCACGCTGCGTATTTCGGGGTCGCTGCAGTGCTCGCAGCCTCCATGGCGCCTTTTAATAAGCGAGGAAAAGCAGTCAGTAGGGTTCTTCTGGGTGTGACGGCAGCAATTCTGGTTGGTGCGCCAGGTGCAACGTATTTTGGTCAGATTTTTGGCTGGCGGTCAGTATTTGCAGCAATCACTGTACTGAGTCTAACAAGTCTCTTTCTGCTTTATCGCAACGCGCCTGAAGTTGAGGGTGAGCGACCACTCAATGTCAGAGAGGAATTGGCTTCATTTGCCAACCCACAGGTATGGCTTGCTTTGGCAATCGCCTCAATAGGTTTCTCTGGCATGTTTGGCGTGTACAGCTATCTCGCGCCGATGATTTTGAATGTCACAAAACTTGAGGTCGAGTGGATCGCGCCAATGCTCGTGATGTTTGGCCTGGGCACATTGATCGGGAATTACGCAGGAGGCGCGCTATACGATCGATTCAAGTTTTCTGCTGTAAAATACATCATGGTGTTCAGCTTTTTCGCGTTGTTTGCGTTCCCCGTGCTGTCGCTGACATTGCCAGGTGTGGCTGTTGGCGCAATGATGCTCGGATGCATGGTCGCGCTCTGCCCAGCACTGCAAATGCGGCTTATGGATGTCAGTAAACATGGGCAATCGCTTGTTGCCGCGTCCAACCATGCAGCTCTCAACCTTGGCAATGCTCTAGGCCCGTGGTTAGGTGGAGTGGCGATTAACGCCGGCTGGGGCTGGACTTCAACGGGGTATGTGGGGGCTGCCATGGCATTCATCGGATGCCTGATTTACTTCTGGTCTTACGCTCTAGAGCGTAAATCACTTGTAAGTACTACGAGCACGGTTGAGGAAGGGCTTCAGCGATAAAGCTCCTCGAACACGGTTACACAACCTTTCCGTAAACGGGGCCCTACAAAACACGTTAGGCCTCGATTCACCTCCTTCTGGGTGAATGCGCAGGCTTCTGTTCTTGTCTTTGATCAAATTGGTTGAGATCATCTGGCCACTATATGTGTGGCTAGGATTTTCCAAGCTCACGCCACTGTCCAGGCATGCTCAACCTCAGGAAACGGGTGCGAATGACCGAACAACTCAAGGATGAACACCTGACTTTGGTCAGTGGTCTTGTAACTCCCGAAATCGCGGTCGCCAGCACATCGGTTGCGGCGTTGTTGGCTGCCGAATCGATTCGTGGGAGCGATGGTAGTCTGATTGAAGGGCGTTTAAACATTCCCGAGTACCAGCGCCCGTATCGTTGGCAAACAAAGCATCTTCAGCGTTTGCTGAATGACCTCACTGAATATTTTTCCCCGCCTGCAGATGCAACTCTCCCCCAGCATGATTTCTATCTGGGTAGCATTATCGTGCACAAGACTCGAGAGTCTTGGAGGCATAAAGGCCAACTGAACATTATCGATGGTCAGCAGCGCTTAATCAGCATGGCGTTGCTCGCTCATCTGCTTGGAGAGCGTACGCTGGCCAATGGTGTTTGGTTGGCTTCACCAGAGTCTCAGATGCGCGCCCAACAGAACCTACAATGGCTCAAGCAACAGGCCTTGCCAAAGGTAGACTTCTCCAGGGTAAACGTCACATTGGTGGTGACACCACATGAGGATGACGCGTACCGGTTTTTTGAAACCCAGAATACCGGTGGCGTCAGGCTCAATGGTGCCGCGATTCTGAAAGCACATCATCTACGGGTGGTGCCGCAGGTTGATCAAGATAACTTTGCGAGACGGTGGGAAGCGTGGGGTGACTTGAACGGTACGATGGATTCGGTGATGAAAGCGCGCCACTGGCAAGCACTCAGATGGCGTGCGCTATCCAGTCATCGTCAGCCTATTCAGGCGAGAGAGGAAATTGTCACTGAACTTGCTGAGAGCACGGGGCGGGGTGCAGATGTGGCCTATCGCACCGCCAAAATCAGTCACTTCCTTCAAGACGAAACGCATCAGGCGGTAATGCGAGGGTACGCAATGCGCCAGCCGTTGAACGCTGGTGTGAACGTCATTCAGTACTTTGATTACTTTCAGCAGTTGAGGCGAAGTGTGCTGCTCCAACGCGATGATGGCAACCTTCAGTCCTTTCATCAGTTTTACGATCACTTGGTGAAAAGGGCCAACGGCAGCGAGTTCTTACTGAGGCTTTTTGATTGCGCTGTGTTGTTGTACGTCAGTCAGTTTGGTCGGCAGAGACTGATGGAAGCTGGGTATTGGCTATTCCGCGTGGTTTTTGCACCTCGGTTGATAAATGACAAGGCAGTGCGTGAGAGCACCGCGCAGAGTTTTGTCCATAAAAACCCTGTGTTGGACTGGATTGCGAGCAGTTTCACTCACGATGAGTTGGTCGAGACGTTGAAGAGGTTCGAATGCCCAATATCCAATCGACTTGACGAAAACAGTGTGAAATTTCGGTTCGTGCGTACAGTGCAGGAGTACTTTTCAATGCCATTGGCAAAGCCCGGCGAAGCACTGCAAGACACTTACGACAAGGAGCTCAAGCAAGCTATCGACCGGATGCTCGTGAAGCATTCCTTGAACCAGGTAGGTGCCCTATGAGCACCTGCGTCCTTTCCTATGTCCAGGCGCCTTCAGTGTTGTGTGACACGGACATTGCTCTGATCATTCCCAGCTATCAGCGCCCGTATGTATGGCCTAGCGAGGATGTGATTGCTCTACTGGATCAGATCACTACTGCCCACGACACAAAGGCGCCTCATTACTACATTGGCACGGTATTGACCTCTGTTGTGACGCCGCGGGCACCAAGTCATGCGCGTATTACTTATGAGGTCATTGACGGCCAGCAGCGCATGACAACGTTGATGCTCCTGGCGCTCGCTCTCACTGCAGTAGTACCCGACAACGCTCTTGCGCAATTCGTCGTGCTGGATAAGAAGCCACGGCTCGTGTTCGCCATTCGTGATGAAGTCCAGCGGCTGTTCGGCGCTTGGGCCGGGCTTGAAGAGGAGGAGGGCCCTAGGAAATCGTCACCTGCAGACGAAGACTACCTCAAGCATCTGTCCGCGGCCCGGAAGGCTCTCGCGGATCATCTGGACTTCTTGTTGAAGCAGAAGGATGAGGAGTATCTGGCGAGTATCGCGGACTACATCTTTTCGAAGGTGAGATGGGTCAATAACATCATGCCTAAGGGCATGGATCTGAACCGTCTTTTTTCCACCATGAACAATAGCGGTGTGCAGCTCGAGCAAAGCGACATTCTCAAGGCGCGTCTGTTGAGCAAAATCGAAAGATTGAAGCTGCGTTACGATGCGATTTGGCAAGCCTGCGAAAATATGGACGATTTTTTTGAGCGTAATCTACGTCGGGTTTTCCCTGCCGCTGATTGGAAGCGTCTCAAGAATGAAGATCTGGCTCAGTATTGTGCAGAGACCTTTCCGCTTCAACCTGTCGCGTCGCAGGTTGGACAGGGTGTGAGCATTGCCCAGCTGGCTAAGCAAGCAGTGCCAGCCAGCGATGAGGCAAAAGAGAAGGTGGAGCGTATCCGGTACTGCCGGCCCATTATCAGTTTCAGCTTGTTGTTGATGCACACCTTCCGGATCTACCAGCAAATGCATGGCGGTGAGGATGTCGAAGTTCGCCTGCATGAAAGTCGACTGAACGAATATTTTGAAAGCTTTATCGATAGTGCGGAGGCGAAACAGGCCAAGGCCTTCATCGAGTGCTTGTGGCAGGTGCGATATCAGTTTGACCGTTGGGTGGTGAAATGGCTGCCGGAGCCCGATAGCGACACTTGGTATCTACGTCAGACTAACGTCCAGCTAAAGCAGTCTGAAGAAGGTTACCGGCTCACTCGTACCCCCCTGGAGAGTAACGATCTGAGCCAGCTCCAAAGTGTGCGAAATTTCACTGGCGAACGGAGTGCACAGTACTGGTTGACGCCTTTCCTTGGAGAACTGGTGGCCGGGACAGCCAAAACGCAAGCGCGCGTGGTCACACTGTTGGAACGCATTGATAACGAATTGTCACTGGCTGAAGACAGCCAGAAAGATGCCAGCTTCATGCTGCTGATGGGGGAGCGTCCTGCTCAGCGCGACATCGGTAGTGTCCTTGAAGACTTGAACGTGCCTCAAGGAACACGTTTTGAGCATTACTGGTTTCAGAAGCTCGAATACATTCTGTGGCGTGAGCGTGGCCGTTTCAATTTCTATGACTCAAAGAAATTGGGTGGCTATCGAGTGACGTCAAAGAATTCTGTAGAACACGTCCACCCAAGAAAGGAGGAGTTTGGCCGCCTCATGGATGCGAAGCATTTGGACAGTTTCGGCAATCTGGTGCTTTTAAGTCCTGGTGAGAACTCTTCCTATAGCAATCAGAGCGTTGGGAAAAAGCGAGAAGACTTCAAAGGCAAAAGTCGATACGACTCGCTCAAGCTCGCCCACATGTTTAATGCCAAGGCTGAGCGTGATTGGGATGAGCCAGCGATTGAGGGGCATCAAAAAAAGATGTTGGGCTTGATCGCCAGTCATTATGGTCAAGGTCAGGGATAAAGAGTCAGAACAACTGAAACTCTGTGCACGCCAAGCTGCATTGGAGCTTCGGCTCTACGTACAGCCGGATGACTCGCCGTTCCTTTCGAAACGGCGTATTGAGGAAGGGAGCACCCTGATCGCGCTCCCGGAGGGGCCAGCTAAGATTTCTGCTGACTTTGATTCCATGCCTACCGTATACAAGGAGTGTTTAGCTTTCGTCTCTCAGGGAGAAGTTAGCCATGTGCTCCAGGCCCTTCACCAATGCCGAGTGATCCCAATTTTCGCCGCCCAGTGCTACGCAGGTGTTGAAAACTTGCTGAGCATTTGATGTGTTTGGCAGGTTGAGTCCTAGCTCTTTGGCACCTTGTAGCGCCAGATTCAGATCTTTCTGGTGCAGGCCGATTCGGAATCCAGGATCAAACGTTCCCTTGATCATCCGTTCAGCATGAACCTCGAGGATCTTTGAAGATGCAAAGCCTCCCATTAGGGCTTGTCGCACCATCGCTGGATCCGCACCGTTTTTAGCTGCGAACAGCAGGGCTTCGCCAACTGCCTGGATGTTCAGCGCGACAATGATCTGGTTAGCAACTTTCGCTGTCTGGCCGTCACCGTTCCCGCCGACACGTGTAATGTTTTTTCCCATGACCTCGAACAAGGGGAGGGCACGTTGGAATGTCTCTGAGCTTCCGCCCACCATGATGCTAAGAGTGCCTGCCTTGGCTCCAACCTCACCACCGGATACCGGAGCATCCAGGTAAGTCGCCTGAGTAGCATTGATCTTCTCAGCAAACACCTTGGTAGCTGACGGGGAGATGGAGCTCATATCGATGACCACTTTGTTAGGCCCGATACCCTCTGCCACGCCGTCTGCACCGAACAGCACTCCTTCTACCTGAGGAGTGTCGGGCACCATCACAATGATGAACTCCGCTTTCTGAGCAACCTCTTTTGGGCTGGCCAACGCAATGGCTCCGCCTTCGAGCAGGTCTGCGGGAGCGGAGCTGTGATGAGTTGAGAGATAGATCTTGTGGCCAGCTTTCTGCAGATTCAGAGCCATTGGGCGGCCCATAATGCCTGTGCCGATAAAGCCAATGTTCGCCATGTGGGTTGCCTCTTATCATTTCTGGAGCCACGTCCTTCTGGCAGGACGCGGCTTTATTGAAGGAATCGGAAAGCGCCTAAATGTGGCGATTCTTTAAACTACATTGTGAGTCTTTAACCAGTTGAGGCCGGCCTCGGTCGTAGTAAGCGGCTTGTACTCTGCTCCAATCCATCCTTGGTAGCCGATACGAGTTAACCACTCAAACAGGAAGTGGTAGTTGATCTCACCAGTGCCTGGCTCATTGCGGCCAGGGTTGTCTGCCAACTGGATATGGTTGATCAGTTGGAGGTTGGCTTCCATGGTGCGAGCCAGGTCACCCTCCATGATCTGCATGTGGTAAATGTCGTACTGCAGGAACAGGTTGTCGCTGCCTACTTGGGCCTGGATTTCGAGGGCCTGCTGAGTAGTGTTCAGATAGAAGCCCGGGATATCTCGGGTGTTGATCATTTCCATGACCAAGCGAATCCCAGCCGCTTTGAGCTTACTGGCGGCGAACCTGAGGTTCTCGACAAAGGTCTTGTGCACGGTGGCGAAGCCCATTCCCAGAGGATGGATACCAGCCAAGCAGTTGACCTGGGTGTTGCCCAGAACTTTTGCGTACTCAATGGCCTTGTCGACGCCAGCACGGAATTCTTCTACGCGGTCGGGATGGCATGCAATACCACGCTCCCCTTTGGCCCAATGGCCAGCGGGAAGGTTGAACAACACCTGGGTTAGGCCGTGGGCGTCGAGCTGCTGTTTAATCTCGGTGACACTGAAATCATATGGGAAGAGATACTCGACTCCTTTGAAGCCAGCATCAGACGCGGCTTTAAAACGAGCTAAAAACTCATGTTCGGTGAACAGCATCGAGAGGTTGGCTGCGATACGGGGCATGGGGCTTTCCTTCTGCTGAAAACTTAGTTTTGACTCAGTGGCAGAATCGAAGTCGGGGCGTCATCGGCAGTGACTGCAATCTCTTCGAATTCATTGATCGCATTGATTTCTGTACCCATTGCGATGTTAGTCACACGCTCAAGAATGATCTCAACGACGACCGGGACGCGGAATTTTTCCGCCATCTGCTGAGCTTCTCGTAGTGCAGGAGCAATTTCCGAAGGCTCGTGTACGCGAATCGCTTTACAGCCGAGCCCTTCCACAACGGCCACATGATCTACGCCATAGCCATTGAGCTCCGGAGCATTGATGTTTTCGAATGCCAGCTGAACACAGAAGTCCATCTCAAAGCCGCGTTGCGCTTGGCGAATCAAACCGAGATACGAGTTGTTCACCAGTACATGGACGTACGGCAGGTTGAACTGCGCACCCACAGCCAGCTCTTCGATCATGAACTGGAAGTCATAGTCGCCTGACAGTGCGACAACCTTGCGCGTCGGGTCGGCCTTGACCACGCCCAGCGCCGCAGGGATCGTCCAGCCCAGAGGGCCGGCTTGGCCGCAGTTGATCCAGTGACGCGGTTTGTAGACGTGCAGGAACTGCGCGCCGGCAATCTGCGACAGACCGATGGTGCTGACGTAGCAAGTGTCCTTGCCGAACACCTGGTTCATCTCTTCGTAAACACGTTGCGGCTTGACCGGTACATTGTCGAAGTGAGTCTTGCGTTGCAGGCTGGCTTTGCGCTGCTGGCAGTCTTGCAGCCAGGCGTTGCGGTTTTTCAGCTTGCCCGCGGCTTGCCATTCGCGAGCAACTTCGATGAACACGGTCAGCGCGGCAGCGGCGTCGGAAACGATGCCCAGATCCGGGGTGAACACGCGGCCGATCTGAGTGCCTTCGATGTCGACGTGAATGAACTTACGGCCTTCGGTGTAGACGTCGACCGAACCGGTGTGACGGTTGGCCCAACGGTTACCGATGCCCAGCACCACGTCGGATTTCAGCATCGTGGCATTGCCATACCGGTGCGAGGTTTGCAGACCGACCATGCCGACCATCAGCGGGTGATCGTCAGGGATGGTGCCCCAGCCCATCAGGGTAGGGATGACCGGGATGCCGGTCAGCTCGGCAAACTCCACGAGCAGGTCGCTAGCATCGGCATTGATGATGCCGCCACCGGCCACCAGCAATGGGCGCTCGGCTTGATCGAGAAGTGCCAGGGCTTTTTCTACTTGAACGCGGGTAGCGGCTGGCTTGGCCACTGGCAGCGGCTGGTAAGCGTCGATATCGAATTCAATTTCCGCCATCTGCACGTCGAACGGCAGGTCGATCAGCACCGGGCCTGGGCGGCCGGAGCGCATTTCATAGAAGGCTTTCTGGAACGCGTAAGGCACCTGGCCCGGTTCCAAAACGGTGGTTGCCCACTTAGTAACCGGTTTGACGATACTGGTGATGTCGACTGCCTGGAAGTCTTCCTTGTGCATACGGGCACGGGGTGCTTGGCCGGTGATGCAGAGAATCGGGATCGAGTCGGCCGAGGCGCTGTAGAGCCCGGTAACCATGTCGGTGCCGGCAGGGCCGGAAGTGCCGATGCACACGCCGATGTTGCCGGCCTTGGTGCGGGTGTAGCCCTCGGCCATGTGCGAGGCACCTTCAACGTGACGCGCGAGGACGTGATCAATGCCGCCGACTTTTTTCAACGCAGAGTACAGCGGGTTAATAGCTGCACCTGGGATGCCAAACGCGGTATCAACCCCTTCACGGCGCATTACCAGAACGGCTGCGTCAATTGCTCTCATCTTCGGCATAGCAATTCCTCCGGAATAACAATATTTTTATACTGAAGTCCAGTGTGGAGCAGCACGTGCAGGCCTTGAAGCCCCATAAATTAGTTTCTGCCGATATAAAAGGTATCGAATGGCGCGTCTAACAGAACTCCAAAGCTTCATTCAGATCGCCCAGAAAGGCAGTTTTGCTGCAGCGTCCCTCAGCGAGGGTGTCACCCCCGCGATGCTGGGAAGGAGGCTGGATTCGCTCGAGAAACGGCTGGGGGTAAAACTCATGCACAGGTCGACTCGAGGCCTGCATCTGACAGAGCTGGGAGAGCAGCTGCTGGAAAGGGCAAAGTATTTGGTGCGGGAGTTCGATGACATGGAGGCGAGCATCAGCAACAGCGCGAAGCTCGTCTCGGGCAACCTGCTAGTCTCTGCGCCTGCTGCATTTGGAAGGCTGCACGTAGCTCCTCATGCGCTGGGTTTCCATGAGAAATTTCCAAATCTAAAACTGTCTTTCAACCTCACGGATAGCCTTGTTGATTTGGTCGGGGAGGGCTACGACCTCAGCATTCGAATTGGCTGGGTAACCGACCCCAACTATGTCGCCGTAAAGCTATTTACCAACCGAAGAGTGGTGTGCGGTACGCCTGAGTATTTTGCTAAACATGGTCGGCCGACAACCTTGGAGGAGCTCTCAAATCACAACTGCCTGGCCTTCACATTACAGGGCGGTCAGCCGCGGGGATGGACGTTCCAAAGGGATGGAAAACAAATTGCTATGCGAGTGAATGGGAACCTGGCATGCAACGATGGTGAGTTACTTTTTTCTTGGATGAGGCAGGGGCTGGGAATTGGCTGGCGTTCAATCTGGGAGATTCGCAGAGAACTGGAGAGTGGCGAGCTTGTTACGGTATTGGATGAGTTCGCCTTGAATGACTACGACATCCAGGCGGTTTACCCTCAACAGAGATTTCTGCCGGCGAAGGTCAGGCATTTTATAGACTACTTGAAGGGTGTTTATCAGCATCCTGATTACTGGCTGTGATGGCGCAGCTCAGCGTGAAAAGGGGCGGTGATTAGCCGCCCCAGATTGTCACTTCAGCTGGAAGATAGCTTCGATCTCAACGGCCATACCCGATGGTAGGGAAGAGGCACCAGTTGCAATCCGGGCGTGTTGTCCCGAGGCTCCCAGTACTTTTGCTATGAGATCAGAGGCAGCATCGAGTACCTGAGAATGCGCGGTGAAGTCCTTAGCGCAATTGACCACGCCTGCCAACCTCACGGCCGTCACCACTTTGGATGGGTCGTCGCCAGTGGCTTGGGCTAGGTGGCCCAGAATGTTAAGCGCGCAAAGCTGCGCTGCTTCACAACCCTGCTCCACGGTCAGATCTCGACCAACCCGCCCGGAAAACTTGAGCTCACCATTTACGCGTGGCGCCTGCCCAGCAACGAACAGTAAGTCGCCGGCCTTGACCGCTGGGACGTAACTGCCGCGGGGAGCGTTGCAAGGCGGCAATTCCAGATTCAGCTCTTTAAGTGCTTCGGTAAAAGTGCGGTAACTCATTTGATCTGCCTCCAGTCGCCTTGATCGCCTTTCCAGTTAATTGAGTGCCCCATCGCACGCATGACGCTACCGCGCAGAGATCTCACCATTCCTTCGTACTCACGCATGGCGATGCCGTCGTGTGCCGGCTCAGGCCCCATGAACATTCCATCGACGCCACCGTGAGCAATGCAAAGTTCGGTGCTTCGCGTTTCAATCTCTGGCTCATGGAAAACAAATGGGTTCTCGAGAAGAGCCGAAAGCGCTGCCACGATACCCGTAGCGCCCCAGTTGGAGATGTTCGAGATCACGAGCCAGTCTGCTGCTGTGACAGCGCCTACACCGCCACGTCCCGGGGTTCCGCAATCCACAGCTTTTGGTGAGAAGGTCGGGAGTTCCTTGGCGATTACGCCCATGCCCAGTTCATTGCCACCGTCTCCAATGCCAAGCGTCATGATTCCGCGAGATTTCGCCTTGTTGAACAAGTAATCAAGGTCACCAACCATGCCATCCAATGGTCGGCCACCGAGGCCGTGGTAAAGGCCGTTCGAGTTACAGCCAGGACGCTCGATCGAAAGCAGCAGGGAAGGTTGCGTAATGTCTAGCAGGTCATCCGCAGCTCGATGGCAGGCGTTTTTCTCCTTCGAAACCGGTTTGATATAGATCGGGCGTAGATACTCAATAGCCTCGGCCTTTCCGGAGGCCGGCAGCAGTCGTGGGGCCAGCCCCGCGCCTCGACATGTGGCCTCCATCATCTCGACCCAATCTTCGTCGATCACAATCACGGTCATTACACCGAGACCCAGAAACAACGCTCGGGCAAGGAGAGCTGCGCCAATGGGGCCATCAGTCTCGGGAACACCGCCACCTTCGGGGAAGCCCGTAGCAATAACGATCGGCTGATTTGGCTTAGAGCGTGCAGCCTCCACCAAGCGTTCTGCAGCACCCATGCAGCAATAACCAGGTTGGTTTTTCTGCAGCGCGGCATACAGGTTCGAAATCAGACCGACGCCTGTGAAGTCGATCTTCATGAATTCATCGATGGTCTGTGACACTCGCTGATAGCGTGCACTTTCAGGCTTTAACATTTCTTCTAATCCCTTTCGCGGTTAGAGAGGACATTGGCATTACTGGGCGGTCAGGATTTCGGCGTAGAGCTCGGGATCGACATTGCCGCCACTCAGGACAATCACAGTCGTCCGATCGCGTGTTTGAATGCGTTGCTCAAGCACTGCTGCCAAGCCAACAGCACCGCCTGGCTCTAGCACCAATTTCAGTCTGTCGTAGGCGACCCGCATTGCTTTGCGAACCTCGTCGTCACTAACAACGAGGCTGCCAGCCAGAAGTCGGTGGTTGATGTCAAACGTCAGCTCACCTGGTGTAACTACCTGCAATGCATCACAGATGGATTTGGCCTCAGGGGCGTTACGCTCGCGCTTTCCGCTCGCAAGAGAACGAGCGAGTTCATCGAAGCCTTGAGGTTCAACCGCATAGACCTGAGTCCGCTCACTCTTCGCGCGAACTGCAGTTGCTAGACCGGCAATAAGGCCCCCACCGCTACAGGCGGCAATGAGGCTGTCGGCTTCGACTCCCATTGCGGAGAGGTCTTCCATGATCTCCAAGCCGACGGTACCTTGCCCAGCGATGACGTAGGGATCATCGTAAGGAGGAACCATCGTTGCTCCGGTACGATTAGCGATTTCTGCACCGATTGCCTCACGGTCGTCTTTCTGACGATCGTAGAGAATGACTTTCGCGCCGTTGGCTCTTGCACCCTTTACCTTGGCTTGAGGGGCGTCTGCCGGCATGATGATGGTGGCGGGTATTCCCAGAATCCGAGCTACTGCAGAAGTTGCAAGCGCGTGATTCCCTGACGAAAAGGCTACGACTCCAGCGCGTTTTTGTTCTGGAGACAGCTGAAGCAGTCGATTGCAAGCACCACGAAACTTAAAGGATGCCGTTCGTTGCAAAACTTCAGGTTTGAAAATCAGACGGCCACCAACAATCTCGTTGAGCTCCTGGTTTTCCATGAGCGGGGTGCGGATTGCGAAGTCCTTGATGCGATGAGCTGCCTCCTGGATGTCTTTGAGTGTAGGAGGGACTGGTCGTGTGCCTTTTTCGATATTGGACATATTGGTTTCCAAGTGTTGATGGCATTTCCGTTAACTCTGCATCGAGTGTATGAACAGGCTAATAATTCTGTAAACTCAGAAATACTAAGTGTTCCTGTTAAGCAAAATTGAACAAGTGCTGGAGGCGGGAAAGTGAACATTAAGCTGTTAGAGACTTTTGTTGAGCTTGCTCATATGCCGCATTTGAGGAAACTGGCGGATCGTTTGCATGCAACCCCTTCAGCTTTGTCTATGCGCGTTAAGAGTCTTGAGGAACAACTTGGTGTAGAACTATTCACTTCTGATCACAAGGTGTTGGTTTTGACGGATGTAGGTCGACGTCTACTTCCTTATGCAGAAGCAGCTATTTCAGCACTGAATGAGTTTAGAGCTGCGGCGTTAGAAGCAAACGAGGTTGGAGGGGTAGTTAGAATCGGACTGATTGAAGCAGCGGTTTATACGTTGCTGCCAGGGCTAGTAAAGCGTATTGAGTCCGAATTCAAAAAAATCTCGGTCAGCTGGGTAGTTGGGCTTACAGTCGATTTGTTGGAGCAGCTCAATAGGGGAGAGATTGATCTAGTGTTCTCCCTGGATCGTCAGCCACAAAATCCCCATGCAATCTCAGAAAAAATGATCTCGCTAGGCACGCACTGGGTGGCGAAGACTGGACTGATTAAAGAGATGAGGGACGAGTCGTCGATATTTTCCTACCAAATCTTGACGCCCATGAGTAACACCGCTCCGCACGATGAAGCCACTCGCACCGTCCAGCGTATGGCATTTAAGTACGGGATCAATCCAACAGAAATTCAGCTTTCCAGCACGCCCTCCATATCCGCCTTGATCGCGCTAATCCGCAATGGCATCGGAATCGGGGTTATCCCAGCATTGTTGGTTGCCGAGGAGCTTGGGCGCGGCGAACTTGAGATCCTGCCAGTCACACCGCCTCCACCCATGGTCGTGTACAGCTGGCACATGAAAAACGCCTCTCCTGCCACGCTTAGGATGGTAGGCCTAGCTTCAGAGGTCGCCGCCAACATGGCTGGAGGCACCTGTGACGAGGATGTGGCGAACATTTATGATCGCTGAGTTAAGAGCGAAAATGGCATGCTCACCTAAGGTTGATAGCTACATTCCTGTTGGCTGATAAAATCTGCTTATCAGTCGAAATCGTTAATGAAAATTGGACGTTATCGTTAGGCAGCGCGACGATGAACCACAGCGCGATGAGCACGCTCAACAGGAGGTTGAATGTTGATTGGATCACAAAATTTTTTACGAATTTGCTGTGGCCAATAACGAGTTGTGTGCACTAAGCCGAGTATCCCAAAATAACAAAAGGCTGTGGCGTATGGCCGCTAGTAATAACTTTTTTACTGTCTATTACGAAGGTTGTTCGCCCACTATTTCGCAGGAGAAAGGAAATGGCTATAAATATCGGGGCTGCTGAGAGCATCAGCGAGCCTGCTACCTCCCAAAAAAAATTATCAGGGAATATGGGTTCGTTAAGCCTGGCGATGACGGTCTTGGCGTTCTCGGCGCCACTGACTACAGTGGCTGGATATATCCCTGTATCTTTAATGTTTGGCGGAGTGGGTAGTCCACTACTTTTCGTTTTTGTTTCGGTGATGATGTTGCTGTTTGGTATTGGCTACGTCACGTTGAATAATGCTGTGAAGAGATCTGGAGATTTTTATTCATTTATTAGTTATGGTCTGGGTAAGTCGGCAGGGCTTGGTGCCGGTTTGACTGCGGCAGTATCATATTTTGTGTTGCTCGCTGGCGTCACTTCCTACTTTGGCGTTTCATGTGCTGAACTTCAGACGAGTCTGACGGGCTCAGCATTCCCTTGGTATGCGTACGCGTTAAGTTGTTGGGCGGTGGTCGGTATTCTTGGCTATTTCCATGTTGAGTTATCAGCCAAGGTGTTGTTGTGGGTGATGTTGGCAGAAATTGTAGTGTGTTTGGGGTTCTCATTTGGTGTGCTGCAGGTAGGCGGTGATACTACACTGGCTGCAATGACTCCATTCTCACCAAGTGAACTTACGAAGGAAGGCGTCAATATTCCATTTTCCATGCTATTTGTTGTTTCGTTCTTCATGGGCTTTGAGGCGACAGCTCTTTATCGTGACGAGCTTAAGGATCCTGATACAACGATCCCTCGTGCAACCTATGGTTCCATCCTGTTCATCGGAGCCATGTATACCATCTGCGTTTATGCATTGATTATGGCCTATGGCCCAAGCGCTCAGGCTGTTGCAACCGACTCCCCGGCCACGATGTTTTCAAATGCCTTTGGTAGATTCATCGACCCTCGGCTTCAGATGATCATCACTGTCCTTGTTCTCTCATCGGCTTTCGCTTCTGCTCTGTCGACTCACAACGTTCTGGCTCGATATCTCTTCAACCTGGGGACGGATGGTGCGCTGCCTAAACCGCTAAGCCGCATCCACGTTAAGCACGGATCGCCGTTCGCTTCTTCAATGGCAGTCTCCACTATGGTGCTCCTGGTACTGTTTCCATTCATCGTGATTGGAGCAAAGCCCGAGCTGCTCTATGGCCAACTTTCTGGTGTGGGAACGTCGGGTGTCATCATTTTGATGACAGTGGTCAACCTGTCCTCCCTGACTTGGTACCTGCGTAAAGGTCGGTACGAAGGTATCAGTTTCGCAAAAGCGTTTTTGGCACCAGCAATCTCTTCGGTATTTTTCATCGGTCTAGTGGGTCTAGTTGCCTATCACTTCGAACTGTTGGTAGGAGGGGAGCCTGGGGAGCGCACCTGGTTGTTGTATTGCTTGGTTGGTGTTCTATTTGCGGGGATGGCGCTTGCTCAATACTTCAAGCGCAATCGGCCAGCAGTTTATGAAAGATTGGGTCGTAGTCACCCTTGATAGTAGTAAAAACGGAGCCTCAGCAGCCTGTGTGAAAACTTAGCGAGCTGCGCGGTGCCCTAAGAAAATGCTCCGTATCGAAAGATGCGGAGCATTTTTCGTTATGGCTTGCATGCAAGTGAGTCGGCCGGTTTGTTTGGCCATTTGGTGACTAATACGGCGAGCCCTACGGCTAGTGATGAGCATTCCGCCGAAGGCCCATTACTACGTCATGACAGGCCCATTCGAAGAGTCGTCAAGCGGGCGCGATGCTTGTTGCTGCACAATTCAAAGCTCCTAGAATACAAAAGCATCAGTTTCCCTTGAGAGTTTGCTGTCAGCCAACCACTCGTTGATGACAGCGTACTTGATGAAAATCGAGCTCAAGACGCAGTGGACACCGAACACCTTTTGAGGTCGGGTTGCAATGGCTGCGCCCCGCTCATGAAGGTGAATACCTGCCCGGATTCAATTTGCCAAATGGCTAAAGGACTGCTGGGGGACATTGGCAGTCGGGTTCGCTGGCCGATCCACACGGATGGCTGGAAGGTAATAACGGTCGGATAAACGCCATCAAGCTTATGGCGTACTGTTACCGGTATAGCGACTTCTTTTTCATGCGGATCAAGAGCGTCTTTATCGGCAGCTCGTGATGAGCCTTTATACCCGCCAGTAAGCAGCTGCCACCTTTTGTGCAAGCTGGGCAACGATCCGGTTCAGGGGCATGTCGGCGCGTTCGGTGAAACTCGCTGTGAAGGACATCACAGGCATCTCGTAGGGGGTCTCAATAACGTGCAGCTTTCCGCTAGCAATTTCTTCAAGCACAACATGTTCAGGGATCGCAGCGATGCCTATGCCATCAACGGCCATACGGACGATCGAAGAAAGAGAGGAGTTCGAGAATAGCCTCGCTTTATGGACTCCTTCGCGTGCAAACATCTCTTTGAGCTGCCAATAGGGGCGAGTATTCCTCGCAAACGTGATGATCGGATATGCGGCCAACTCGAGCAGACTTGGAGGGTCGCTGGTAATTTCTAGATCAGGAGATTTTATCCAGCTTATCGGATAGCTGCAGAGTGGGAGGTTTTCCGCATTGCCGGCATTAACCGGCCCCATGAGCAGTGCAATATCCAGTGTGCAATCTGTCAGTCCAGCAGTCATGTTGGCGGTACTGTCTACCACAACATCTAATGTGATTTCTGGGTACTCTTGATTAAGTAGCTTTAGAAGGTCAGATAGCCAAGTGTGGACGATCGTATCTGATGCGCCCAGGCTCACGGTGCCACTTAAGCCCTTCCTCCCAGCGACCGCTTCTACCATCTCTGTCTCAAGAGCAAGCATGCGTTCCGCATAGTTGAGTAGCTCACGCCCTTGCGTCGTCAGGTAGCAACCGCGTTTATCTCGTTCAAATAGGCGCCCCTTCAGCTGCTGTTCCAGCTGTGCAATACGAGCTGAGACGGCTGGCTGTGAGGTGTGCAATTTCTCTGCTGCCTTGTGGAAACCGCCAAGCAGTGCGACTGCATGGAAGGTTTGTAGGCTTCTTAGATCAATCATGGCTGGCCTCTTGTTTGCTGAGTCGCCTGGTCTGCTCGCGCGCCTATCGGCTGGCCTGCAGGTGCCGGGGTAGACACGTTACAGCAAAATGACAGGGGAGTGTCTACCTATGCGGAGCTTCTAGCACGCTTTGCCCTTGAGGGGCGTGTGATAGGTGCACGTTATCTGAGGCAATCCATAATCGCAATTGGACGTTATCAGTCATCCGAGCGACGATTGATATCAACAGGCAGGTGGCCGGAAGCTTGCTCGTATCAATCCTCATGCGTCTGATTGAGGAGCGTTTCAAGGACATTTCCGGCAGCTGCCAAACTAGAAGAAATATAAGTAACCAAGTATTCAAATGAGGAGAAGTGGAATGTTCTCGCTGCATTTGCCCCACGAGCGACTGCTCGAAGCATACAGAACTATGCAAACCATCCGTTGTTTCGAAGAGCGTATTGCGACTGAGATGGGTACGGGGGATATCCCTGGCAGTACTCATCTCTATGCTGGCCAGGAGGCAAGCGCTGTAGGTGTCTGCATGCATCTTTCGGATGAGGATTATATCTCCTCTACTCACCGTGGTCATGGTCACTGTATTGCCAAAGGATGTGATATCAACGCGATGATGGCCGAGTTATTTGGCCGTGTGACCGGTACTTGTGGTGGTAAGGGCGGTTCTCAGCATATTGCCGATCTGCGCAAGGGAATGTTGGGTGCTAACGGTATTGTTGCTGGCGGTGCGCCAATTACCTGCGGAGCGGCACTCAGCGCGAAACTGAGGAAGACCGACCGCGTAGCTATCGCTTTTGCTGGTGACGGGGCCATGAACGAAGGCGCGATGGCCGAAAGTCTCAACCTGGCTAAGATCTGGATGCTTCCCATCATTTTCGTTATTGAAGACAACGGATTTGGTGAGGCTACAGCGAACGAGTTCGTCTCGGCCGGTAGCTTCGTGCGCCGTGCTGAGGGGTACGACATTCCATCTGCAGAGGTTGATGGAACAGACGTGTTCAAGGTCTATACCGCCGCCGGTGAAGCCATCGAGCGAGCACGTGCAGGTGGCGGGCCGTCGCTACTTCATGTCCATGTTCCTCGATACTACGGCCACTACAGTGGAGATCCGGATACTTACCGCACTCCTGAAGAAAAGAAAATCATGCGTCAGGAACAAGATTGCTTAATCAAGTTCCGCAACAAAGTTTCTGTTGAGGATCTTGTTAAAGGTTCTGCGCTTGAGGCAATTGATGCTGAGGTAATCGCTGCTGTCGATGAGGCTGTGAAATTCGCTCGTAACTCCGAATTCCCACCGGCATCTGCACTCACCACTGACGTCTACGTGAAGTATCAGTAAGGAGCGCTTCAATGGCTAAAATTTCTTTCCGTCAGGCGTTGAACGATGCTCTCCGCCTGGAAATGGCTCGCGACCCGCGTGTGATCATGATGGGTGAAGACCTGACTGGTGGTGCTGGTGGCAATGGTGTCAAGGATGCCTGGGGTGGCGCCTTCGGCGTGACGCGTGGTCTGCTTGGTGAGTTCGGCCCCGAACGAATTCGCGATACCCCGATCAGTGAAACTGCTTTCATCGGCGCTGCGGCAGGCGCCGCTCTGACAGGTATGCGCCCCGTCGCGGAACTGATGTTTGTGGACTTCGCTGGCGTTTGTCTAGACCAAATCGTCAACCAGATCGCGAAGTTCCGATATATGTTCGGCGGTCGCGCCCGAACTCCGTTGGTGATCCGTGCTACCTACGGCGCTGGTACTCGCTCTGCAGCACAGCATACCCAGGCGTTCTACCCGATTTTCACGCACTTCCCAGGGCTGAAAGTTGTTATACCGTCGAACCCTTACGACGCTAAAGGCTTGTTGCTTCAGGCTATGCGTGATGATGACCCTGTCATTTTCCTGGAGAACAAGATGCTGTACGACACCATGGGTGAAGTACCCGACGGTTCGTACACTGTGCCGTTCGGTGAAGCCAAGGTCGTACGCGATGGTAAGGATGTGATGATCGTTGCCATCGGTCGAATGGTTAAAATTGCTGAAGAAGCTGCTCGGAAACTTCAGTCGGATGGCATTTCTGCGTGTGTGATTGATCCTCGTACCACTTCGCCTCTCGATGAAGACACGCTGATCGAGTTCGCAGAGGAGATCGGTCGAGTCGTCATTGTTGACGAAGCCACTCCCCGCTGTGGTATGGCAGCTGACATTTCCGCAATGCTCGCTGATAAATGCTTCGACTCGCTTCGTGCGCCTATCAAAATGGTTACTGCGCCACATACGCCAGTTCCCTACGCACCCAATCTTGAAGACCTTTATGTGCCGAATGCGGACGCGGTCATCAAGGCGGTCAAGTCGATCATTGAGAGGTAAGAGGTATGTCGATTGAAGCTGTAACGATCCCCAAATGGGGGATGACTATGACCGAGGGGATCGTTAGCGATTGGCTGGTTGCCGAAGGTGACGAGGTCTCGCGTGGCCAGGAAATCATCGAAGTTGAATCTACCAAGACTACCAATGCGGTTGAGTCGGCGGCGAGTGGCATTCTACGCCGTATCGTCGTAGAGGCCGGTGAGACTGCACCGGTTGGAGCTCTGGTTGGCGTAATCGCGGATGCGTCCGCGAGCGATGAGGACATTGATGCATTTATTGCTTCTTTCGCTGGTGCGAGTGGCGCAGAAGAGGAAGAGGATTCAAATGCAGCATCGATCAAAACGGTCGATGTGGGTAATGGGGCAGTGGTTAATGTCCTCACGCTAGGGGCTGAGTCGGATAGCAATGTGGTATTGCTGCACGGTTTTGGTGGGGATGTCTCAACCTGGCTCTTTAACCAGGACGCCTTCGCCCAAAAGCATCGAGTTGTCGCGGTAGACCTACCAGGTCATGGCGCCTCTTCGCCGACTCAGGGGAGCGATGTATTCCCAAGCCTGGTGGCCTCGATTGAGCGGGCACTTGAGATTTCCGCTCCTGGCAAGTTGCATTTGGTAGCTCATTCATTTGGCGGCGCTGTAGCTGCAGCAATCGCTGCGCATCAGCCTGAACGGGTTGCCTCGATAACACTGATCGCTCCTGTTGGCCTCGGCAAGGTCATCAATAAGGAGTTCTTGGATGACTTCATCACTGCAGAGCGTCGTAAGCCGTTGAAGGATGTGTTGGAGCGTCTGCTGGCCGATCCTTCGAAAATAAGCAACGACATGATTGAGGGCACCCTCCGCTTCAAGCGGCTTGAGGGTGTGCCGGAAGCGCTTGCAGCGATCAGGGATACAATTGTTGACGGCGACGGGCAGCGACATTCGATTACGGAAACTCTCGCGAACTTCGCTGGCCCAGTTGCATTGATTTGGGGTGGTAAAGACAAGATCGTTCCACTGCCAGATGGTTCGCAAATTCCTTCCAATGCGAAGTTTAGCGTAATTGAAGATGCTGGTCATATGCCACAAATGGAGGCTTCTTCAGAAGTTAACTCCATTGTTTTGGATAATATCAGTAAGTCTCTTTAGTTATATGTGGTCATCAGCATGTAACTTGCATGCTGATGAATACCAGAAGATTTTGAAGTTTGCGAGGTTGTTATGGCCAATCGCTTGACGGGTAAACTCGTTCTTTTAACGGGTGGCGTAGCTAATATCGGGTTATCTATCTTGGAGGCTTTTGTTGAAGAAGGCGCCAAGGTGGCGGTGATCGATATTGACGCTGAGCGCGGTGCGCAGGTGGAAAAGCGCTTCCATGGAGTAGTTAAGTTTTTTCGCGCAGATCTGAGCAACGAGTCCCAAATTCGTGATGTGGTCAATGAAGTGTCTGGATGGATGGGTGGGATAAATACTCTCTGTCTGAATGCGGGAATTCAACTTTCTGGGCGCCTTGAAGAGTTCACAACTGAGGCGTGGGATAAAGTCTACTCCATTAACGTTAGAGCCAACTTTATCTTTATTCGGGAGGCACTAAAATACCTTCGGGAAGCTAAGAAGTCCTCCGTTGTTTTGATGTCTTCGCTTGCCGGCAAACGAGGAGCACCTGGACTTTCTTGCTATTCCTCATCCAAATCCGCAGTGATCGGACTCACCAATACGTTAGCCATTGAGCTTGCAAAGGATGGCGTGCGTGTTAACGCCGTATGCCCGGGGTGGATCAACACACCTTTCAATGATCCGGTCATTGACTTTATTGGTGGTAAGGAGAAGCAGGAGTCACTGGTCAAATCCTCGATTCCGCTAGGGCGCGAAGCTACGCCTGATGAAGTTGCGCCGCTTTTTGTATACCTGGCATCGGACGAGTCTTCTTACGTGACCGCACAAGCAATTAACGTTTGCGGTGGTGTTTACAACTGACACTGGAGCTTTGAAATGACTGCACTGATTACTCATGAAGTGGCCATGGCCGCTCTTCAAGCAGGGGTTCAGAAAGCTAAAGAGTTGGATCAACGGTCATCGCTTTCAATCGTTGATGTTGGTGGTCATCTGATTGGCTTCGTTCGTGTAGACGATGCTGCGTTCGGGACGATTGAGATCGCCAATAACAAGGCGTATACCGCGGCCGCTTTGCGACAGCCATCCGGCACTTGGATGTCGCTCTCTCAGCCAGGGCAAGAACTGTACGGTATTGAGCGCTCATGTGCGCGGCCATTTGTGGTTTTTGGTGGCGGTCTTCCAGTGACAGTAGATGGCAATGTAGTAGGCGGCGTTGGCGTTTCAGGTGGGCCAGAAGAAGCTGATGTGGCCATTGCGACTGCCATGGTTGCCGTACTTCAAACGAAGTAAGCACTTCATAATATAACGGTAGGAATCCCATCATGGATCCGATCAAAGAAATGCAAGCGAAATCTGCTGCCGAAGTAAGGCAGATGATTCGCAATGGAAGCTTGCGTGTACCGACCAGCGGATTTGCTGACGGTTTCATGCAGGCTAACCTTATGATTCTGCCGAAGCGATTTGCTGATGATTTCAAAATCTTCTGCGACCTGAATCCAAAAAGTTGCCCGCTCGTTGCTATGGGAAAACCAGGTGACCCAGGTCTACCACTAGCTGGACAAATTGATATACGAACTGATGTAGCTCGTTATCGAATCTATCGGAATGGTGTCCACACCGAAACTGTAGATAGCTTGCTTGATGTCTGGCGCGACGATTTTGTAACGTTTGCTTTGGGATGCTCATTCTCATTTGAGAACGCTATTCTGAACGCGGGTATTGAAATTCAGCACATTACTGCTAATCGCAATGTTCCCATGTATGTCACTAATCTGCCAACCAAGGAGTTTGGCCCATTCAAGGGCTCCATGGTCGTATCGATGAGGGCGTTCCGGCCAAAGGATGCAATTGACGCGATTGTGTTGTCCAATCAGTTTCCACTTGCTCATGGTGCTCCTGTTCATATCGGTGACCCTGCTCAGATCGGCATCGAAAACATAGACAAGCCTAACTTTGGCGACGAACCTGTCTACCGAGATGGGGACATCTTTGGATTCTGGGCATGTGGAGTCACACCTCAAATGGCGATTAAGCAAGCAGGAGTTGATATCGCGATTACTCATGAGCCAGGTTACATGCTTGTGACGGATCTTCCTGCGGATGTGCCTAATCTTTCTGTTGCTTAATCAGTAATTTTTTAAAGCGGTGATATATGTCAGAGCATAATGCTGAGGTTGTATGGGTCACCGCGGAGCATCGCGATAAGGCGGATACCTACAGTCGCGACTTAGAGGTGCATATCGGTGATGAGATCACCATTCCTGCTTCTGCCGCCGCGGACTATATGGGGTCGCCTGAGAAAGCAGATCCAGAGCAGTTGTTGGTGAGTGCACTTGCTAGCTGCCATATGCTTTATTTTTTGGCGATTTGTGAAGGGCAAGGTTACACAGTTAGTCGCTATAGCGACTCTGCGAAAGGTTTCGTTACCAAACGTGGGGAAGGTGGATTTTGGATCTCTCAAATAGTATTACGCCCGAGAGTGGAATTTTCATCAACCAAACAGCCAGATCACCAAACGCTTCAGCGACTGCATCATCGCGCTCATAAAGGCTGCTTTATTGCAAACTCAATTAAAACTGAAGTCGCTATTGAGATTGCTTGATTTACAAACGTCAACGAGAAGGTGAAGTAAATGAAAAATAAACTGTTTGTTGTTGCGGTGACTCATGCTCAGCCAGGTAAGGAAGCAGAGCTCCAGAAGGCCTTGTTGGAGCTGGTTAGTTACGCAAAGACTGAGCCTGGCTTCGTTAAGTACGATTTGCATGTCTCGGAAGAGAACTCAGGAGAATTTTTGTTCTACGAAATTTGGGACGATGAAAAGTCGCTTGAGCTGCATGGCAGCACTGACAACATGAAGGCATTCGGTGAGAAATACGGTCATCTCGTGAAGTCTACGACCATGGCGAAGTACAAGCTTTTGTAAGTAGCTCAGAAAGTTCGTCAACGTGATCAACAATGAGTGTGTTGGGTTATGGTAAGTATCGACCTCAATAGCGACCTCGGTGAAAGCTTCGGCGCATGGAAAATGGGTGACGACGCTTCGATGTTGGACATCGTCACCAGCGCCAATATTGCGTGTGGCTTCCATGCGGGAGACCCCGCGGGGATCTTCGCGGTGTTGAAAGAGGCAGTTGCTCGAGGTGTGGCGATTGGCGCTCACGTTGGCTATCGAGATCTGGTGGGGTTTGGTCGAAGGTCAATGGAACCTTCAAGCGCAGAGTTGATTGGTGATGTCATCTATCAGATCGGTGCGCTTCAAGGGTTAGCTGTGGCTGCAGGTACTCGCATCAGCTATGTAAAACCGCATGGTGCTTTGTATAACACCATTGCCAAGGATCACAGGCAGGGCGCTGATGTCATTGCGGCGATCAAGGCGGTCGACCCTCAGTTAACCCTTCTCGCGCTGGCTGGAGCCCCTATTGTAAAGCAGGCACGCGAGGAGGGGCTCCATGTCGTTTGTGAGGCATTTGCAGATAGGGCTTACAACCCTGATGGTTCATTGGTTAATCGACGCCGTGCAGGAGCCGTGCTGCACGATCCAACACTCATTGCACAGCGAATGCTCCGCTGGGTTCGTGAGGGTTTGATTGAAGCTATCGACGGGAGTCTCGTGCCAGTAGAAGCAAGCTCAATCTGTGTTCATGGCGATAACCCGGCAGCGGTCGAAACTGCTCGAGTCCTGAAGGATATTTTTGTTTCCAACAGCGTTCAGCTCCGCAGCTTCACTCAGTGCAAAGAGGTGGCGAACAATGGCTAAGACACTTCAGTTCCTGCCTGCGGGAAGTAATCGATTCATCATTGATTTGGATGATCTCGATACTACGATCCAATTGTTCGAGGCTCTTGCGAGCGCCCTTATTCCAGGGATCGTCGAGATTGTACCTGGCGCTCGTACGTTGTTAGTGACTTACGACCCGCTGGTCGCATTACCACGGGATCTTTACGAGGCCATTTCTACCGTCACTCTGAAAGACTTGGTTGAGCGGTCTGGTGCGCTAGTCGAAATCCCTGTGCGATATGACGGAGAGGATCTCTCATACGTTGCCGAATACTTGGGATGGACGGTAGACAAAGTTATTCAGCGGCACTCCGAGGCCACCTTCACTGTGGCGTTCACAGGCTTCGCTCCTGGTTTCGCCTACATGACTTGTGACGATCCGGCGTTTGAAGTCCCTCGCCGCGATAGTCCACGTACACGAATTCCAGCAGGATCTGTCGCACTGGCGGGTCGGTTCTGTGGCATCTACCCCTCGGATACTCCTGGTGGATGGCAACTGCTCGGTACTACCAACGTCCCAATGTGGGATGTAAACCGCGAGCGAGCCGCTCTGTTCAGTCCTGGGGATCGTGTTAGGTTCAGAGCAATAACGGAGGCTGAGGGTTCCCCCGTACTGTCGAATGAAACATGCGACGTGGCAAAAAACACGGACAGGTTGGGACTCAAGGTTCTGGCTTCCGATCGCCCAGCGCTTTTTCAAGATCTTGGACGGCCAGGCAATGCCCACCAGGGTGTGTCCCAGTCAGGTGCTGCAGACCAAGAGGCGTTGCGAGATGCCAATAGCTTGGTAGGCAACCCTCCTGCTACAGCTGCGATTGAGGTTACATACGGAGGTTTCTCACTTCGGACTGATGTGCCAATTACGCTTGCTATTGCAGGTGCACCAGCCCCAATTACGATCCTTACTGTAGATGGACGCAGTCTACTGATATCCAATGAAATGCCTTTCGCGTTGGATGCAGGTGAATCCCTTAACTTGGGAGCACCTCCTACTGGTGTGCGCACCTATCTCGCATTGCGCGGTGGCTATGAAGTCCCCGAGGTCTTGGGTTCATCGTCTACGGACACGCTGGCAAAGATTGGCCCGGCGCCGATCAAAACCGGTGATGTGATAGTTCCCCGTCACGGTTCATGCTCTGCTGTTAATGCTCATCCCCTCGCCACTCCATTACTCCCAAAGGGCTCAGATACGGTTGTACTGGATGTGATTTTGGGGCCGCGGACGGATTGGTTCACACCGGAAGCGATTCGTACATTTGTCGAGCAGTCATGGACAGTTACGCCCGAATCCAGCCGGGTAGGTGTTCGGCTTCATGGGTTGACTGGGCTCGAACGCGATAACGTAGAAGAGCTGCCATCTGAGGGGACATCTCGAGGCTCGATTCAGGTACCACGCAATGGTCAACCCGTACTGTTCTTGGCAGATCACCCGATCACTGGTGGATATCCAGTAATTGCGGTCGTCGCTAATCATCATTTGTCCCTGGCAGCACAGCTTCCAATCGGTGTGCGAGTCCGTTTCAACCTGATTGCCAATTTCGATCCGCAGGTTAAGGAATTTGATCGATGAAGAAGCTACTCATTGCTAATCGTGGCGAGATCGCCATTCGAGTCATCCGAGCCGCACGTGATTACGGAGTCAAATCTGTTGCGATTTACTCCGACGTTGATGCCGAGTCGCTCCATGTGGAGCTTGCAGATGAGGCATATGGCCTTGGCCCCGGGCGTCCCGCAGACACATATCTCAATATTCAGAAAATTGTAGATATCGCCATCAAGGCCGGCGCTGATGCTATCCACCCTGGATACGGATTCCTTTCCGAACGAGCAGAGTTTGCTCAGGCAGTTATAGATGCCGGCATCGCTTGGGTAGGGCCATCGCCTGACGTTATCAATGCTTTGGGGGATAAGGTTGAAGCTCGCCGGATTGCTCAAGCTGTTGGTGCTCCGTTGGTTAAGGGCACACCAGGCCCACTGGCCAACGCTCGCGAGGCGGTAGAGTTCGCCAAAGAAGTTGGACTCCCGCTTGCGATCAAAGCCGCTTTTGGTGGCGGTGGTCGCGGGATGAAGGTCGCGCGAAACCTCGAAGAGGTAGGCCAACTCTTTGACTCAGCTGTGCGAGAAGCCACTGAGGCTTTTGGTCGAGGTGAGTGTTATGCCGAGCAGTTCCTAGATCAGCCGAGGCATATTGAGGCCCAGGTGCTCGCCGATACCCACGGCAATACGGTTGTTTTGGGAACTCGAGACTGTTCTCTACAACGGCGCAATCAAAAGCTAGTCGAAGAGGCACCTGCCCCGTTTATCACTTCAGAGCAACGCCAGTCGATTCATGATTCCGCACGAGCTATTTGTGCTCATGCGGGATATGTCGGAGCTGGCACCGTAGAGTTTCTACTCTCGCAGAACGGGACAATCTCCTTCCTGGAAGTCAATACACGGCTCCAAGTAGAACATCCTGTGACTGAGGTCACTACTGGGGTGGATATTGTTGTAGAGCAGTTGCGAATAGCAGATGGGCTTGCGCTCTCATTCACTCAAACACCCATTGTCCGTGGGCATGCTTTCGAGTTCCGAATCAATGCTGAAGATCCAGGTCGTGGCTTCCTACCTACGCCAGGTCGCATAGAGAAATTCCGTGCACCCTCCGGCCCCGGTGTTCGACTCGACACTGGTGTGGAATCAGGGTCAATGATTCCAGGTCTCTACGACTCCTTGATGGCTAAGCTGATCGTTTCAGGTGATACGCGTGAGGAGGCAATCAATCGGGCACGCCGTGCACTGGCGGAGTTTGAGATTGCCGGTGTCGCCTCGGTATTGCCGTTCCACCGTGCGGTGATTGATGAGCCAGCGTTCAATGGCACCGAAAAATTCGGCGTTTATACAACGTGGATCGAAACCGAGTTCAAGGGTGTCACACCTGCAAGTCGGGTGGAGCCAGCGGAAAGTAACCTTATTCGCTGTTTCATCGAGATCGACGGTAAGCGGCATGAGCTTGGTCTACCTCCCGGATTGTTTGCGGGTAATTCGCCTCAACAGTCTGTCCAAGGTTCGCAAGAGGTGGGTGACTCTGCCTCAGTAGAGGCGCCTATTCCCGGAACACTGCAGCAATGGCTGGTGGAGGAGGGGGCAATCGTGCAGGCGGGTGACGCAGTTGCATTGGTTGAAGCAATGAAAATGGAGACCAAAGTAGTTGCTCGACTCAGCGGAACAATCAAATTGTCCGCAAGTGTGGGCGCACTGGTATCGCTAGGGCAGGAAATCGCAAAGATTACCCCGCTTGATGCCTGAGCTCAGTTTCAGAGGGGCGTGTTTCATTGATGCGTCCCTACGCTGGAGAACCAGTATTTGGGCTTCCTGAATTCTGGAGTTGTTTAATCTGAAGCAGGGCTACGACGCACACGTCGGCCCAACGGAGTATGGATCGTGAAAAAATACAATGTCGCGCTGATCGGGACTGGCTTCATGGGCAAAGCCCACTCCATTGCTACTGCAGTCGTTCCAATTCTTTTCGGTGCGCCGGTAGAAATTGAACGAAAGGTGATTGTAGATATCGATGAGGAGCTGGCACAAAACGCAGCAAAGCGATATGGATTCTCTGAATACGCTACGGACTGGCGCGATGTAGTTAATCGCCCGGATATCGATATCATCGATATCTGTACCCCGAACGACTCTCACGCCGAGATCGCCATCGCCGCAGCGCTGGCGGGCAAGCATGTCATGTGCGAAAAACCAATGGCCATGACTGTCGAAGATGCCGAGAAAATGCAGGCAGCTGCCGAAAAAACCGGCGTAATCACCATGGTATCCTACAACTATCGTCATACCCCGGCAGTTCAGATGGCCAAGCGTCTGATTGATGAAGGTCGTATCGGCGACATCCTGAATTTCCGTGGCTACTATCTGCAAGACTGGGGCGCTGATCCAGAGCTCCCACTGTCCTGGCGTTTCAACAAGGCCAAAGCTGGCTCAGGTACGCTGGGTGATATCGGTACTCACGTTATTGATGCCGCGCGTCTGTTGGTAGGTGAGTTCTCCTCGGTGAACTCCATTGTGAAGACCTTTATTAACGAGCGTCCGCTGCCCGAGGGTCGTTTCTTTGGCCCAGCAGGACAAGCTTCCTCTGAGCGTGGCAAGGTCGATGTGGATGACGCCGCACTTACCATGATCAAGTTCACCAATGGTGTGTATGGCACTATAGAGGTAACTCGTAATGCTTGGGGTCATCACAACCAGCTTGGCTTCGAAATCTACGGTACCAAGGGTTCGATTGCATTCGATTACCAGCGTCTGAACGAGCTTCGTGTTGCGTTCGCCGATGATCCTAAAGATACATTTGGCTTCCGTACCATCTACTCCGGCCCTCATCAGCCGTTCGGTGACAAACTTTGGCCTGTTGCTGGTATGGGGCAAGGTTACATCGATATTAAATCGATCGAATGGTACAACTTCTTGAAGGCAATCGCTGAAAAGACCCCGGCATCGCCAAACTTCAACGATGGGCTTCAAATTGAGCGTATTGCTGACGCGATTTTGAACTCCGGCGTGAGTGGTGAGTGGGAAAACATCGAGCAGCCGTCTAAGTAACCTTCGACGCATTCCGAGGTGGGCGCGTAAACCGCGCCTGCTTGCTGTCATCCGAAAAATATCCATGTTGATGTTTCTGGGGGACTAGGAGATGAGCGTTTCTATAGGTTTGATTGGTGCAGGAGTCATGGGCTCCGAGCACGGTAGAATTCTATCGCTGGACACACCGCGCAGCACTCTGACTGCTGTTTGCGATTACGATGAGGCTCGGGCACGAAATATCGTGGGAAAAGGACGTGTCTTCAAAGACCCATTGGAGTTAATTCACTCGTATGATGTCGATGCTGTTGTGATCGCATCTCCTGATTCCACGCATTTTGAACTCGTATTGGCTTGTATCGAAGCAGGGAAACCTGTTCTTTGTGAAAAGCCCTTGGCAATGAAAAGCGCAGAGGCGCTAATAATTGTCGACGCCGAAATTAAGAAAGGCAAAAGCCTGGTGCAGGTGGGTTATATGCGCCGTTTCGATCCAGGGTATATGGATTTGAAAACCAACTTTGATGAAGGCGTGATTGGCGCACCAGAGATCCTTCACAACATTCACCGCAATCCAGTGGCGCCTGAGTGGATGACGGGCGAGATGCTCGTGACAAACGCGTTCGTTCACGAAATAGATGTTGCTCGCTGGGTGCTGGGAAGTGAGCTTGACTCGGTGAGGGTCGTGTCCTCTGACAAGGGGGATCCGATGATGATTGTAGCCCGTATGGCTAACGGATCTATCGTGTCAACGGAGTTATTCATGAACTGCAAATTCGGCTACCAGGTACAGGCCGAGTTAGTAGGGAGTGAAGGGACGTTAGCTCTTCCACCATTTGCATCGACGTTGCTTAATAAAATGGGAACCCAATCTTCATTTGTACCGAGTAATTGGATTCCAAGGTTCAGGGCAGCTTACAAAGCACAGTCGCGAGCCTGGGTGGATACCGTGATATCGGGTAGAAAAAATCATGGCGCATCCGCATGGGATGGTTATGTAACTACTGCTGTAGCTGAACGGATTGTTGCGTCGGTAAGTGCTGACGAGACTATTAAGCTGAGCGTTGCTGAGCGGCCTGAGTTCTATTCTTGATTTAGTCGAAGAAGCACATCAATTTTGTTGGCTTTAATTAGCCATGTCTGACCATAAGACAATAATTAGTTAGAGGTGGTCAAGGTGATTCGATACGCCGTCGTAGGGGCAGGTTGGATTTCGCAAACTGCTTTTATTCCCGCTGTAAATCTTACTGGTAATTCGAAGATAACGGCGTTGGTTTCAGGTAGCCCTGAACGTGCAAGCGAGTTGGCTCGAAAATATGATATTCCTCACGTATTCGATTATGAGGGATACGAAGAGTTGGTCGAAAGCGATCTGATTGATGCAGTTTACATCGCTCTGCCAAATCCTCTTCATGCATCTTTTGCAATTCAAGCTGCGAATGCTGGAAAGCACGTCATTGTTGAGAAGCCGATAGCAACATCGCTGCCCGATGCGGATGCGATGATCTCTACTGCAAAGAGATCAGGTGTATTTTTAATGACCAGTTACCGGCTTCATCACGATATCGGTACGATTACAGCACTTGATGCAGTCCGCGATGGACGCATTGGGGATCCCTTGTTTTTTTCGGCAGTATTTAGTTTCCAAAGTGATCCGGAAAATCATCGGCTGAATGTCGAGCATTGGGGCGGGCCATTACAAGATATTGGTATTTATTGTGTGAATGCCGCGCGGCATATATTCAATGCAGAGCCTATTGAAGTATCGGCGATGAGTACTCGCCGCGCAGATGATCCTCGCTTCTCAAGCTTGGATGACTCAATAGCTGTTACTTTGAAGTTTCCAGATAATCGGATGGCCCAGTTTTATTGTAGTTTTGGAGCCTACTCTGTTGATACCTATAGAGTCGTCGGAACACACGGCACTCTATGCATGGATCCAGGGTTTCGATTTGAGACATCAATGGCGATGAAACTCAAGAACGCACATGAAAGTGAATTTGTTAGCTTTCCGCATTTCGATCATTTCGCTGGCCAGATTTCATATTTTTCTGAGTGTATTCAGGTAGGGGTAGAGCCGAGCCCAAATGGTGAAGAAGGCCTTGCTGATCTTGAGGTCTTGTTTGCTATTGAGCGCGCGGCTGCTTCTGGAGTTCCGCAGCGACTATATCCGAAGTCTCCTCGTGTTGGGCCATCAAAAGGCACACTTCGGATGATTGAAAAAGGTGTTAGCCACTGACGTCTGGGCTAAAAAAACCTGTCTAGAAAAGTAAATTATTGGGAGTATTTTTTTTGTATATCGGAGTGCCATTAGAGACTGCAGCTGGCGAAACGCGTGTTGCTGCGACACCTGAAGCGATCAAAAAACTTGTCGCTTCTGGCCATCAAGTTGTTGTTCAGAGAGGTTGCGGTTTGTCCGCCAGTATCTCGGACAGCTCTTATGAGGCCGTTGGTGCCAGTGTGGGGGAGGCTAGCGATGCCTTTGGCGCTGACCTTGTCCTCAAAGTGGTCGCACCTAACGACGATGAGCTCATGCTGTTCAAGCGTGGCGCCGTTGTAGTGGGGATGCTCAACCCGTTTAGCAATGAAACCATCGCCAAATTGGCCGCGAGCGGTATCACTGCGTTTGCCCTGGAAGCGGCGCCACGTACCTCCCGCGCCCAGAGCCTGGACGTACTGTCTTCCCAGGCCAACATCGCGGGCTATAAAGCTGTGCTGCTGGCCGCCCACCACTATCCGCGCTTCATTCCGATGCTGATGACCGCTGCGGGCACCGTGAAAGCGGCGCGCGTGCTGATTCTCGGCGCCGGCGTGGCTGGCCTGCAGGCCATCGCTACAGCGAAGCGTTTGGGAGCGGTGATCGAAGCCTCAGACGTACGTCCCGCGGTCAAGGAGCAGATCGAATCCCTCGGCGCCAAGTTCGTCGACGTGCCTTACGAAACCGATGAAGAGCGTGAATGCGCCGTCGGTGTTGGCGGTTACGCTCGCCCGATGCCGGCCAGCTGGATGCAGCGTCAGGCCGTGGCCGTGCACGAACGCGCCAAGCAGGCCGACATCGTCATCACCACCGCACTGATTCCGGGCCGCAAGGCGCCGACGCTGTTGAGCGCGGAAACCGTGGCACAGATGAAGCCGGGTTCAGTGGTCATCGACCTGGCTGCGGCCCAAGGCGGCAACTGCCCACTGACTGTCGCCGATCAAGTGGTCGTCGAACATGGCGTAACCATCGTCGGCCCGACCAATCTGGCAGCCGCAGTCGCCGCCGATGCCTCGGCTCTGTATGCACGCAACCTGCTGGACTTCATGAAACTGTTGTTCGACAAAGACGGACAATTGGTGATCAACCTTGAAGACGATATCGTCGCCGCGTGCCTGATGTGCCGCGACGGCCAGATCGTGCGCAAGAACAGCTGAGGATAAAAACAATGGAAGACATGCTGATCTCTCACGGTATCTACAACCTGATCATCTTCGTGCTGGCGATCTATGTCGGCTACCACGTGGTCTGGAACGTCACACCTGCACTGCACACGCCACTGATGGCCGTGACCAACGCCATCTCGGCCATCGTGATCGTCGGCGCCATGCTGGCCGCCGCCCTCACCGTGACCCCGCTGGGCAAGACCATGGGCACCCTGGCCGTGGCCCTGGCCGCGGTCAACGTGTTTGGTGGCTTCCTGGTCACCCGGCGCATGCTGGAAATGTTCAAGAAAAAAGCGGCTCCGGCAAAAGCTCCGGCAGCCAAAGCCGCAGCAGCCAAGGCTGAGGTGCAGCAAGCATGAGCATGAACCTGGTTACTTCCCTGTATTTGATCGCCTCGGTCTGCTTCATCCAGGCGCTCAAGGGCCTCTCGCATCCCACCACATCGCGTCGTGGCAACCTGTTCGGCATGCTCGGCATGGGCCTGGCGATCCTCACCACAGTCGGCCTGATCTACAAGTTGGGTTCCGAGTTGGCCCATGACGGCATCGTCTACGTGATCGTCGGCCTGCTGATCGGCGGCACGGCCGGCTCGATCATGGCCAAACGCGTTGAAATGACCAAGATGCCCGAGCTGGTCGCCTTCATGCACAGCATGATCGGCCTGGCCGCGGTGTTCATCGCCGTGGCTGCCGTGGTCGAGCCGCAGTCGCTGGGCATCGTCCAGCAACTCGGTGACGCGATCCCGGCCGGTAACCGCCTGGAACTGTTCCTCGGCGCGGCCATCGGTGCAATCACCTTCTCCGGTTCGGTCATTGCCTTCGGCAAGCTGGCGGGCAAGTACAAGTTCCGCCTGTTCCAGGGTGCGCCGGTACAGTTCAGCGGCCAGCACAAGCTGAACCTGCTGCTGGGCCTGGCCACACTGGGCCTGGGCGTGACCTTCATGCTCACCGGTGACTACACCGCTTTCGCCGTGATGCTGGCGCTGGCCTTCGTGCTTGGCGTGCTGATCATCATCCCGATCGGTGGCGCGGACATGCCAGTGGTCGTGTCGATGCTCAACAGCTACTCCGGCTGGGCAGCGGCGGGTATCGGTTTCTCGCTGAACAACTCGATGCTGATCATCGCCGGTTCGCTGGTGGGCTCGTCCGGTGCGATCCTGTCGTACATCATGTGCAAGGCGATGAACCGTTCCTTCTTTAATGTACTGCTCGGCGGCTTCGGCAATACAGCTGACGCAGGCGGCCCGGCAGGCGCGAAAGAAGCCCGTCCGGTGAAATCCGGTTCGGCTGACGACGCGACCTTCCTGCTGACCAATGCCGACACCGTGATCATCGTTCCGGGCTACGGCCTGGCGGTCGCACGGGCACAGCACGCGCTGAAGGAACTGACCGAGAAGCTGACCCATCGCGGCGTGACCGTGAAGTACGCGATCCACCCGGTTGCCGGTCGTATGCCGGGCCACATGAACGTCCTGCTGGCCGAGGCCGAAGTACCTTATGACCAGGTATTCGAGATGGAAGACATCAACTCCGAGTTCGGCCAGGCCGATGTGGTGCTGGTGCTCGGCGCCAACGACGTGGTCAACCCGGCGGCGAAGAACGATCCGAAATCACCGATTGCCGGCATGCCGATTCTCGAAGCGTTCAAGGCCAAGACCATCATCGTCAACAAGCGCTCGATGGCAAGCGGCTACGCCGGCCTGGACAACGAACTCTTCTATCTGGACAAGACCATGATGGTGTTCGGCGACGCGAAAAAGACTATTGAGGATATGGTCAAGGCGGTTGCGTAGTTCACTGAGCCCATCAGTCCGAGCCCCGCTCGCTGATAACAATAGCTTATCGCCGAATATCGCAAATGGAGATTGGACTACGTCGATTGGATCGCTGAATATCAAACGAGCCTTGTGGATGATGTAAGGGATTTTTTAGTAGCTGTTCGAATGAACTAATTTCCGACTGAGAGCGCACTATGAACAATTATAAAGATCGTGTGGTTGTTGTTACTGGAGCAGGGTCAGGAATGGGGCGGGCAATGGTTGCCGAGTTTGTTTCTCGCCAAGCATATGTTGCTGTATTAGATATAAATCTGAAGGCTGCAGAAGAATCTGTCGCTCAACTGACAAATCCTGAGTTTGCTTTTGCGCATCGTGTGGATGTTAGTGACCCTGAAAGTGTAAAAGAAGCGATCGATGCTGTAATTAAGAAGTGGGGCCGTATCGATCTGCTTTGTAATAACGCTGGGATTCTCGATGGTCATGCCACTGCGCACGAAGTGTCGCTAGAGGAGTGGAATAAAGTCATTGCAGTGAATTTGACTGGGCCTTTCCTTATGGCCCGCGCTGTAATTCCCCAAATGCTCAAGCAAAAGAAAGGCGCGATAATTAATACGTCTTCAACGTCAGGTTTCAGTGCAGCTGGTGGTGGCACCGCTTATACGGCTTCGAAACATGGCGTGATTGGCCTCACGAGGCAGCTAACCTTCGAATATGGTGCTCGTGGCATCAGAGTCAATACCATTTGCCCTGGTGCTACCGCTACACCTTTGGCCATGGCTGATCCTGTCACGGTGAACTCTCCTGATATGGCCGCAGCTCTTCAAAAATTCCCTGCACGCCGCTGGTGTCAGCCAAGCGAAATTGCCAAGTTGGCCGCGTTTTTAGGTGGGGATGAAGCCGACTTTGTTCACGGTAGTGAGTATGTCATGGATGGTGGTTGGCTAGCTGCTGCCCGTGACCCGTTCTAAATAATAGCGGTTCCTATCTTAAAACTTGCAAGGGTGAACATGATGTTTAGCAAGCGTGAATGGCCGGATTGCGGCGTCGAAGGTTTCAAACGCGGTTTTGAAACCGTAGATGGCGTGCGTATGCACTACGTCAGTGGCGGCGTTGAAGATGGCGAAGTAATGGTGCTGGTCTGTGGCTTCCCGCAGAGTTGGTATGCTTGGCGTAAAGTACTACCTGAATTGGGTAAACACTACCGCGTTATTGCACCAGACCTCCCTGGTCAGGGTGATTCGGATCGTCCTGCCAACTGTGACACCGCCAATATCGCTCGCCTTCTGCGCGGTCTGATGGACAAGATCGGGGTAGATAAGCATTCATTAGTATCGCACGATCTTGGTGCTTGGGTTAGCTACCCCTATTGCGCAAACTACGGTGACAAGGTCACCGGTTGGGCTATTTTGGACTGTGGTATTCCAGGAATCAGTTTGCCTGACAACCTTCCTTGGGCCGCCAATGTCGCCTGGCGCACCTGGCATTGCGGATTCCATAACCTTGTAGATTTGCCAGAAGCCTTGTTGGAAGGGCGTGAGCACATTTATCTGCAATGGTATCTGCAGCGCAAAGCTGCAATCCCGCAGATTTTCACTCAAGACGACTTTGAAGAATACCTGCGTGTGTTCAAGCTCAATGGACTCAAGGGCGGGTTGGCTTACTACCGCGCCATGTCCGTGTCCGCCGACCAGAACCGGGAGCTGACCAAGAAAGGCAAGTTGCAAGTCCCGATCCTCGCGGTGCGTGCCGACCAAGGCTCGATGCCTGATTTGGTAGGTGAGCTGCAAAAAATCGCAACTAATGTCACCGGCACCATGGTGCGCAGCGGTCACTACATCCCAGAAGAGCAGCCTGAGCAGCTGGTCAACGAACTGGTGAAGTACTTCTCTGATCTGTGACGCCTTGCGGGGGCTGCACTGAGCAAGAGGATGTCTACTGAACGTTAGCGGCTTGGGGAAAGGTCAGTCGTTAACGTGCCAGTGGTGAGACTGCTGCAGGCTTTTCACAGGGACATTCTACGCTTTACATGGCTTTGCTAGGAGTTCGTCTTGCTGCGGCTCCTAGCCTTTTTATCTGATTAATTGTCTTCTCACGCGGCTGCCGCTGTGAGTCGCTTTTTTTTGTGTCCCAAAATGATCCAGAAACAATCTCGTGCAGCGCTTTAGACTCCTCGGCGAGATATGGGCGCACCTCACGTAAAAATCTCAGAGTACGTGGAAGTAATTAGCGCGGGATTTTATTGCGAAGCTTTTGGTAAGTTGGATATATCTAATAGGGGATAAAATAATGACGAATGTCAGCCAGATAAAGGTGAGTTATCATGATGACCCGCGAGTGTTGGCCGAGCAATCGGCAGAAGACTATTCTCGGCATGTAGTTCCTCTCGCCGCGCGATCTGGCCGTTGGAGTCTGGCAATGGCATCTTGGTCGGTGCTCAGTGCTTTGTTCTATCTTTATATTAGCGTGGCTGTAGCGCAGGCAGTTGGAACTCGTAGTGCATTGATTGGCATTGGATTGTCGATTTTGTTCTACGGATTGATAAACTACATTATCTGTCAGCGTTCTATAAAAAATGGACTTTCGGTAGCCCTGCTCTCCAGAGGCATTTTCGGTAACGCAGGCGCAATCATTTCGTCGCTGCTGTTTGCTGTCACTGCAATTTATTACGCAGTTTTTGAAGGCTCTATCATCGCTGTTGCATTTCAACAGTATTTTGCACCAGACAGTGACATTCGATGGTGGTATTTGTTGGTGGTTCTCTATGCTATGCCGCTCGTTATGGGTGGGGTACAAGTGTGGATGGACAAACTCAACGGAGCTTTATTGCCGCTGTATGTTGGAGGCTTGCTGTTGATTATTGTCATGGCGGGCAACCGCTTTGGGTTTTCGACAGACTTTCTCTCTATACAGCCTTCGTTGGATACCAGTATGCCCGGGTGGTTGTGGGCGTTCATCGTCTACATGGGAATCTGCGTTAACATGATGGTGACCGCAGAGTTCTCTCGATTTGGCAAGCCTGAGGATGCGAAATTCCATGGAGTTATCACTTTCGGGCCAGTATTCTACTTTGCGCTCTATGCTGTAAACGGACTGGCTGGCATCTTCATTATGGACACAGTCTTTCCTGGTCTGAAGGCCAGTGAGCAAGGGATAGCTGAAGCCGTACTGAAGTCTTCAGGCTTGGTGGGTTTGTTATTCATCCTGATCAGCCAAACTCGTATCAACACCGCCAATTACTATATGGCATCTTTAAATATGGCAGGGTTTGCAGCGCGAGGACTCGGACTGCGATGGTCTCGAGGCGTATGGGTACTGTTCGTCGGTGCATGTGTTTACCTACTGATGCTGACAAATGTCTTCAGCTATTTGCTCAAAGCGTTGGCATGGCAGGGTGTTGCAGTTACATCTTGGGTCGCGATTCTCCTGACTCATTACGCTCTATATCCAGACCCCAAAAGTGACGAATTCCGCCCTGGCAGAGTGAAGGCAATCATGCCTGGTGCGTGGGCAATTCTATTATCAACCGCTGTCGGAATATCGTTGATCGAGTTAGGAGATAAGGGCGCCTGGTATGTGGAGATCGCGCCAATACTGATTGCGATTCTCGCAGCTTCGAGCTATTGGATTATCAATAAATTAGCGGAAAGTCGACCGCTTGTGCGTTTGGCTGAGCTTCGTGAGGAAGTGCAGGATGTGTGGCGCCAGCACATTGAGTGCCACGTCTGCGATCGCTCTTACAGTGCCATTGAAATGGACAGGGATCCGTCGGCAAGTCAGCAAGCTATCTGCACTGGGTGTGCTGAAGGAAATCAGAACTTCCTAAAATCCGTGAAACTGGAATCTCATCAGTTGAGTGTGCTGTCAAAAAATCAGTCAGGTGTGGAAGGCTTGAGATAAAAGTGATTAGTAATCAGTTGGATGGCCACTTCATCTCGTAACCTGAGATTGGGTGAGCCATCTCACAAACGGAAACTCAGCTGTCCTTGGATTTGTGTTTGGCCGTAAACCTTATCCTGTTTTCAGGATGAGGTTTTATGCTGTCGGGCTTTTACTAAATAAAAACGTCTGCGGTTGATTTAGTGTTGAATCGATTGTTTTGTACAAAAAATAAATAAGATCCCAATGTTTTATTTTGTCGCTATCTGCCATTTTTAGCTGAATTACTGCGGCTGGCTTTTTTGTGAGCATCAGTGCTTGTATTAGTCTTAGGTGAGATGATGAAACATAAGGTTGTAATTGTTGGTGGTGGAGCAGGTGGACTTGAGCTGGCGACTAAACTTGGGAGAACACTCGGAAAGCGCAAAAACGCCGAGATCACGTTGGTTGATGCAAATCTGACACATATTTGGAAGCCATTACTTCATGAGGTGGCTGCTGGATCACTGGATCCAAGCATTGATGAGCTCAACTACTTCGCTCAAGCAAAATGGAATCACTTTTCGTTCCAATATGGTCGTATGGTTGACTTGGATCGTGACCAGAAAACCATAACGTTTAAGTCCTCGAACTCCGAGGTGCGTGAGATTCAATACGATACCTTGGTTATGGCGGTTGGCAGTCAGTGCAACGATTTTGGGACTCTAGGTGTTCAGGAGTTTTGCCATTTCTTGGATAGTCGCGCCCAGGCTGAGAAGCTTCACAAGCTGCTTCTTTCTCGTTACATGCGTGCACATGCCACGGACAAATCTACCCCTCTGCGAATTTCAATTGTGGGAGCGGGAGCGACCGGTGTTGAGCTGTGTGCAGAGCTTCAGCATGCCATTCGTATTATCGAGGGATATGGTGTTCGTCACGCTTCGCCGTCAACCCTAAAGATAACTTTGGTGGAGGCCGGGCCGCGCGTTCTACCTGTTCTCAATCAAGACGTAAGCGAAACTGTCCATTCCGGACTCACTGATCTTGGTATCGATGTCCGCGTAAGCACGGCTGTGAAGGAAGTCACTGCTGAGGGCGTACGTTTAGCTGACAGCAGCATCGTCAGTGCAGATATGACGATTTGGGCTGCTGGTATCAAAGCACCGGCATTCCTCAAGGAACTAGCTGGGCTTGAGACAAACCGGATCAACCAGCTCCTGGTACGCCGTACATTGCAGACGACTCTAGATGAATCAATCTTTGCCATCGGCGACTGTGCGTCATGCCCAATTTCGGACGAGGGGGGCGGATTTGTTCCACCTCGAGCACAAGCAGCTCACCAGCAGGCGGAAATGCTTAGCAGGAGCTTGTCTCGGTTGATTGCCGGCGGATCGCCTTTGAAATTCAATTATGAAGATCGCGGTACTCTCGTTTCGATGGCGTCATTCAATGCTGTAGGTACGCTGACCGGCTTGCTTGGATACAAGAAGGTCACAGAAGGGCTTGTCGCACGAACCCTCTACATGTCGCTTTATCGGTTGCACCAGGCATCACTCTACGGGGCCCCGCGGATGCTACTTAAGGCGTTTGCCGAGTGGTTACAGCGTAAGACGCGGCCTCGGCTTAAGCTGCATTAAATGAAGCGGTGCTCGTATATTTATCGATGTCTGTCTGGCAGTCATGAGGACTGACTTGATCATACCCTCGGAGGGTTAAAGACAAAGGGGTACAGAAAGACATGTACCCCTTGGTGCTGAACGCACCGATGGTGGCGATTCACCCAGAGCTCTAGTCGTAGTTGATTTCGATTGAGCGTCTTTGAAGAATGGATTGACGGGCGGCGTCCATTACCACTGCCGCATCGTAGGCATCATTCATTGTTGACAACGGTGCTTTGCCTTCCGCCAAGCATTCTCCAAGGAAGAATTTCTGGGCTTGGTAAAAACTGTCCCAGTAAGTCCCATCGTCCCAGAACGGCAGTCTTGCCTCTCCAAACCTCATGGTGTCCCAGGGAACGACGGTCGAACCAGCTTTACCAATGAGTTTGAAGTACACCGACCATGGTTCACGACTGCGGTCGTCTGCTGAGAAGCTGCCCCATAGGTTGGCAATGGTACCGTTCTCATATTCAGCGACGATCATTAACTGGTCATGTGCTTGAGGATCATTGAAATGCACATTTGATCCTGTAGCAAAGACCCGCTGTGGGCGGCCCAGGAAGTAAAGCATGCTGTAGGTATGATGGATCATCAATTCGTGCATTGTTAAATCGGGCTTCCCCATTTCAGCGGGGTGACGCTTATTGTAAATCGCCCAAAAATTTACAATTTCACCCAAATGCCCCTTGTCTATATGGGCTTTAACTCGCCGCATTGTTTCTGCATAGATATAGTTGTGCGACGGCATGCAGACCCGGTTCACTACTTGCGCAATGCTAGCTAGCTCTCGAATTTGCTCTGGGGTGTCACATATTGGCTTCTCTAGAAGGACGTGTTTTTTAGCCAGTAAAGCTTCCTTTGCTAAAGAGAAATGAGTTTCGGCATTTGTGCACACGAACACTGCATCGATGCTTTCATCTGCCAGGAGTGCTTGAGGAGAAGCGTAAACCTCTCCGCCAAACCTCTCCTTAAACGCAGCGGTTTTCGCAGGTGTCCTACCCCAGCCTCCGACGTAGGCTGCGGGATCAATTTCCTGCAGGGCAGTAACGTGGAGTTCGGCTACGTTACCGAGCCCAAGAATTCCTACTTTCATTCTGTTTCCCCCTGTTCTGTTGCAATCAGTAGTTGATGTCGACGGGTTCACCGCGCGCTAGGGATTCTGTTGCCGCATCAGCAATCAGTTGTGCGCATAAGCCGTCGTTGGCGTTAGGGGTGGGGGCAATGCCGTTAGTGATGCAGTTGATGAAGTGCTGCATCTCAGCCAAATATGCGGGGCCGAAGCGTTCAAGGAAAAATGGTTTGGCGACAGGCATCGAGAAGCCCGTATTGGTCGCACTCTCTACCAGTGATTCATGCACGTTTGAGACACGTAACATCCCCTCAGATCCATGCACCTCAAGTCTTTGGTCGTAACCATAGGTAGCCCGACGAGAGTTGGATATCTGGCATATTTTTCCCGACTTGGTCATCAGCACTGCAACTGCAGTATCGACGTCACCCACCTCTCGAACGGCAGGATCGACTAGCGCTGAACCGGTCGCAAAGACCCGAGTGGGATTTTCGCCTAACAGAAAGCGAGCGAGATCGAAGTCATGAATCATCATGTCGCGGAAAATCCCACCAGACCCTTTGAGGTACTCGATCGGTGGTGGGGCAGGGTCTCGGGATGTGATGGTGACTGTTTCCACGTTACCGATTTCACCAGACGCCAGGCGTTGCTGTAGGGCACCGAAATGAGGATCGAAGCGCTGGTTAAACGCGGTCATGAATGGCACGCCTTCTGCCTCAACTTTTGCAATGCACAGCCGCACCCGTTCAGACGACATGTCTATCGGCTTTTCACAGAAAATTGGCTTTTTGGCGTCTGCGACAGCGTGAATCAGATCGAAGTGAGTGGGTGATGGTGAGGCGATGATTACTGCATCGATGTCAGCTCCGTAAATGATGTCCTCAACAGAGCGTGCCTCAACATTAAATCGTTTTGCACAAGTCGACGCGGCTTCTGGCACTGCATCTGCTACCGCAACGAGTTTAGCGGACGGGATTTGAAGCAAGCTTGCAGCATGTACATTTCCAATTCGACCGCAGCCGAGTATTCCTACTCTGATCATTATGAAAGTCTCTTTTTTTGTTGGTTGGATCTGTTTCGGCAGGCTGTGTCAGGGTGGCAGTGCTGATTAACGGCATCAATAGTGGCTGAGATCGTATTTTTTTATGAGGTGTGAAAAGTTTAAGTTTTCAGTATTGTTTCGTTTGTCGGTTTGATTATTTAGTGGTTGGCGTGTTGGTTTAAGTGTGCTTTACTGCAGTTCAGTTTTTCATAAGTGTTGACGGTTATAAGTTTGTGCTCTGAACATTCACAGCTAAAAATTAGCTCTGCTGATGGCTATGTTTTATTTATATAGTGTTGGTCGCTGAATTAAGGCTGTAAAAGTCCTTAGGCCGGTGCAATTAAATGGCGGCATGCTTTGGTATTCCGTAGGCCGATCAGCGTTTGGCTACGTTCACGAGCAATGGGTAACCACTGATCGCGAATGCTAATTCAACTAAAGCGTGGTCATTCCAGAATGCATCCGCTACGTAAAAACCTTCACAACGAGCTGCACGCACGCCCGTCACTGTACTTCGATGAGCCAGCTCATGTGTTTCATCTGGCGTTCCTCGGTAGTGATCAAGAGTGCAATACGTTTCTGCTGAGGTGCTTCCCTGACAACCTCGATCTGAATGCCACCCAAGGCATTACCCAACTCGATGGCCACGCATTGAAATGGGAACGCCACGCTGAGTTTTTTACTCTGACTATGGTGGTCACTTCATCCCGGGGTGACCTGACTTGGACAACTTTGCCTGAGGCATTGGCGCAAAAGGTCGAAGTACTTTTGCCAGTGCTTATCAACTCAATGCAGATCGTAGTACGTGGTGAGATCGACCTGGAGCTGTCCCGTTATGGTTTCAAGGATCCGTGTGGCTCGTGCGTAGGTGGTGGTGATGCAGTGGTCTGGAGCGATTTTCGTCTCAGTAAGGATGGCAACAACCATATGTTGTTCATCAATCGCCACCTGAATGCCTACCGTCAGGGGCGGATGATACGCCGCCTTTTGGAAATCGAGACTTACCGGATGATGGCCTCGTTATCCTTGACCACGGTCAAGACCTTGAGTCCGCAGCTTGATATTTATGAGAAGACGTTGGTGACCCTCTCTGAGCGTAACGCCGTTGTCGATGGAGACAATGCGAAAGCTCTTCTCGCTGATATTTCCAACCTTTCGGCCCAAGTGGTCAGCAGTAGTGCGAAGACCCGTCACCGCTTTAGCGCTACTCAGGCCTATGCACAACTGGTTTCCGAGCGACTGAGTGAGTTGCGTGAAAGTCACGTAGGGGATTGTCAGCGCCTCGGGGTGTTTATCGAGCGTCGGTTCAAACCAACGGTCAGGTACTGCTCGGCGACTGAACAGCGACTGGAGCACTTGGCTAAAAGCGTGGCAAACCTAGGCGATCTGCTGCAGGCACGAGTCCAGGTGGAAATGGAGGAGCAAAACTCGGAAATTCTTAAAAACTTGAATGCCCGTGCGGATGCCCAAATCAAGATTCAGCATGCGGTAGAAGGACTGTCGATTATCGCCATCACCTATTACTTACTCAGTTTGCTGAAGCTTGGTTACTCGGGTTTGCACCTACTCGGCGTGCCGTTGTCTCAGCGAGAGGCCTTGGTGGTCGCAACACCTCTCGCCATTGCCATCCTTACGTTGATTGTGCTCCGTATCAAGAAGGTCAAAGAGCATTGAGGCAACCAATTTTACTCCGCTTAAGATGGCAGGCTGATGCAAACCTATCGAGTCAAGGCGACTGAGCAAGGCTGGAAATTGTATCGGGCGCGTTCTGTGCGGCGTGTCATGCAGGCCTCCTCGCTCAAAGAACTTATACAGGTAGCTAGGCCCGTGCTTTCAAGGTGTGGAGCGTTGATAAGTGTGTCTAGCAGTCCCAGTCACTTTCACGAAATACGCTTTGAGGCATCTATCGAATGTTGGCCGAGGGGAAACTCACGAGAACGGAGATTCATTTTCGCTCCCCAATAGTATTCAGACGAAATTGCTTGAGCGCTACAAATGGAGCTTGCCGAAACGCTTCGAAGAAAGCACTGACGCGTTGAAGGGAAGGGGAGTGAGCAGGTATCGAAGAAAAGGGTGGTCGGAAACAATGACTCAACAGTGAGCATTCAGGGGTACTGATCAAACATTCAGACCATGCCTCGTCGGCTTTCTAGTCATTGCGAGAAGTCTCAAATTTCTCCACGCATGAGCTGCGTATAGCAGTCAAATGGAGCGTCTTTATACCTTCCGAACTTTTCCCTGTGTACGGTGTGTGCTTGAAGGTAACGGCCGTCCAGCACACCTGCACGTTCTGCTTCTGCTCTACACATTTCAATCTATCTGCGGTCAGCGCCACCGACTAAAAATGCGGGATGCAATTCGCCCTAATGAATTGCAAGCCCACGACATTGTGCCTTCAGGTTTTTCAGTTAGCACCTGCTGCTTTTCCAGACTTATATCTATCGAAACAGGGCTGATGCCGATCATGCCGCCCCCAAAGCCGTTAGGCATTTCATCCTGGATACGATATCTCCTGATACCAGCGATCGAGTTAAGTGAGTGCATGGCAACCTCGAATGCAAAAAGTACCTATGGATGACATAGGCTTCAAACGCAATACTTATGCCAAGTGCCCTTGCTGCGATTCAGTTGGCTTAATCTGCGCCCAAGCAGTATGCACCACGACAACAGTTTGGTCGGACTCAGTCATGCAGGCTTCTTGAGGCGAATAGGGCGTCGCAAAGTTTTCGGACATCACTGACCTCTGCCTGAGCAAGGAGATCGCCTTCTTTAACCTTGGTTTGATAATTCTCAAAAAATCGAACGACGGAGCTGATGGCTACATCCGACACCCTCCAAGGCTTGTTCGACGAGACCGTGCTTGGGATTGAGCGTGGATCCAGAGACACGAAACCAAAGGACAAGGAGCGATATGCTTCAGCTCATGCGGCCCACATCCTATGGACAGCGAGTGGACAGATCGCTCCTACAAATATCACAGGAATCCCATTTTTCAGAAATCCTGAGGAAGTCGCCGCGCGATCCAGAGAGATGGATACCTTCGACCTCGTGCGCTCATTCATTGAGAGGCTCGCGCATGACCCCACGCTTCCAGTAAAACCATCGATCAGGTACTGGGCCAAGACTGCTCAGAAGCAGATAAGGCCACAGTAGCAGCTGGTAGGCACCACGTTGGCCAGCGTTAGAGGGTGGAAAAATGGGCGTTGGGTAGATTCGAAAAGCAATGTGCATGACGGAGGCTTAGGTAGTGAAAACCTCGGATATTCGGCTCATTCCGGAGCTTTCTTTCATTCTGACCACCAGTCCTTTTCTGCACGTGTCATTCCATAGCCGTTGAACCAGCTTTCGATATCGACGGTGAGCGAAGTGACGGATGAAGTGTTTGGGTGAAGAGGGTCAAGTAGGTTCGCTTGCGATGTAGCCCAAGCTGCCCATAGTGCAGTTTGTTGCTGGCTGTGCTCTGAGGTAGTAGCACTGACATTGCAGGTCGCCTGGATGAATGCTCTCAGTCGCTGAGCCTGCTCCCAACGTTTTGTATTTTTGACGAGTTTATGGCGCAGGCGTCTATGAGTTTCTTCACTCTTGACGCGCTCAAGTCGCACCGCTTCTTGAGCCATTCGCTCCCGACGATCCTCTTCATTCTTCAAGCGCAGCGCTTTCACGGATTCAGCAATCGCCCCGAAACCGTCAAGGATGCTCGTAAGCTTTTCCTCGATTTTCCCGGTCTTAGTATCCGACCAGTTTTTCCGCTTCCCGTAATCAGTGCGTGCGTCAATCTGCAGGCTTAATTCGCCAGTGGAAGACCATTCAAACTGAGGCGCGCGCAGCAACGAGAAATCAGGTTCCCATCGAGCAGTACGCCGTCGTGGCGTTGGTGGTGGAGGCGGGATAATTTGCTTACTCAAGCGCTCAGCAAGTTTGATTGCCAGGGACTCGCCGTCGACCTCGACCAACGTTTTGTCGTCCGATGTGACCCTCCATATGTAGCCGAGTACCTCGCTCTCTTTGATTAGGGTGTCGAAAATCACTGCGCAGCGATCAATGAGTTCGGAGGAGATTCTCGCGTCGAGCACATGTTTGCCTGTGGTCACGAGATGGCCTTCATGAGTCTTGGCCGCTTTAACGCATTTCAACCACTTGATCACCAGTGGGTGAGGCGCAAGGAGGGTGTGAGGTACTTCGATGGTTGAACGGATTGCTTTCGGTTTTATAGGCGCAGCGCTTTGCACTGGAAGTGTGCTTCGATCCAATACTCTGAAGCTGATGGGCTGTCCGCCGACGGGAGGCTTAGGTTTGCCTGGGCGTTTTGAAACTGGTTTTGCCCAATGCCCTCGAGGGGGCAGGGCTACGCCAGCTTTCCGACAGGCCTTCGACAGCGCGACGTCTGATATGCCTATTTCTTGGGCCAGCTTCAAGACAGGTGTTTCCCAAGCCTTGTCGAACAGCTCGCTGGGAGTGAAGTTTACGATCTTGTACATATAGGTACCCGGCGCTTGGCGTTCCGATACCAGCGTAGATTTCCTCTCTCCAATCTCAAGTCAAATCTTGCGAGAGATGCCCGGGGGCGTAACATCCAGCTATTCACCGAGAGGGATCACTCCGGTGTCATTAACACCGCGAGCGTCATTTTGATGAACTCCTCATTCCTGGTAATTGTTTCCAGCGCACCGCGCACGTTGCCTCCAACCTCACCCGATCCACGCTGCTCGACCCAGAGTGTCAGCTCCATGACAGCAGCCTCAAGGGCTTGCTGGTTCTGATTGATCTTGAATAGCAGGGAAGGGAGTAGGTCTGCGTTCGACATTGTGATTCCTCCGTGGAAGAGGTCAGCGTAGCAGGAGGAAAAATGAGGTGTGACGCTTTCAGAAGGGCGGAACACAATCTTGAGTCCGCGTGACCCCACTAGCTGGAAACTGATCGCGGCTTTCCCAGTGATGTAGTGCTCGCGGGACACTTGGCATAGGTCAGCATCGAAGCGGGGCATGCTCAACCTCTCCAGGTACTCTCGCAACATTGCACAGAGTGTTGAGGGCCTCTTTTATAGGTAATTCACATTACTCAATGCTCATTGGGCATGTGAATGGATGGTCAGGGTACCAGGTACCTTGGTGCGTTCGAGCCCCCCACGTTCCAGCCACCGGAGGGTCTGCGTATAGGCGCGCTGCAGCAAAGACTCGGTCTGGTCAAAGTTGAACACCGAGACATCTACAGGGCACAAGGCGGGACGATGTGCAGGCTGGTGAGAGTGCGGAAGTGTTCGATGTCACTCACCAGTTGGCGCATGCTCATCAAATTGACGGTGTGCAGGGCTAAGGCGACCAGGCCTCGGGGCGGTTGTGTTAGGGCGCAACTCACGCCGGTGGGGATTACCACGACGTTGGTGGCGCCCAAGGCTATGGCAGTCGAGATAGGTGTATTGCTTGCCACGCCGCCGTCAACCAGGAACTGATCGGCGATTTGTACGCAGGGGAACACCAGTGGGATGGCAGCGCTGGCCAGTAACGCCTGCTCAAGTTCGCCACTGGACAGAACGGTCTCGGCACCACTGAGCAGGTTGGTGGTGACGATGTATAGGGGCAGCACCGCATCCTCAATGCGGTGAATGGGCAGTGCCTGACCCAGCAGCCGATTCAAGGCCGACGGCTGCAACAGATAGCCACGCCGTTTGATCAATCCTCTACAGGTATCGAACCAAGAGAGGGGGAAGATGTCAGTTTTACTCAACCCGCGCCAGAATCCGGCGAGCGCCTCGACGCCATCGGAGTCGGGTCTTGCGGCAAAGTAGGCACCGTTGATAGCGCCTACCGAAGCGCCAACCACCATGTCGAATCGAACATTGGCCTCGACCAAGGCCCGCAACATACCCACCTGCACCGCCCCCAAACTGCCGCCGCCAGCGAATACGATTGCGGTTTTGGTCGCCATGGCGGAAGTCTCGGTGCAGAAATGTATCGAATTAGTGTAGCTGGCAGGTCGGCGTTACTTCCGGGTGCTTGCCACATGATTGAGACGTCGCAAGCTTGGAGTTCCGGATGACGCTGAATTCCAATGGAAACGGGATCAATGCATAACGGAGCGCGGTTCTACTGCGAGACCGCGCCCATAGGATTGAACGTCTATGACAACGAAGAGAAACTACGTCTCCAGAACACCTATCAGGCTCAAGAGGAAACCGAGGTTGGGAGTCAGCGACTTAACCCGGAGCGCCTTCAAAACGTACTTTTGGAACGGGAATCCACGACTGCGCTATCTAACAATTCTTAAGTCGGTGCACACCTATCCCATACAAGGTTTCACATGCCGAAGCTGTCATTTGCTTGGCTGCTTGTGACGAGCGTACATCACTGCCGTGCCACCTGATGTGCCTCTGGCCTGTAGCTCAAACGCCTGCGGGTAGCCTTTGATGAGGTCGCTGAGTTTTTTGAAGCCATGAGTGCGTGGGTCAAACTCAGGACGTAGTTTCGTAATGTTCGCGCCCAGCGCGCCTAAATGTGCCCAGCCATCCTCGTCAGCAATGTCGTCCATGATCTTGGCGATGAAGCCCACCGGTGCTTTAGGCTTTTTGGAAGGCTCAGCAACTGCTGGTTTGGCCACATCAGGGGTCGCAGCGGAAGCGGTACTAGGCTCACCGTTGGTAGGCGCAACGACATCCTCACGTAGTAACTCGATGTAAATGAATTTGTCGCATGCGGCCACGAACGGTTTGGGTGTTTTCTCTTCGCCGAACCCGTAAACGGTCAAACCCTCTTCACGTAATCGAGAAGCCAATCGAGTGAAATCGCTGTCGCTCGATACTAGGCAAAATCCATCGAAGCGGCGGGTGTATAGCAAGTCCATGGCATCAATGATAAGCGAGCTGTCGGTGGCATTTTTGCCTTTGGTATAGGCGAATTGCTGGATGGGCTGAATCGAGTGATCGAGCAGGACTTTCTTCCAACCGCCGAGATGGGGGCCAGTCCAGTCGCCGTAGATACGCTTGACACTGGCGACACCGTACTTAGCAATTTCTTCAAACAGGCCTTCGACGATTGCTGCTGGGGCATTGTCGGCGTCGATCAGCACTGCGAGGCGCTTCTGAGCGTTATTGGAGGTGTGCGTGGCCATGGTTCATCCTTGAGTCAAAGCGTCACCATACCTGCAAACGAGAGACTAATCTTGGTTTCGGTCGCTTGTATTCCCACCCACTAAGAAGTACGCCCGGATCAGCGCCGTTGCGCTGCCAGATTTAAAGTGTACCAACTCCCCCCTCGTGTGACCTGCAATCCTCGCAGTAATCAAAGCTGTCGCAAGTCATTGGAAAACATAAGCATTTAGCCATTGATTTCAACTGACATGAGGCCGCTATAGATTTCATTACCGGACTGATCGCAGGCTCTCCTCATTCGAGTATCAAGCGCGACGTCCTTCAGCATCTTGTAGAACAATTTTTTTATCTTTGGGGTCAGCTACGCTAAAGACCTGTGACCTCATTCGCCATAAATAATTACAACTTGGACGTAGGAGAATGGATATGGAAAATTTGGTGATTCTCATCGTACTGCCATTGGTTACCTTCATCGCGGCTTGGGCGATCGCCAGTTGGCGTGCCCAGCGCAACCACCAGCAGCTACGGACTGATCTGGAAGTGACACAGGCCGATTTGACGCGTGTCCAGGCAGATTTATCGGAACAGCAGGCCACACTTGGCACCTTGTCTAGAGAGAAAGCAGTACTGGATATTGCTTATGGGCGGTTGGAAACGGAACGGGATAGTAGCAAGGCACGGATCGACCGCCTTGAGGGTGATATGGTCGCCCAACAAGCTGAGATAGATCGCTTGCGACAATCCGAACAAGCGGCCAGAGAGACGAGCTCGAAAGCACAAGAGGCGGCCGACAAGCTGCAAGACCAGTTAGCCAGTAACAGTACCGCCTTCAAAGAACGCCTCGAAGAGAAGGATCAGCGCATTTTAGATCTGGATAAAAAGCAGGTTGCCGCAGAGCTACAACAAGCCAACACGGCGAAGCTGCTGTCCGAAAGTCGCGAGGCACTGAAACAAGCCCAGACCCAGCTCGAAGAGAAACAGGTCGTTCAAGAGCGTTTTGAGCGTGATTGGGGTGCCCAGAAAGCCGAACTCGAGGCCCTGCGTAAAACAGAAAAACAGGCCCGTGAGGTCGGCGCTACGGCACAGGAATCGGCGAACAAGTTGAAAGAACAACTTGTCATTAACGGTACGACCTCCAAGGAGCGTATCGAAGAGAAAGATCAGCGCATCGCGCAGTTGGATGAAAAGCTGGCGACCGCCGACGCAGCGCAAAAGCACACTGCTGCTCAACTGGCTGAAATTCGCGAGACGCTGAAGAAAGCGCAGACGCAACTGGAAGAAAAGCAGGAAGCACTCACCAACTTCAAAACGTGGTGGGAGCAGTGCAAGATCGAATTGAAGACCACACAAGACAGATATGCGGAACTGGACAACACCCATGGCCAGCTTAAAACCTCCTTGGCTGAAAAGCAGCAGCACTTTGACGCGCAGTTGAAGCTGCTGCAGGAGAATCGCGAGGAATTGACCAAAGAGTTCGAACGCCTCGCCAACGAGGTTCTGGAGCGCAAAGGCAAGGCGTTTAAAGAGTTGAACCAAGAGAGCATCACCAACTTGCTCAACCCACTCCATACCGAAATGAAAGGCTTTAAGGCGAAGGTGGAGGATATTCACGCTAAAGATGCGGAGCAGCGCGTCGAGCTCAGAACCGAGCTGAAGAACCTACAAACGCTCAACAAGGAAATCACCGATCAGGCCGACAAGCTGACTACCGCCCTGCAAGGCCAGAAGAAGGTGCAGGGTAACTGGGGTGAGCTGATGCTGGAGAACGTACTGGACAATTCAGGCCTTCGACTCGGTATCGACTACAAACGGGAAGTCAGCTTCACCACTGAAGAGGGTCGACAACGTCCCGATGCGATCGTCTATCTGCCACAAAAACAGCATCTGATCATCGATGCCAAGACGTCGTTAATGTCCTACACCCAGTATGTGAACGCCGACAACGACTTGGAACGCGGTCAAGCGTTGGCGGCCCATACCAAGGCGGTGAGTGACCGGGTCAATGAGTTGGCTGATCGAGATTATTTCAAGCTGCCTGGCCTGAACTCACCCGAGGTGGTGATAATGTTTATTCCGATCGAATCCGCTTATGTCGAAGCCCTTAAGTACGACGAAACCCTATTCCAGCGGGCTATCGAGCGTAACGTGCTGGTTGCCACACCCACCACTCTGTTGACCAGTCTTAACATCGTCCGCCAGCTGTGGCGGTTTGAAGATCAGAACAAGCACACCGCTGAGCTGGCCAACCGAGCTGAGAAGTTTTACAACAAGCTCAATGGCTTCCTGACCAGCATGCAGGGGGTAGGCAGCCAGTTGAACAGAGCTCGTGAAAGTTACGACAAGGCCTTCGGTCAGTTGTACATCGGAAGAGGGAACCTGATTAAACAAGCCGCCGAGTTTAAAGACCTGGGTGTGTCTGTCCAGAAAGAGCTACCAGCTGATCTAGTTGAGCGTGCCAACTTAGAACTCAGCAGTACTGTCGCGGAATTTGCAGAGATTGAAGTAGCTGAGGTATTGATAGCTGCATCATGAGCATAACAAATTCACTAATTGCGCCATGCGAATAAAGGAGGTTTTCTATGTCTAAACTCGCAGATGGCCGGTACAGCTCGATGAACTCGCTGTAATACGTCATCAGCTCTTCGATGTTCCAGCTCGCGCGCGCCTGCAAACGCAGAGCCTTGGAGGTCAGTTTGATTGACAGGATGAGGAGCGACCTCGCTACAACGTCGCTCCTCTGAATCCAAAAACGCTTACGTCTCCTTCAATGCCTGCCGACGCGCAAGGCTTTCACTGCAAGACCAGCAGAATCGCCAGGCCACCTGCGAGCATCAGCGGCGCGGTAGTGAAATCTGCCCCGGCGTTCCACAGGCCAGCGGAGCTCGACTCCTGTCCTGCAACATGTGCCCATTTACGTCCTTGCGTTAACCCGCGATCTTTATTGCAAGCTCGGCGACGTGTTTACCCTGGAAACGGGCAATATCCAGTTCATTTTGTGACGGTTGCCGTTTACCGTCAGCGCCTGCCAGGGTAGTCGCGCCATAGGGCGTACCACCGGTGATCTCGCTCATGTTGGTCAGCCCTGCGCAGCTGTAAGGCACACCCACGATGACCATCCCCTGATGCAGGAGTGTGCTGTGGAACGACGTAATAGTAGTTTCCTGGCCACCGTGCTGGGTGCCGGTCGATGCAAAGACACTGCCGATTTTCCCGACCAGCGCGCCGCTCATCCACAGTCCGCCGGTCTGGTCGAGAAACGTGCGCATCTGTCCCGCCATATTGCCGAAGCGCGTCGGTGTACCAAAGATGATGGCATCGTAATTTCCCAGCTCGTCAGGTGTTGCCACCGGTGCCTTCTGGTCAAGTTTGACGCCGATGGCTGCTGCCTGTTCGGCCGGGATGGTTTCAGCGACACGCTTGAGCGTCACGTCGGTGCCGGGTACGGATCGTGCACCCTCAGCCACTGCGCCAGCCATCGTTTCGAGGTGACCGTACATTGAGTAATAGAGAACCAGTACCTTCGCCATGATTTTTCTCCTGGATTAAGCACCATTCGATGGATTAGGAAGATCTTGGGTTACACCACTGCCAACGAACAACTGCGGCAGGTGTAGCGCTTGGTCACGAACAAAACTGCGGCTCACACCCACCTGACTGCAGAGACTTTGACGGAGTGCGGATTTAACGCTAGCAGCTCCCTATGCTACCTGCTGGGCAGACAGAGACGCTTTTATTGTCCCTCTTCGTCCCAGAGCAGGTTGCCAAGCAGCTGCTAGTGTTAAAAGTATGCGCAAAGCTTCAATACCAAACTTACTTGCGTATCCTCTCCCGCGCCCACAGGCGGAACACCATGAGATACAACCTGTTTGAGAATCAGAGAAACGAGATCATCCTGCTCGCTCGCATCCTTCTGATGATTCTTTTCATCATTTCCGGCTGGGGCAAGCTGACCAACTTTGGCGGTACCGTTGCTTACATAAGCTCACTCGGCGCGCCCATGCCCATGGTAGCTGCGGGGGTTGCGGTCGTCATGGAGCTCTTTGTTGCTATAGCGATCGTTGTGGGTTTCTACACCCGCCCACTCGCATTTCTCTACGTCTTGTTCGTACTCGGTACCGCTCTGATCGGGCATCACTTTTGGACTATGGTTGACCCAGAGCGCGCGGCCAACATGACCCAATATTTCAAGAACCTCAGCATCATGGGCGGTTTGCTGCTGCTGGGCATTACAGGCCCTGGCAAGTATTCGATTGATGGCAGATAGCAGCACGTGTAGTGGGGAAGGGCACGTAGTAAATCCCGCATGGCGCCCCAACTGTCTTGCACCATAGGCACCGCATGACGCCTAGGCCGCGTTTGGAAATCCATGATTGCTTCCCGGGCAAGGACGGTTGACACGACCCGACTTGTCACGGTGCGTCAGCAGAGTGGTGGGGGGCGTCCTGCACATGCTTCGGAGCAGCCATCCTGATCATGCTTCGACAGGTTGCATGAGTGGAGGGTGGCTATCTAGGCGCGACTGTATCTTGCCAATTGCTAACCGCCGCTTAGGACAGTAACCAACCCAGAGCTGTCGTTTATGGTGCCCAGACAATTCGGAGCAATTCAGTGCACGGGCAGATTATCCTTAATGGCGCGGACTAACTTTGCTGAGACATCCATTTCAGAAAGCCCGCTGATGTTGACTACAAGGTTGGCACGGGCCTGAAGTTCGTCGAGGACTCGCTTGCGAAAGTATGGATCCAGGGTCTCCATATCTTCCACAGTAGCCCCTCGGGTATGCAGACGATGTCGTCGCTCCGGTTCGTCAAGCAATAGCAATATTGTTATGTCTGGCGGGATCAGGCTCTTGCTCAGCGCGTCCAGGTCAGCCATGACACCACGAGCTTTCGCATAGGCAAGTGTCGAGGCCCAGTAGCGATCCATGAATACCCATTTTCCGCTCTCTGCCAGGCTGATTGCCTGCCTTCCCTCGCTCGATACGCTGGCCGCATAGAAGAGCGCTTTGGCCAGCTCATCATGGGCAAATGCTTCAAGTACAACAGGGCGACTTCCGCGTAGCGCAGGCCCGGGTGTGCTCATGGCATGGCCTGAATAGATCTCAGCCAGTCTTTTAACTACTGTGGATTTCCCAACGCCATCCAGCCCCTCAATGGCAACAAAACTCCCCATTTCAATTCTCCTCGAGCAATTTGGCAATGCATGCCATCTCGGCATGTTCTGCCTCGGAAAAACTATTGCTGGCAACTACGATGGGAATGCGCTGTTCGCTGCTTTCCCTGAATCCAAACAGTTGCTTCTGCTCATACAGCGGGGTTCCCCGCAACAGCATCAGTGGCCATGCTCTCAATCGAGGGACGTGCCGCTGCAAGCACCAGTCAACGCTGGCATTGAAGCTGTCCAGCGTCTGATTTGGCAGACCGTAGATCAGGGAAACCTCGAAGTCGATCTGCCGCTGTTGTAGCTGGCGGATCCTGTTGCAAACGATCTCCATTTGGTTGGGTCTTTTGATCGCCCGATACTCCGCTTCCACGGTCGTCTGCAGGCCAAACTCCAAAGTGACGTTCAGCCCCTCGAGTGCATCCAGAAAATCTGTGCTGCAGGTTTCGAAGCGGCACTGCAGCGAGAACTGGGCATTTATGCCGGCTGCCTTGATGCTGTTCAAAACCTCAATGGCACGTGTCTGATTGGTGTGGAAGATCGGATCTAGTACTGAAATACGCTTTACCCCTGTTGCGGTAAATAGCGCTAACTCCCTTTCTAGGCGCTGGCCATCGAACGACTGATGCTTGAGCCGCTTTCCCGGTTCACGGTGCTGGCAGAATGAACACTTGAAGGGGCAGCCACGCTGGGTTTCCCAACGAATGTTGTCCCGAACTTTGGCTGTTCCCAGCAGGTACGGCGAGGGTAAATCCAGCAGATCATGATCTGCCTTGAGGCCTAGGTCAGGAGTGCCAGCAACATGTATTCCACATTCGCTGGGAAACACGCCTTGAGCCAGTGCAACCATGGCCATTTCCCCTTGTCCGCGAACGAAATAGTCGGCTTCTGGGTAAGTACTTTCCAGTTGCCCTTTGGTCATGTAGGAAACCTGTGGGCCACCAAGAGCGATACTCGCTCCTGTACCTTTGATCAGGCGAATCAAACTGCGAACCTCGGGGTCGTTCCACACGTAGGTGCCGAAGCCGACCAGGCACCCGGGGCCAGCCTCGGCAATTGCCAGGCGCAACTCACTCAATGTCCGCTCTTGGGAAAACGTCGGGCAATTCACCTGTGCGTCGATGATCCGCCACGGAACATCCGCGGCTTGTAGGGCCGCGGCAATCGAGGCGATACCTAAGCCTGTTTTACCATCTTGTGGCCTGCGCCAATCCAGCGATACCAGAATGACCTGCTTCATGGCATCACCTTCTGCCAGGCATGCCGGTATCGCTCGGCATGGCCACGTAGCCGTTGTCGGACATCACGGCGAAAGTTCTGGAAGGCACGTCGGTCACCGGGTGTGGTGGGCACGATGACCATGCCGCAGCCATTAGGCGGGAAGAGCTTGTAGTGCCGGCCATTGGCATACGTCCAGCCTTGTTGAAGTAGCTTCAGTACGAGTTCATTGATGTCTTTGTTCTTGCTGAAGTACATGATTTTTCCCCTGCTGTATTGCGTTACGCGAACGATGCAGCGGAAGCGCGGGGCAAGCCCGACAGGCGACCGAAAGAAAAAATCAAAAATGACCGATCAGCAGGCGGGGCGCCGTGGGAGCTGCATCTGCAGGTATTCGACAACAGCATGCCGCTTGTAGACGGCGGCAACCCACAGCGCGTCCTTCACGTTCAGAGGAGATTCATTGTCCAGCGAAAGCCAAGGATTACCATCAGCCTTGATCATGGCCTTGAGAACATCCAGGTTCCCAATCTGAGCGGCAAACAGCGTAGGCGTCCAAAGATCCTGATACCCGTTGAAGTCCTCGTAGCGCCGATTTGGATCGGCTTTGTTTTCCAACAATATCATGACCACTTGGCGCCTCGCATTGACGGGGCGTCTGTAGTACGAGGTCACTGCCTCGTAGATCAAGTGCTTTCGCGGCGCTTCGAAATCCGACATCCAGGCCTGGCGTCTAGCTGGCAGCTCACAGTCCAGAACCGCGCCGGCCTTGGCATCAAAGGCGTCTGCCGGGACGCGACCATCAAGATAGGCGTCCCGCTGTGCGGGGTCACTCACATGCATGCTGTCGTGCAGCAGCGCCATGGCATAAACAAGTGCACAGGGTGAGGTGAAGCAAGACTGCTCGACATCCGCACCGAGGGTGATCAGCTTGTCGACGACCTCGGCATCGCCCATATTCATGGCAATCTGTAGGGGCGTTTCCCGATCGCTTGAGGCAGGGTAGTTGGCCGTTTCAGTGCTGATGCGCAGTGTCAGCAGGTACTTCAGGATGTCCGGGTCTTTTCTGTCATAAGCTCGACGCAGCGCCATGATCAGTGCGTTTTCGCCGGATTCCGGAATAATCAAGTTCGGGTCAGCCCCCGCTTGTACAGCTTGCTTCACATCTTCGAGCGTGCCCAACAGCACAGCATTCATCAGCGCTGTATAGCGAACCTGTCCATCGGACTGGGCACTGATACGGTTGGGGTTGGCAAGCTCTTTGGCTGATAGCGAGAAAGGCTTGTTCAGCACCACAACTCGCATTGCAGGTGGAACGCGTTTTTTGGCCTTTTGCTCCGTAAACAGACGCTCGAATTCGGTTGAGAGATGCTGCATTTTCTGCTCGTCCAGTTCCCGTTTCGGCGGCTTGTTCAATCCCAGCAGAAAGCATTTATCCCAATAGTGATTGGCCTGAACCTTGTCGCCTACACCAACTGCGTAGCACAGGGCCTCGTGCAGGATCCCATGCTGGTTTGGGCCAGCTCTCCACCACGCGCTGTGGCAGGCAGCTCTATAGAGTTTGAGTGCGTTGTCCTTTTCTCCGAGATTGGCATCTAGCCTTGCGCAGAGCCACGAGCAGAGGTACTCATGAGTAGCCCTTAGAGACGGGTTGCTCCGTTCACAAAGGGCGCGAAGCCAATTGAGTCGATCACGAATCGGCTGTTCGTTGCCCCGTGCATCGGCAAACAGTCGATCAAGGTCAGCCAGTACGCGAGCCGCCTCATCACTTACAGGCAGGCTATTACGATCAGCGGCCTCACGCTTCAACTGGGAAATAAACTGCTGCTCGTTTTGAAGGGGGCGCTGGCCATGCAGATGGAAGTCACGCTTGATGACGTCACGCAAGTCGGCAGGCAGCGACTGCAGCGCTACAACCATGGCCAACCAGCCGGTGAGATGTTCCGACTTTTTAGCGACAAGTTCGCTACCGTGAAACATGGCTTGTGTCGTGGATCGGTAGGGCCACATCGGCTTTTTTATCGGGCCACCGTGCTGCCAGCGCTCCAATGTGCGCTCATCGATATTCAGATGATTGGCAAGCTGCTCCAGCAACTGCCTTACAGGGAGCATGGTCTGCAGAGCGGCAGCCTGTAGCCAGGTGGCAAAGGGAGCTACCCACCATTGATTTAAATCGAGCAGGGATACTTCGTGGCTGGCACGACGGATCATCCCTGAAAGCTCAGGAACTACAAACAGTCTGAAAAAAGCATGTTGAGCAGGCTCTGCGATCATTCCAGTAGTATCGGTGTTACGTGCCAATGACCGCAGTAGGTTACTGTGCCGATGCCAGGCAGATTCGATCAGATTACTCCAGTCGGCACCACAGTCGTCGCGTATAGCGCGTAGCCACTGCGCCAGGCAATTTTGGAACAGATCGAAGTTGCTGCCCGGGCGCTTCTCATCGGCTTGATCATCCAGATCTTTGTCCAGCCCTTTTTGCGTGAAAAAAGGACGATATCCAGAAGCCGTAATTACATGGCGAAGAGATTTACTCGGAGTGGGCTGTATGGCCAGGTCGCTCATCCTTGATCCTTGCAGTGGGGACTCCGCGAAATCCCTAGATGGGTAAGCAAAAGAATTGATACTCGCAAAGCCGCACGCCGATGCGACACTAAGTTGCCCTACGCTTTACTTCGTCAGTTAAAAGTAGTCCAAGTGGGCACTTGACGCTCATGACTGACCGCTATTGCCGATTGCTGTCTGTCAGGTAGAAGTCATTCAGTCGTCATGAGCACCGCAAGCGTCATGTTGATGAAGGCTTCGTTTTTGCTGATTGTGTCCAAAGCCTCACGAACGTTGCCGGCTACCTCCGCTGATCCGCGCTGCTCGACCCACAGCGTCAGCTCCATAATGGCAGCCTCAAGGGCGAGTTGGTTTTGATTGATCTTGAAGAGTAGGGAAGGGAGTAGGTCTGCGTTCGACATTGTGATTCCTCCGTGGAAGAGGTCAGCGTAGCAGGAGCTATAGCTGAGAGATTGGGGGATCAAATCAAGATGCGGACAACGTGTTGTGATTTACGTTGGATGGTCAGCATTGAAGGTGGAGCAAGTAATGTGTGACTCGGTCCTATCCCTGAAAACGTCCGCACTCGTGAGCCATGCCAAGTGAAGATCTATAAAAAACCTCACACTGGCGAAGTCTTCGAAACCAAAGGGGCAATCACAAGACTTCGAAAGAGTGGAAAGCCGAGCACCGCTCCGCGACTGTTGAGTCCTGGCTGACCAAGTGACTTTGTTTTGAGTACAAAAGGGCCCTTCGAGGGCCTTTTTTATTGGATTTTTCCCAACTATGGAAACAGCTTTGAAGTTTTTAAGCGTCCGCGTGGCAGGGGCAACAGATCTCTACCACTCAATCGCTTTAACTGAAGTGGGTGCCGTCAAACGCTGTTCAGTCATGTATAGACTCCGCTTCATCCAGGTGATCGATGTGCTTGAAGCGCTCAACCAGAAAATCGATCAGGCTGCGCACTCGAGCCGACAGGTGTAACTGTTGTGGGTAAACCGCATAAACATCGGCGCGGGTCGGTGTCTGGTCTTCAAGCACTAAACGCAAGCGGCCACTGCGCACATATCTGGCGATGTCCCATTCGGCCCGCAGCAAAATGCCGTAGCCTTCCAACGCCCAGTTCAGGGCAACTTCACCGTCGTTGCACCCCAAAGCGCCACGCACTTTGATGTTTTGCGTGCGCCCACCGTTGGTAAAGCTCCACACGCCGTAGGGCGTTTCGTTCTGCCGCAGGAAGATGCAGTTATGTTGCTGCAAATCCGTCAGGCGTTGAGGCACGCCTTGTTTTTCCAGGTACAGCGGTGAGGCGCATAACAATCGGCGATTGGACGCGATCTTGCGTGCATGGAAGGCGGCGTCCGGCAGCGTACCGAAGCGTATGCCCAGGTCAAACCCGTGAGTAGTCAGGTCGAGCGGGTGATCGCTGATTTCCAGCTGTATTTCCACCTCCGGGTACTGTGCGAAGAACGCGCCGAGGGCCGGGCCGATGTAACGACGGCCAAAGCCCAGCGACGCGTTGACCCGGATCAGACCTTTAGGTGTGGCCCGACTGCTGTTGATCAACTGCTCGACCTCATCGATCTGCGTCAGGATGCGAGCGGCATGCGAGAAAAGCAGTTCGCCTTCTGAAGTCAGACTCATTGAGCGCGTGGTGCGATTGACCAGGCGGACGCCCAATCGAGCCTCCAGCGCGGTGAGACGCTTGCTCACCGCGGGTGGCGTGATGCCCAGCTCTCGAGCCGTCGCGGCGAGGCTGCCTTTGTTGGCCAGAAGGTAAAAAAATGACAAATCCAAGGTTGGGTTCATTCGTAACTCAAAGTTATTTATGTAGTGATTCTGAGTAACTCACACCTATTTGTTCACTACATATACTCCGCTCACACCCTGATTGAACAGCCCGTTCGACAGGCAAAACAAGAACGTTACGAGAGTGGAGTTGACCATGAGCGCATACAAGATTGCAGCGGTTCCAGGCGATGGTATCGGTGTTGAAGTGATCGCCGCTGGCGTCGAGGTGCTGCAAGCCCTGTCGAAAAAATCTGGCTTCGACCTGGACTTCAAACATTTCGACTGGAACTCGGATAACTACCTGAAAAACGGGTACTACATTCCTGAGGGTGGCCTGGAAGAACTGAAAACCTTCGACGCGATTTTCTTCGGTGCCGTGGGCGCGCTCAACGTGCCGGATCACATTTCCCTGTGGGGCCTGCGCCTGCCGATCTGCCAGGGCTTCGATCAGTACGCCAACGTGCGTCCGGCTCGCGTGTTGCCAGGGGTGAAAAGCCCGCTGCTCAATGGTGACCAGATCGACTGGGTGGTGGTGCGGGAAAACTCCGAAGGTGAGTACTCCGGCAACGGCGGTCGTGTGCACCGGGGGCTGCCAGAGGAGGTGGCAACCGAGGTGTCGGTGTTCACCCGTGCCGGGGTCGAGCGCATTCACCGTTTCGCGTTCGAACTGGCGCAAAGCCGCCCACGCAAACACCTGACCATGGTCACCAAGTCCAACGCCCAGCGTCACGGCATGGTGTTGTGGGACGAGATTTTCTACGAAGTGGCCAAGGACTTCCCGGACGTTAAAATCGATAAGGAACTGGTCGACGCCGTGACCACGCGCATGGTGCTCAAACCCTCCACGCTGGACGTGATCGTCGCCACCAACCTGCACGCCGACATTCTGTCCGACCTTGCTGCCGCGTTGTCTGGCAGCCTGGGCATCGCGCCAACCGCCAACCTGAACCCGTCGCGCAAATTCCCCTCGATGTTCGAACCGATCCACGGCTCGGCTTTCGACATCACTGGCAAAGGGGTGGCCAACCCGATTGCGACCTTCTGGACGGCGGCGATGATGCTCGAACACCTGGGCGAAGCCGCTGCGGCAAAACAGCTGATGTCCGCCATCGAAGCCGTGACCGAAAGCGGTGTGCACACCCCGGATCTGGGCGGTACAGCCACCACCCGCCAGATCACGGATGCGGTCATCGCGTTGATCAACCGCTGATATCTTCCAGCGATTCAAAGTAGTACTGCGGCACAACGCCAAGGGGCAGATCACTGGATCTGACTCCTTGGCATTTCCTGACAACAATAAAAAATCAGGGCCCTGTCATGAAAAGAATATTAGGCAAACTCTACGTACAAGTGCTCATCGCGGTCATCCTCGGCGCCATCGTCGGTGTGTTCGTTCCTGAAACCGGCGCTGCACTCAAACCCTTGGGCGACGCGTTCATCAAACTGATCAAAATGCTCCTCGCACCGGTGATCTTCCTGACCGTGGTCACGGGCATCGCCCGCATGGAAAACATGAAGGAGCTGGGGCGGGTCGGCTTTCGTGCGCTGCTCTATTTCGAAGTGGTATCAACGCTGGCGCTGGTGGTCGGGCTGGTGGTGGTCGATGTGTTCAAACCCGGCGCCGGCATGAACATCGATGTTGCTACCCTCGACACTTCCAGCCTGGCCACCTACACCTCGGTCGTGAAACATGCATCGTTCATGGACTTCGTCATGAACATCATTCCCGACACCATCGTGGATGCCTTCGCCAAGGGCAATGTGCTGCAGATCCTGCTGTTTTCCATTCTGTTGGGAATCGCCCTAGCTCATGTAGGGCCGCGCGGCAAGGCGTTCGTCGACACGCTGGATAGCCTGATGCAGGGCATGTTCCGCATCGTCAACATGGTCATGCGCCTGGCGCCGATTGGCGCATTCGGCGCCATTGCCTTCACCATCGGCAAATACGGTTTCGGCTCGCTGTTCTCGCTGGGCAAGCTGATGGCCTGTGTGTACCTGACCTGCGCGGTGTTTGTGATCTTCGTGCTCGGCCCGATCTGCCGCTACAGCGGTTTCAGCCTGTGGAAGTTCCTGAAGTTTATCAAGGAAGAACTATTCACCGTGCTCGGTACCAGCTCATCGGAATCGGTGCTGCCACAGATGATTTCCAAGATGGAAAAGGCCGGAGTATCCAAACCCGTTGCTGGGATGATCATTCCTTCCGGTCTCACCTTCAACCCGGATGGGCAGGCGATCTACTACACCATCGCCGCAATTTTCATTGCCCAGGCTACCAACACGCCGCTGACCCTGACCGATCAGTTGATCGTGCTGGCGGTGCTGATGTTCACCTCCAAGGGCTCTGCGGGTGTCACCGGTTCTGGGTTCATCATTCTGGCCGCCACCTTGTCGTCCCTAGGCACCATTCCCGTTGCGGGCATGGTGTTGTTGCTGGGCGTCGACCGGTTCATGTCGGAAGCGCGGGCAATCACCAATACCATCGGCAATGGTGTGGGCACCATGGCGATTGCCAAATGGGTCGGGGCGCTGGACACAGTCAAGATGCACAAGGCACTCAATGGTGAGGTCGAAGAGCAAAAGCCTGAGGTGGTTCGGGCAGACGTTGTTCATGCTCCTTCCTCGGTAACGAGCAGTCCCTTGCTGCCCAGCCTTAACAAAGCTTCACGAGTGTAAATATCTGGTGCTGACCAACGCGATGCTTAGTGCCATTTTGATTGAGCATTTCCTATTCCAAGCATCTTGCGCTGAGAGATGGTCACATCTGAAGTCGGTATTCATGCACGTTTAGCTCCGCTACCGTTGAGTCTTGGCTGACCAAGTGATTTTGGTTTGAGTACAAAAGGGCCCCTTTGAGGGCCCTTTTTGTTGATCAAGGTGATTAGCTAAACGATTTCTGGTGAAGTAGCTGAATGTCTTGTCGATGACGAGGAAAAAGTACATCTCTGGATCAGTTTTCGCCTCAAAAATAAGGTGCTTTCACCTCTGCTTCATCGCTTTGAATCTGCTAGCCATCTCAATACTGCTCTGTCTCTAGATCGATTTCCCTTTTCAACTCATCGATTGCTGTGAGTATGAATTCAATCGTTGGTTCGTCGATGAATCTGCCGTTCTGCATCTTTTGGTTGACGTTAGGAATGACAATTTGGGGGCAGCAAACCACTTTGGAAAGCGTGGCTGATAACGTCTCACGCAGCTGAGACTGGGCACGCACCCCGCCGAGCAACCCTGGTGAAGACGTCATTATCAGAACGGGTTTATTTTTTAGAGGTGAATTGAAGCCAGGACGAGAGGCCCAATCCAGTGCGTTTTTCAGAACACCAGAAGTGCCATAGTTGTACTCAGGTGAGCAGAGGATTAAGCCATCGGCGAGTGAGATCGCTTCCTTCAGAGCTGCCACTGAGTTCGGTAACGCGTCCGTTTCGAGATCACTGTCGTACAGGGGGATATCGTTCAACGGAAAGAGGCTCAGCTCTGCTTGATGACTCAATCGAGACGCGAGTGTTTCAAGTATCGCAGTGTTGTTTGATGCTGAGCGCAAGCTGCCGGATATGCCGATTAAACGGAGAGTTGAAGTGCTCATAAAACTCCTTGAGCCAAGAGAGGGCTTGGCCTCGGTAAGACTACAGCCCAGGTTTCCCTGGGAGCGATGCACCTATCATCACAAAAAGCGCCCTGGCAATTCGTTCACTTTTATTGCGCCACGCGTGTCTAGTACCGCTTTGAATAACGACGTCGCCGGCTTTCACTAGGCGGGTCTCGCCATGATCCAATTCAAGCCACATTTCACCTTCCAAAATGATTCCGTAATCGATGGTGGCAGTGGTGTGCATACCCGGATTTTCCGGCTCAAAGCTTTCAATCAAACCAGGCAGTGCAGCACCCAGTTCCTCATAGGCCCGGACACCATCGATAGGGTTCTGCATGATCGAGTCAGGTGGAAAATCAAATATGGCGAGACTGGTGCCTCCCAGTGGCGGAATTAGCGACGCGTAGTCAAGCGTGGGGTCGCTCCTTTGCTCAAGACAAACCGGATGTGCTGAAGTCGTCCACAGTTGGGCCATAGCGTGCCCAGGAATCAAGGTAAAGGACTGTGCTCGTGGAGCATAATCATCAGAAATGAACACGGAGTTTCCATGTTCGTCATGGCCGGTCACGATTCTTCTTATTTTCATTCTGAATTACTCGACTAATAATCAAAAAGCGCAGGCGTACTGACAACTGAAAGACAGCGAGGGGCGGCCTAAACCGCGCCGCTCGCCGAGCTTAATCAAGGACAGATGACGTAGTTGCTGAAGCCACCGTGGCGGTTTTCGATACCGGTAATTGCGTTGTTGACGTCTTCTAGTTTGAAGGCCGTGTTTTCAAAAAATGAGAGATCCAGCACACCGGACTCAACCATGTCAGCCATGGCTTGGCCTTGCCCTGTAGTGAACCAGGCCGACCCGCTGATCTGGATGTCGTTGTCCATGATCCAGTGAAGGTCGATTGGGACTTCACCGGCAATGGCGCCGACGTTGACCAGATGGCCACCGCGATGGAGAGATTTAAGGGCTTGGGTCAGGCTTTCGTGGGGAGCCCCTGGGCCCAGGGCATCAATGACCACATCGACGCCTTCGCCATGGGTGACTTCAAAGACCCATTCATTGGTGGGAATCGTACCAAGGGTATGAATTTCGATCCGGCCCGGAGCTGCCAGGTCTTTCACCTTCTGGAACAGCTCCTGGTTTCGCGCAGTGCCGAGGATTTTTCGTACCCCCATGGCCAGCGCTAGAGCGACTGCACCTAAACCGAGTGTGCCGCTGATCCCGTTGATTAGAACAGTGCTACCGGGGCCCGCGTTGGCCTTGAGCAACGCCTTGTAGGCGGTGCCCAGATAGCCTAAGCGCGCGGCGGTTTCGAAACTGATGTTGTTCGGCAGTTTGACCAGACTGTATTGCGGGGCCGGGATGTACTCGCAAAGGCCGCCGTAGGGGTAGTCTTCGAACATGCGCGGGCTTTTCGGCGTAAAGCCAAAATAGCCGTTGAAGGTATAGGCGGTGCAGGCAATTGTGTTACCCGCACGGCAAGCTCGGCAGGAGCCGCAGTGTCGGCCCGGGTTGACATACACACGGTCGCCGACCTTGAAGTCGTAGACTTGAGCACCTACTGCTTCGACGACACCTGATGGATCGAGCCCGAAAATGGCAGGAAGTTTCGGCAGCGGATTTTGAGGGAACCACTTAACCCAATTAGTGAGAATGTTGTGCAGGTTTGGGACGATCCCACATGCTTTCACCTTGACCAGCACCTCGGTAGGGCGAATTTCGGGTACAGAAACTTGCTCGATGACCATGGGTTTGCCGCCTTCGTACAGACGTGCAGCGCGCATAGTTTTTGCAGTCATGATGTTCTCCAACACATATTGTTTTTGTAGTGGTACCTAACCTTTGGAGCACGCTTCAAATCTAGGGCACTAACGCAGTCCGTCTTCGCCCTTTACGTCGGAGGCAGCTAGACCGCCCAATCGTGCATGTATCCGTCCGCCTGTAGCCATGGCTAGGCCAAAGGCAATTTCACCACGACGAGGGCCGTCCCATACGGTCATCTCAGCAACACCGAAATGGCTACGAACGTATGCAGCTTGGATATGCCCTAGTGGGATCATCACTCGGCAGCCTGGGCCACCAATAGTCTTGGCCGCAGGGACGATCGCCTTCGGGTTGCCAAGCGCTTCGCGCATTGCCCAGCCACCTGCTTCGTGCCATACAGCGCCGTGCTCTAACTCACCGTCTTCACCGACGATTGCGCCCTTGCCGTAGGCCTGTACGTGTTTAGCTCCGCCCAGGGTATGGATCAGTTGCTCCGACAACTCTGCACCCAAGGCTCGCAGTTCCTGCATAAACGGCAGCAAGTCTTCTACATACTTACCTGCGTAAGGATTGGCGACCACAGCGGTGGCCACTGCAATCCGCAACGGGGCTGACAAACGAGGCCCGCCTTCGTGGAATACCTCTTCAACGTCCAGCTTGACCTTACGAACCATCACAAGCGACATGCGTAACCTCCAGAACCGAGAGCCTCATGGGCTCGCTATTTTTTTAAACCGGCCTTTTGCATTATGCATTTAATGATGTATGGTGCAAGAAGTTAGTTTTTGTGCACAAAAAAATAGGAGAGGCAAGATGAAGCTGATTTCGTACCGTAAAGAAGGAGAAGCCCATTTCGGCGCCGTGTCCGGTGACGGAGTGGTTGAGCTGACCAACCGTTTCTCGGAGGTTCCAGATCTCGCGACTTTTCTGAGCAACCCATCCTTGCTTCAGGAGGCGCGCCAGATCCTAGAGGCTGTGCGGCCTGACTATCCATTTTCAAGTATCCAGTTGGAATCAGTAATCCCCAATCCTGGAAAGGTGATTTGCGTAGGCATTAACTATGTTGCTCACGCTGAAGAGGCGGGCCGAAAGGTCGGCGAGTTTCCGGTCATTTTTCAGCGTTTTGCCGAAACTCTTTTGCCCCACGGTGAGCCGCTGGTAAGGCCTCGAGTCTCAGAGCAATTTGATTTCGAAGCCGAATTGGCGGTAGTGATCGGGAAGGGGGGGGCGCATATTGATCCGGCGGACGCGATGGATCACGTTGCGGGTTACACCTGCTTCAACGATGCCAGCGTCCGCGATTGGCAGTTCCATACGCACCAGTACGGCATGGGTAAGACCTTCAGAAAAACCGGTGCTCTGGGCCCTTGGCTCGTTCCGGCATCGGAAATTTCCGACTACCGAAAGCTGGTTGTGCGGGGGGTACTTAATGGCGAGCAACTGCAGGAGGGCAGCCTTTCGGAGCTTGCATTCGACATTCCTCATTTGATTTCGTATGTATCGAAAGCGCTTCCATGGAACCCTGGAGACATTCTGGCAACTGGTACTCCGAGTGGTATTGGCTTTAAACGTAATCCACCGATTTTTCTGAAGCCAGGTGATGTTTTTGAAGTGGTGATTACTGAGATTGGCACGCTGTCGAACGGCGTTATTGACGAAGCCTAAGCGTTGTCCTCTACACAATCATAAAAACTGGAGGTTCCAAATGTCAGCATTACCTACAATCAATTTCACCCACTCCGGTGTGTTTTGCGAAGACCTCGATCGGATGGTTGATTTTTACTGCCGCACTTTGGGTTTCATCGTAAGTGACAAGGGGGTCGCCTCAACAGGTCACCGTTTGTTTTTCATGACTCAGAACCCTGAGTTACATCATCAGGTCGTTCTCTTTGACGGCAAACCTGTCGACCTACCGTTCAACCCGATCAATCAGCTTTCGTTTCTCCTGAACTCCCTCGACGACCTGAAGACGTACTATCAATTCGCCAAGAAAAGCGGCATTGAAGGAATTGCTCAGGTGGATCACGGTAACGCCTGGTCGATGTACTTCAAAGATCCTGAAGGCAATCCCATCGAAATGTATGTCGATGCACCGTTCTACACTGCACAACCTTGCAAGGAGCCGCTCGATCTCGAGATGCCGACTGAGGCTATCCTCGCCCAGACCGAGGCCATGTGCAGGCGCCGTCCCGGTTTCCAGACTCGCGAGCAATGGAAGGAATCTATTCGGGCGAAGATCGAAGAGCAGCGCGTTCGTATCGGCTAATGGCATTTGGAGGGGCTACATAGCCTGCTCCAATCGGTGGTCGTTGAAGCCTGGTTGATGGTAGTGCAAAAGTCTGCTCATCAACCAGAAGTCGTAGTAGAGAAAAACAAAAAGCGGAGTAGACGATGGACTACGATGTCATCATTGTTGGAATGGGGCCAGTGGGGGCTCTGTGCGCAAATCTCGCCGGCATGTGGGGGCTGAGCGCTCTTGTCGTGGATAAGTCCGAGACGGTGTACACGAACCCTAGGGCCATGGGTTTTGATCACGAAGTGATGCGTGTGTTCGGTAACATTGGCTTGGCCGATGACATTGCCGAACATGTCATGCCTTATCGTCCCTCGGAGTACCGCACGACCGGTTCTCAGCTGATCAAACGCATTGATGCCGCGAAACCTCCATTTCCGTTGGGGTGGGCACCAAACTACGTATTCTCGCAGCCACCTGTAGAGCGTGCGCTGCGCAATAAAATTTCGGACTTCAAGTCTGTAACGGTAGAGCTCGGTTCGGAAGTTTTATCGGTTAATTCCACAGGTGTACAAGCTGATGTTCTCATCCAATCCAAGGATGGAACCGAGCGCACTGTGACTGCGGAATATGTCTTGGCATGTGATGGGGGCACCAGCCCGATCCGAACCCGTCTAGGGTTGAAAATGGAGGATCTCGCATTCGATGAGCCGTGGCTCGTCGTCGACGTGATCCTGAATGAAGGTGCGGGTGAGCATCTACCAAAGACGAATGTGCAGTTTTGCGAGCTGGCTAGACCTTGCACCTTTGTCGTCGGGCCGGGCCAACATCGGCGTTGGGAGTTCATGATCAATCCTGACGAACAACCGACGGAAATTTCCCAGCCAGAAGCGATCAAGAAACTGATCTCTCGTTGGTTGCCTGAGGGCGACTATCAGCTTTGGCGAGCTTCTGCTTATCGATTCCATGCACTGATTTTGGAACAGTGGAAGTCCGATCGAGTGTTTTTTCTAGGGGATGCCGCACACATGACGCCTCCCTTCCTGGCTCAAGGCATGTGTCAGGGAATCCGCGATGCTCTGAACCTGGTCTGGAAGCTCGCGCTGGTAAAAGGAGGTCTGGCAGCACCGGCCTTCCTGAATACCTACCAAACCGAACGGATTCCACATGTCCGCCAAACCACCATGGCAGCCAAAGAGTTTGGTGGTGTGATCTGTGAGCGTGACAACGAGAGAGCAGCAATCCGGGACGCGCGACTGATCCAGCAGATGACGGAAAATCCGGGAGGCACCATCAGACAAACGCTGATTCCTGGATTGTCGCAAGGTTTTGTCGCGCAAGTCGCTCCTGCCGGTGAGCTGTTTCCTCAGCCAATGGTCATCAACAATACGGGTAAAAAAGCTCTGCTGGATGAATTTACCGGGCAATCCTTTCGAGTGGTGATTGCGCCTGGGTTTGATGCTAGCGCGTTACTGAGATGTCTGCGCAGCAGCCAATCCCTTAAAGGTCTGCCCATTCAGGTCGTGCGATTGGTCACCTCTCAGCAGACTGCTGCTCGCACTGTTGATGACTATGAAGAGGTCGACGGCGTACTGGCACAATGGCTTGAGTGTCGAGGCTGCAATGTGGTCATCGTGCGACCGGATCACTACGTGTATGGCGGCGCGGTCACTGTCGCCTGGGCGATGGAACTGCTAGAGGGAATGGAGCTTGCCTTGTGGTGCAAGGAGCCTGAACAGGCTAGGCAGAGTAATGGCGGAGTTTGCGACACGACAATCAGGTTTGCGCAGGCGTAAATCTGCAAGGGGCAGTAGACCCTTCGCATTGCACTGTCCACGAAAGCAGTTGCGATGCGAAGGTTTTTTTGAGCTTGAATTCGACGTAGAGAACATCGAGTGTCGCCCCGAGTGGGGGGCGACAGGCTGTTGATTCAGTTATTGGAGCGTGGCTTGTTGGCGCTCTATAGCCTCGACAGTTCGGCCCAAAGTGCCTTGGATGTGATTGCGCAAGAGCGTCACCGCTTTCTCAGAATCGCGTGCAAGCGCAGCATTCATTAGCTCTTGATGTTCATTTCCCTTGTGCCTTGGAGTCTGGCGCTGCTTGGCTGAGAAGCGTCTGTAGCGCTCTGCTCTGTCGAACAGGGAGTCAACCATCTTCAACATCAACGATGATGGGCAGGCCGCGAACAGCGCAAAGTGGAAAGCCTTATGCCGGATTGACCACTCATCATCGAGTACGAGCACACCGCTTCCGAGTTTTTTCTCAATCAGGTTCAGGCGGTGAAATGCACCTAGCACATCGGCTTCCCAGGCATCGTCGCCATACTGAATGGCATCGCTTAGCGCTTCGCACTCGAGCAGGCAGCGCAATCGCGTAATGTCGCGAAAGTCTGTCGTGGAAATCGGAGCGACCCTGAACCCCTTGTTATCGCTGGCTTCGACGACACCGTCCTGAGTCAGTCGATTGAGGGCTTCACGAATAGGGGAGCTACTGAGTCCATAAGTTTTGGACAGTTCGGCCACTTTGAGTTTTTCGCCCGGGGCCAGCTCGCAACAAACAATCGCTTTTTTCATCTTCGTCAACGCGACATCGATCAGCGGACTGCCGGGAGAGGTGATCATGGTCGGAGTCATCCTAAAATTTGCACTAAATCGATTTTATGCGCAAAACCTTCTTTAGTGCAAAGGCTGAATGTCAAAATTGCTCATGATTTTTAACGAGCCGCAAGCAGAAAATCGTTGAGCATTCTTTCAGCGGCTTTGATTCGCCGTGCGCCCTATAACTGCTGGCTGCCCCCCTCCAGATTCACCTCTCCTACTGCTTTTAGCGCTCTCCGTCCTTTGAGCCCCCCCAGCCGGCCGACACCGGATGCCCATTCACGTCTCACCGCGTCGATGCGTAGAAATGCTTGCGCTCGAGAATCTCCTTGACTTTGAATTTGCCCAGGATTACGTTTTGTGCACAAAGTGATTTGCAGTGCAGTAAATATTGTTTTACGCACGATTATCCCATGCATAGGCTGACCACAAACCATAGGCTCAAGAGGTGCGTGATGAAAACGAAGCGGGTACTCGAGTTGGCAGACGCCGAATTGATGCTTGTGGCCTCCATGGAAAAAGCCACCCGGGAAAACTGGAAGGTTTCCATGGCCGTGGTTGATGAGGCGGGCTGCCTCATGACGTTCAGAAAGCTTGATGGCGCATCCGTCTCGTCTGTCCAAACGGCTATTGATAAAGCCCGCAGTGCCGCTCTTACACGTCGGCCGACGAAGTTTTTTGAGGACATGGTCGCCGAAGGTCGGTCAGGTGCTTCGATGATTCATGGTGTTTTTCCAATCGAAGGAGGACTTCCAATTGTTGTTGGGGATGAGGTCGTAGGCGGGTTCGGCGTCAGCGGTCTGACGTCGCAACTGGACATCGTTCTTGTGGAGGTTGGCTTGCAAGCGTTGACCACCCATCAAGACCGATAGAACGAGAAAGGACGGAGCAAGAACGGTACGCGGCACCTGATTTATTAGCAGCCAATGCTGCGAATGGATGACCTTTTACAAAAACAAAAAAACAGGAACATCTTCATGAAAACAGCCAACCAGCGGTTCTGCCCGTTGCCGGTTTCAAGCATCGCCTGTGCAGTCAGCGCAGCGATGCTGTTAAGTCTTTCAATGCAATCGCAAGCCTTCCAGATTGACACCGGCAATCCCGATCTTTCGGCGACCTGGGACAACACGATCAAGTACAGCAATGCATGGCGAGTGAACAAGCTCGATAGCAAGGTCGCTGCAGCTCCAGGCACGTCCAACGCCAACCCGAACCTGGATGATGGCGATCGAAATTTTGATCGCGGGCTCATCTCCAATCGACTGGATCTGCTCTCCGAATTTGACATCAAGTACAAAGATGTCGGGGCGCGTCTAAGTGCCGCTTCCTGGTACGACAACGTTTACAGTCATGACAACGATAACGACTCACCCGGCACCGCCAACTCGGTGAGCGTCGATCACGATCAGTTCACCAGTGACACACGTCGGATCCACGAAACGAACACTGAAATCCTCGATGCCTTCGTCTATGGCTCGAAGGAAATCGGTAGTACTTCGTTGTCTGGCAGATTGGGGCAGTTCACACAAATTTACGGTGAAAGCCTTTTCTTCGGTGCCAACGGTATTGCGAATGCGCAATCCACCGTCGACTTAGTGAAGCTGCAGTCAGTACCCAGTTCCCAGTTCAAAGAGATTCTGATGCCAACGAAGCAGGTCTCGGGCAACTGGCAGTTGAGCGATACAGTCAGCGTCGGTGCCTACTACCAATTCGAGTGGAACAAAACCCGTCTTCCTGCAGCGGGAAGCTACTTCAGCGGCGCGGACTTTGTCGGCGATGGGGGAGAGCGCGTTTTTTTCCCTACTGGTTCGTTACGTCACGGCAAGGACATTGATGCCAAGGACTCAGGTCAGTTTGGCGCTCAGCTGAAGTTTGCTATCGAGGACTGGGAGTTCGGTCTATACGCGGCCAAATACCACGAAAAAACGCCGGTTTTTTACTTCCGGCCAGCGCCACTGGTACCTGGAGCAGATGACACCTTCGTCAACGTTTATCCCGAGGACATCAAGGTCTTTGGCGCAAGTTTCAGTACTTTGGTCGGCGAAGCGAACATTGCCGGTGAAACGTCTATCAGGGTCGATACGCCATTGGCGGGTGTCGGTGGCACCATCATCACCGGCCTGGATTCCGACAACAATTCCAATCCGGCTTACCCCATTGGTCGCTCGTGGCATGCCCAAGTGTCGATGGTCAATGTCTATGGCGGATCGGCACTTTGGGATGGTGCTTCATTCGTCGGCGAGCTTGCATTCAACCGTCGGTTGAGCGTGACCAAAAATGCCGATCAGCTGGATCCCAACACAACGCGTGATGCCTTCGCACTGCGGTTCACCTTTGAACCTCAGTACTTTCAGGTCTTCCCAGGCATCGACGTTCAAGCCCCAATCACCATTGGTTACAACCCATCCGGGCGCTCATCTGTCACACCTCAGGCATTTGGCCCAGAGCATGGTGGGGATCTGACACTAGGTCTCAAGGCTGATTACAAGAAGCAATGGTACGCGTCCCTGAGCTACACCAATTTCTTCGGTGAGGCGGGGCCTGTCATCAACTCCTCCAACTCGTTCACCTACCAGCAAAACATGAAAGACAGAGATTTCGTGGCGTTTTCGATCCAGCGAACCTTTTAAGCAAAGAAGAGGCGGGCCCTGATAATGACAAAAATTAAACTGCTACTGCTTTCCACCCTGTCTATCTCGATGTGTGCCAACAGCGTATACGCAGCGGTGTCCCCCGACGAGGCCGCGAAGCTCAAGACTACATTGACGCCAATGGGCGCCGAAAAAGCCGGCAACGCCGATGGCTCCATTCCTGCGTGGACAGGCGGACTGACCAAAGATGTCGTTGGCCCTAAGTTTGGAGATATGCCAGCAGATCCATTCCCAGGCGAGAAGCCCGTTCTGCAAATTACCGCCAAAAATGCTGCGCAGTACGCAGACAAATTGAGCGAAGGTACGAAGGCGCTGTTGGCCAAATATCCCGACACCTTCCATTTGGATATTTACCCAACCCACCGTACTGCTGCAGCACCGGATAGCGTGTATCAAAATACATTCGCTAATGCGACCCGTTGCAAGACGACCAGCAACGGCTTGTCAGTGGAAGGGTGTTACGGTGGCATTCCGTTTCCTATTCCAAAAACTGGTAATGAGGTCATCTGGAATTTCCTTCTGCGCGTAGAGGCGGAATCAATTCAGATGGGGTACGCCAACGTCATTGGTAATGTTGACGGAACCCGGACGTTAGCAAGCCGTGGGGTCGAAAACTGGCAATATCCGTATTACTTCAAAGACGGAAGTGCTGATAAATGGTCGGGGCAGTATGCGCTGCTGCGCTTTTTGACCAACGAGCCACCGTTTAAAGCGGGTGAGTCGCTTGTGACGCACGACAGTATCAATGTCCAGGAACCGCGAGAGGCCTGGCAGTATCTAGTCGGACAACGCCGTGTGCGACGTGCTCCCACTGTCGGCTATGACACCCCCGATTTTGTAGCCTCGGGCGCTAACTACTTTGATGAGGTGCATGGCTTCATTGGCCATCCAGATCGCTATGACTGGAAGCTCGTTGGCAAAAAAGAAATGTATATCCCTTACAACGACAACAAGTTCAACGCAGAAAAACGAGACGACGCCTTCGTGGCTAATCACCTCAATCCAGACAAATTGCGCTGGGAGCTCCATCGCGTTTGGGAGTTGGAGGCCACGGTTGCACCGGGCAAACGCCATGCAGTACCTAAGCGCAAATTCTTCATTGATGAGGACAGTTGGACAGTGTCGCTAGTAGACGGATATGACGCTGAGGGCAAACTGTGGCGAGTCTCACAAGTGCTGCCATTTGTAGTGCCTTCCATTCCTGCGGTAGTGGTGAAACCTGTGGTGATTTACAACCTGCAAGCCAAGACGTACAGCGTCGTGCAGGGCCTGAACGGCGAAACCTATAGCGTTATCCCGCGCAAACCAGAGAACTTTTTTACCGGTAATGCGGTAGCGTCCGGGTCGGTGCGCTGAACCTCGAAACGGCTCATTCAATTTGTTCCATGGACGCAGTGTCAGTAACGCTGCGCCCATTGAACCGCATCTTCGAGGCTCTCAAATGCGCATTCAAATACCCAGACTTTTCCATAAATATCCGCTCAGGACACTCATGCTGAGCATGTTGATCATGCCGGCATACTTCTCCAGCACAGCAGTTGCACAACCAGATGGATTGCAGGTACAGCCTGCAATCACGAGTGAAATGGCTGCGCAGTCAGTGATGCTCAGCGTTACGCGTGCAGGGCAACGCCTGGTGGCAGTCGGAGAGCGAGGGTTCATCATTGTTTCCGATGACAATGGCACTAGCTGGTCACAAGTTGATTCCCCTGTCAGCGTGACGCTGGTCAAGGTTCGGTTCATCGACGATGTCGAGGGATGGGCCGTCGGACATGCCGGGGTTGTCTTGCACACTCGGGATGGTGGACTGAGCTGGAGCAAGCAACTGGACGGCGTCCAGGCGGCCGAAATCGAATTACAGGAAACCAGGCTGGCCACTGAAGGCTCCGAGGACGTTGAAAAGGCGCAAGAGCGTTTAGCTCAAGCACAGCAACTCGTGGACGATGGCCCAGACAAACCGCTGCTCGATCTTCTCTTCCTTGATGCCAAAAATGGACTGGTGGTGGGCGCTTACGGTCTGGCGTTTGTCACCCATGATGGCGGATTCAGCTGGCAATCGATCCGTTCCCGTATCGATAACCCAAATGGATTGCATCTCTACAGCATCGAACGGGTGGGAAGGGATCTCTTCATCGCCGGCGAGCAGGGCACTCTGTTGCGCTCAAGTGACGAGGGAAAAACCTTCGAGCCGCTGGCGTCCCCTTACGAGGGCACGACGTTCGGGCTCCAGGCGACAAACAGCAGTTCCATTTTGGCGTTTGGGCTTCGCGGCAAAGCGTTTGAGTCCAAGGATCGCGGCGATACCTGGCAGCCCCTCGACACCTTACAACCCGTCACATTGACCAGTGGGTTGCGTCTTGCCGATGGATCGGTGCTGCTCACCGATGAGTCGGGAAGGGTGTTGCGCTTCGCGAATGGCGATACCAAAGCGGCTGTCCTTCAGATTGCTCAACCCAGTTATTTCACAGGCATGGCGCAAGCCGCGAACGGCAACCTGATCATCAGTAGTGCACGCGGCATGCTGTCGTCCGCAGTTGCAGTGGACTCGCCGGAGCACGATCAATGAATAGCTATACTCGTTCTGCGGAGCATCACACCATCCCTCAGCCGGATGCTTTCGACCCATCCTCTGGCACCTTGGTTGAACGGCTTCTGTTCAATCATCGCAGCATCATTTTGGGCATTTGCGTGTTGCTCAGTCTGATACTGGGCTACCAGGCACTGAGCCTGAAGCTTAATGCTGCCTTCGAAAAAATGATCCCGACAGATCACCCTTACGTGCAGAACTACCTGAAAAACAGGGGCCAGTTGGGGGAAGGTGGAAACACCTTGAGGATTGCGATCGAGGCCAAACAGGGCAGCATTTTTGATGCTGCCTACCTTGAGACGGTCAAGAAAATCAACGATGAGGTGTTTCTACTTCCCGGCGTCGACCGCTCATATATGAAGTCCCTGTGGACTCCGGCGACCCGTTGGATCGGCGTAACGGAGGAGGGTTTCGATGGTGGGCCGGTCATACCTGACGATTACGATGGTTCTGCCAAAAGTCTTGATCAGGTTCGGCAGAACGTCGATAGATCGGGTGAAGTAGGTCGGCTCGTGGCGTCAAATTTCAAATCCAGCATCGTACTTTTGCCTCTTCAGGACATCACATCGGACGACGGCAAGCCTCTGGATTACAGCGCGCTTTCAGGCCAGCTCGAGCAGATACGGGCGAAGTACGAAACTGACAACATCGAAATTCACATCACTGGTTTTGCCAAGGTAGTAGGCGATCTGATCGACGGCATGCGACAAATGCAGCTGTTCTTCGCCGCGACATTGGTGATTTGCGGCATTGTGTTGTTCTGGTACACCCGTTGCGTACGCAGCACATTGTTGGTGCTGCTGTGCTCGATTATCGCTGTGGTCTGGTTGCTGGGGTTGCTTCCCACCCTGGGGTTTGATCTCGATCCTTACTCGATCCTCGTTCCGTTCCTAGTGTTTGCGATCGGGTTGAGTCATGGCGCCCAGAAAATGAACGGCATCATGCAGGACATCGGGCGTGGAGCCGACAAGCTCGTGGCTGCACGCTTCACCTTTCGCCGGTTGTTTTTGACCGGGCTGATGGCGCTGGTGGCGGACGCGGTAGGTTTCGCCGTGTTGATGATCATCAAAATCCCAGTCATTCAGGATCTAGCTGTCGCCGCGACGATTGGTGTTCTGACGCTGATTTTCACGAACCTAATTCTGTTACCGATTCTGTTGTCGTTCACCGGGGTCAGCAAAGCAGCTGCACAGCGTGAAGCGGCGAACGACAAGTTCTCGCAGCTAGATTCTTATCACACCCGCCATCCATTTTGGGCATTTCTGGATCGATTCACCGAACGTAAATGGGCGAGTGGTGCAATCATCGTCGCCGTGATTCTAGGAGTGGCAGGCTTTGCGGTGAGCCTTCATGTGAAGATCGGCGATCTGAATCCCGGGGCACCGGAATTGCGTCCTGAATCGCGTTACAACAGCGATAACCGCTTCATGGTCAGTAACTTTTCCGCCAGTAGCGACAAGTATGTAGTGATGGTGAAAACGCCCCAATACTACTGCGCCAATTACCAAACACTGGTGTCAGTTGATGCGCTGGAAGCGCAGCTTCAGCAGTTACCGGGAGTGGTCTCCACGACGTCGTTAGCGGCGCTGAGTAAGCAGGCGGCGGCCGGCATGAATGAAGGCAGCATGACCTGGTACGAGATACCCCGTAACCAGGGGCTGTTGAATGCAATCATCACCCGGGCGCCGCGAGAGCTGTTCAACCAGAATTGCGATCTGCTGACAGTGTATGTCTATCTGAAGGATCACAAGGCGGACACGCTCACCAGTGTGGTTCAGACAGTCGAACAGTTCGCGGCGACTCATAATTCGGATCAAATCCAGTTCCTCAATGCGGCAGGCAATGCCGGCATCGAAGCGGCCACCAATATCGTCGTGAAGCGTTCGAACGTGCAGATGCTGCTCATGGTGTACGCCGCCGTCATCGCGCTTTGCTTAATTACCTTCAGATCTTGGCGTGCGGTTGTGTGTACGGTTCTGCCACTGATGCTGACCTCCATTTTGTGCGAAGCCTTGATGGTCGGGCTTAACATCGGCGTGAAGGTCGCGACGCTGCCCGTGATCGCGTTGGGGGTGGGTATCGGTGTGGACTATGCGTTGTACATCCTCAGCGTGACACTCACCAATTTGCGAAATGGCAGTAGCCTGTCTGACGCTTACTACCTTGCGTTGCTGTCTACCGGCAAGGTCGTGGTGATGACGGGTATTACGTTGGGCATTGCAGTGCTCACTTGGGTGTTGTCGCCCATCAAATTCCAAGCTGACATGGGCATCTTGCTCGGGTTCATGTTCATCTGGAACATGGTGGGCGCACTGGTACTGGTTCCGGCACTGGCGCACTTTCTGCTCAAACCAAAATCTTTTCCTGTAACGGCGTAATTTCAAGCACGAGTGCGGATTCAGGATCGCTGGATCCGCTTTTCGTGGTGCAACTCAAACACAACGACTTGACTAACTGAATGATCAAATATGCAGCGAACCTCACCTTGCTCTTCACCGAATGGCCTTTCGAGGATCGATTTAGCGCCGCGCGGGACGCTGGCTTTGAAGCCGTTGAGTTCAGTTTTCCACGAGACATGGCGGCAGCAGAAATAGCCGAAAAGTTACGTCGCACTGGCCTTCAACAGGTACTGGCAACAATGCCATTGCAACCTGGTAGTAAGGGGCTGGCTGCTCAGTCTGGAAAGGCTGGGGACTTCCGTAAGGATTTTAACCTAGGACTCGAATATGCCGTGGAAGGAGGAAGTCCACTGCTTCACGTGTTATCCGGTGTGGTCGAGCAGTCAAATTACGCTGTATCGAGTGGTCAATTTATCGACAACATGAACTGGGCCATCGAGGAGGCCGCCCGTTATGACGTAAAGGTTGTAATTGAAGCCATCAATCAAATTTCAGTGCCTGGGTATTTTATTCGAACACTGGCGGGGGCCGTCAACTGGACGCAAAGACTTGAAGGGCTAGGCCTAATTCTGGATCTTTATCATGCTGCGATGGAGCGACTGGATCCTCTTGCTTGCATTGACCTCCTTCTTCCTCAAACCGACCATTTACAGATTGCCGGATACCCAGGACGGCATGAGCCTAATGTCGGTAATTTGAACCTGCCTAGAGTTCTTGATTCGATAAGTGCACATTTTTATACGGGCTGGGTTGGGTGTGAATATCAACCTGCTATCGGCACACTCGAAGGTATGAGCTGGCTTGATCGTTTTTTTGCGATTTAAGAAGCCAGTAAAGCGGGTTGTTGGTTCAAATGTGAACATCCATACGCAACAGAGAGGTTGGTTGACTGTGCTGTTCCTCATCGATTTGGAAATAAGACGATGAGCACCAAACGCTACGCGTTTTGCTTGCTGAGTACGGTTACAGCCTGCCAAACGTGATCAGCCTGCTTGATTCGCAATCTGGTCGTCGTGTTCCAGCCACCGAATCCAATGTCGGCACACGTAAACCATGTCAGGTGAATATCTACAAAAATCCGCACACCGGCGAAGTCGTCCAAACCAAAGGCGGCAACCACAAGACGCTGAAAGAGTGGAAAGCGCAGTACGGCTCCGACACCGTCGAGTCCTGGCTGACCAAGTAAGTTTGGTTTGAGTACAAAGGGCCCAAAGGGGCCTTTTGTGTAGAAGAGTGAGGGACATTGGATCTGGCGTTAGTGTAGTGGGCGGTCACACCATGCGGCACTCATGCGTGCACCGCACTCATTGCGCGAGCGTCCGTGCCGACGCCAGTCACCTTTTCTGCCCTATGGCGGCGTTCATAGAAATTCCCTTCGGATGTCGATACTCGACCGTTCGCCAATATTCCGGTAGTTCTCCGTGAGCCACGTCTCGGCCTCGCGTCGTCCGTTGTCGCGTAGTCCGCAAAGGAAGTCCCAGTCCGCATTGTACTTGCTGGAAACGCTAAGCGCGCACATCGCCTTATCGGACTTAATCGAGTGGATCAGCACCTCCTTCATTTCGTTGCGATCAAGCTTGCCTTGTTGGATGAGGTCGGTGACAAAAGCGATGGTGCGCAGCTCACGCATCAGCGACGAGTTGAAGCTGATTTCACTGATGCGATTGAGAATGTCGGCAGCGGTAATGGGCACACCCGGGCGGACGAGCGGGTTGATGTGGACGATCACCACATCGCGCGTGTTGCAATGGTAAATCAACGGAAAAATAGCCGGGTTGCCCATATAGCCGCCATCCCAGTAGTGCTGCCCGTCGATCGTGATCGCCTGGAACAATGTTGGCACACAGGCCGAAGCAAGCACCGCTTCTGCGCAGACGTCCTCGCCGGTGAAGAGGCGTATCTTCCCCGTCTCGACATTGGTCGCACACAGATAGAGGTGGAACGGGCATTGCTTTCGTATGGCGGCGAAATCGATCTGACTCTCCAGCACCTCCCGCAATGGACTTAAGTTGCGGCGATTGAACTGGTAAGGCGAGAAGATACGAAGCGTCATGTCCGCGAACGTATACATGGGCGAATAGTCCAGCCCGAAGCTGTGCGTCCCTTTCAGCCATGGCATCCAGCGCAACGGGTTATAACGCTCGGCGGATTGCGCCACGGCGTACCAGAAATCGTGCAGCGCCTGGCGTGCGCCGGCGTCACCACCTTGGAGCATGCCATAGGCCAGCACGGCTGCATTCATCGCGCCGGCACTGGTTGCGCTGACCCCTTCAATGGCAAGCCTGCCGTCTCCGAGCAATCGATCGAGTACGCCCCAGGTGAACGCACCGTGCATCCCGCCGCCCTGTAACGCCAGCGCGACCGGCTTTCGCTCGTTACTGCCCTGAGGCTGGCCGTTGTTCGTGGTCATTCTTTATCTCCTCGTCGGTGCTGAGCCGAATCGAGAATTTGTTGCGGTGCCTCTCCTCGTCACGGGCTCGCCGCCGACACGCCGGTGCCCCATTCAGCACCCTGCGTCATCGATCGTTCATCCCCCGTTTGATGCCCATGCATCGAGCAGCGCCTTGGCTTGTAGCAGATCAACGCTGTCGAAGCCTTCTGTGAAAAAACTGTATATGTCGGCCAGCATTTGTCTGGCCGCCTCCTTGTCTTGTGTTGCCCATAGCTGTGCAAGGCTGACTGTGGCGCGGAGCTCGAGGGACTTTGCCCCTTGTTGTCGAGCGATCGAGATCGCCGTGTGAAAGCATGTTTGTGCTTCCTGTCGCACGGAAGAATCCTGTGGGTCTTCACCCGGACATTGCAGGGTAAGAGCACCCTTGAGTCGGTACAGCTCTGCTTCGTAAAAGTGCTCGCCTATTCTGTTCACCATAGCCAGAGCATCGGCCACGGTGTCCAATCCTGCCTGGGGTTGTCCGGCGCGCCCGTGCGCTGCGGCCAGCAGGGCCAGAAAATAAGTACATCCAAATTCTGCTCCGGCTGCCTGGTAATTGGCGATACCTTGGGTTATCTGAGCGATTCCTTCGTCAATGTTTCCCTGCTCGGCGCGAGCCCAACCTTGAAGAATATTCCCCCATGCCAAATAAAACGGAAACCCTCGTTCGAGAGAAAGCTTGATGGCGGCATCTGCACACTCTTCGGCGAGTTGTACGTCGTGCCGAAACTGCGCGAGCATCGATGTAGCAGAGAGGGTGAAGGCCAAGCTAATCGGGTGGGACAACTTGTCCAGAGCAAGGGTATCCCGGCTGCGCGTGCTTGCCTGATCAGGAAAACCCAAGTACCAAAGGCTCCAGGCCGAAAACGATAGGGCGTAGCCCGGATCCACGCCGTAGGTAATGGCATGTGCGCGATGCCGCTCCGGGATGTAGAGGGCACGCGCCTGCTCCTGATGGTCATGGGCATTGCGCAGATCACCCTGGAAAAACAATGTCTCCCCGAGTGCCGCATGGACTTCCACGAGCAAGTCCGGATCCTGCGCAGTTTGAGCAATACTGAGCAAGCGTTCACCCAGTTCGCATGCAGTTGCGTATTCCGCCCGCAACTCGTAGTAAGTCCACAGCCCCAGCAGCGCAGGGAAAAGCGAGTCGTCGCCTACTTGCGCGCACAGCGCCAGTGCGCGGGTGTAAGTGGTCGCTACCTCGGGTGCACTATAGCCTCGCACGGCCATCAAGGCCGGCCCCAGGGCGAGTAGTAGCGTCAGTTCCTGATGAGCACGCGCGGGCGTGTCGGGCAAATGCTTGAGCAATTCAAGCGCCGCTTCAAGATGACGCATGGCATCGAGTTGGGCGGAATGCTGGAGGGCCTGTTGCCCGGTACGGTGCAGGTATTCCACAGCCTTCGGGACATTGCCGCTCAGCCTATAGTGGTGCGCCAGTTCGCTGCAGTAATCGGCAATGCGGGTGGGGAACAGTGTCTCGATGGCCTGCGCCGTGCGTTCGTGCAGCGCGCTGCGCCGCTCCGTGAGTAGCGAGTGGCCTGCAATCTCCTGGGTCAGCGCATGTTTGAACGAATATTCCACCTCCGGAAATGCGGGCCGCTGGTAAATGAACTCCGCGGCCTCCAGTCGGGCGAGCAGATTACACAACTTGTCGTCCGTCCGAGCATCCTGCCCATTACAGATGCACTGGATCAGACTGAACGGAAACTCCTTGCCGATGACAGCGAGGGTCTGCAGCAATTCCTTCTCCGCCACGGGGAGCCGGTCGATACGGGCGGCGAGTACACCCTGCACGGTGGTGGGGATATGCAGTGCAGCCGGAGTTTGTTCGATCCGATATTGACCGGGTTTACCCAGCAGCAATTTCTCCTCGACCAGCGTTTGTACCACTTCCTCCATGAAGAACGGGTTGCCCTCCGTCTTATCCAGGATGAGCTGTTTGAGGGGGGCGAGGGAGGGATCGTCCCCAAGCAGGGTTGTGAGCAGTGCCTGTGCTTCGGCTGGGCCCAGCGGTTCGAGCCGCAGTTGGCTGCAATGATCCGCGCGCGTCCACACAGGCTGATACTCGGGCCGGTAGTTCACGAGGAGCAGGATCGGGGTGCTCGTCAAGCGATCGATGAAGTATGCGAGGAATGCTTCGGTCTCGCAGTCCAGCCATTGTAAATCCTCGAACAGCAGCTCGATCGGTTGATTGCGGCTCTCGCGCGCCAGCAGTTGAGTGATGGCGTCGAAGGTGCGATCGCGCCGGATCTGAGGATCCATTTCCGCGAGCACTGAACTGCGTTCGCCGATACCCAGCAGATAGAGCAGGTAGGGCACGAGATCCTCGAAGCTTCGCTCGAGTGTCAGGGTCTTGCCCATAACCTTTTCCCGGCACCGGCGCTCGTCGTCCTGGGCGGTAATCTGAAAATAGTTGTTCAGCAGCTCGATGAGCGGGAAATAGGCAAAGGCCTTGCCGTGCGACACCGAGAACGTCTCCAGCACCAGACAGCCACGCCGCGAGCGCTCCTTGAACTCATGAAACAGCCGTGACTTCCCGACACCGGCCTCGCCTACCACCGCGACGACCTTACTGTGGCCCGCTTTGGACTGTTCGAGTGCCTGATGCAGATGGTCGAGCTCGACCTGGCGGCCGACAAACCGGGCTAGCCCACGATGTGCCGACAGTTGCAGACGCGTGCGCAACGCGCCGAGCCCCTGCACCTCGTACACAACGAGGGGATCGGGAATGCCTTTGACTTGGGCGGCCCCCAGAGCCTTGAATTCGAAATAACCCTCCGCCAGCTTGTAGGTGGGCTCGCTCACCAGGATCGACGAGGGTGCGGCGATTCCTTCCATCCGGGATGCAATGTGGATCGTGTTCCCGACCGGATCGTAATCGGTGTGCAGATTGTCCGTGCGGATCGAACGCACGACCGCCTCTCCGGTATGGATGCCGACGCGGATTTGCAGCGGAATGCCTTTCTCCAGGCGAATGCGGTCGCCATGTCGATGTATCGCCTGCTGCATGCGCAGTGCCGCATACAACGCCCGCTGCGGATGATCCTCATGGGCGATGGGGGCGCCGAACAGCGCGAGTATGCCATCACCCAGTGTCTTGGCCACGTAGCCTTCGTAGTGGTGGACGGCTTCCATCATCAGCGCGACGACGGGCTCGATCAGGCGGTGGGCCTCTTCCGGATCGAGGTCATGGATCAACGCCGTGGAACCGGCCATGTCGGCAAAAAGTGCCGTGATGGTTTTACGCTCACCGGCGGTCTCACCACGGGCTTCCATAGCCGCCTGTTCGGCGCGGATGCGCTCGGCAAGGTGGTGGGGCGTGTAATGAATGGGATCTGGAGAGGGCTCTGAAACAGGCTCGGCGCGCGGTGATGGTGCAGCAGGCGCATCGGTCAGCGGCGCGCCGCATTCACTGCAAAATTTGGCGGAAAGGCTCGCCTCGTGGCCGCAGCGCGGACAGCAGCGGGACAACTTGACGCCGCACGCTTCACAGAAGCTGGCCTCGGAGGGACTCTCGAATCCGCAGTTTGCGCAGCGCATACGATCTCTTCCCTTTTGCAGTCGTTCAAGAAGACCAGTCAAAAGACGGGAAGCGTGACACCAAACCGGCAAAGGACAAGCTGAAGTCATTGGGCCGGTACGTTTGGGCAGCCTTTTAACCCTCTGTATCAAAGATAGTTTGTATCGTGGTATCGAGAAGTAAAATTCGCTTATGGAGAAAGACCTGTGATCACTGGACGCTGAAAGAGTGGAAGGCCGAATGCGGCTCTGACACGGTTGAGTCCTGGCTGACCAAGTGATTTAGGTTTGAGTACAAGAAAGGGCCCATCGAGGGCCATTTTTGTTGATTCAAGTTACCGGTGCTTTCCTTCAAGACTAGAGAGTGGTTTGTGAGCCGACGAGGATTAGGGCGACGCGACCTTCACGTCAAAAACAGGGACATTTTGTCAGGACGGACTGCATTGCTTATCGGCGATCTAGCCAAACAGTTTGTGCATTACAAAACTCATGGATGCCAAAGTGCGATAACTCTCGTCCAAATCCGCTTTTTTTGACCCCTCCAATTGGAACGCGTGGATCCGACGCTGAATAGCCGTTGATGAACACAGCACCAGTGACCATTCTGGATGCTAGGTGCTTTGCATTTTCTGTGTCCGCTGTCCAAAGACTTCCTGACAAGCCGAACTCGCTGTTGTTAGCCAATTCCAGAGCGTGTTCAGTATCATCCGCCACAATCAGCGACGCTACTGGGCCAAAGAGTTCCTCCTTAAAAGATGTCATTTCAGAAGTTACGCCAGAAAGTATAGTCGGCTCGTAGTAATTTCCTGGCAGCGCACTCTTGTTACCACCCAGAAGCAGTCTCGCCCCTTGTTTTAACGTGGCCTGAACTTGTTCATGTAGCTCCTGGCGTAGATCGAAGCGGGCCATGGGGCCAATGTAGGTTGCCTCGTCTAGGGGGGCTCCCACCTTCAGTGCCGACACTGCTGCGACGAATTTCTTTTCAAATTTTTTCGCCACGCTTTTTTCTAAAATAATACGCTTTGCTGCAATGCAAACTTGCCCTGTGTTCTGAAAGCGCCCAACGACCGCTGCTTTAACCGCCTCCTCAATATCCGCATCGGCAAGCACGATGAATGGATCAGATCCCCCTAACTCCAGTACGCATTTTTTCAATGCAGCACCTGCTTGAGAGGCAATTGCTGATCCGGCTCTTACACTGCCTGTAACAGCAACTGTTGCGATTCGAGGGTCTTCGATGGCTTTAGATACGCCAGCGGGAGGAACGTTGATGACTTCGAAGACGCCCATTGGCGCACCTGCTTGTTGCCAAGCGTCTTGAAGCAAATAAGCACATCCCATCACATTTGGAGCGTGTTTAAGTACATAAGGGTTTCCTGACAATATGATTGGGACAGCGCCCCTCATGATCTGCCAGAAAGGAAAATTCCAAGGCATCACCGCGAGAACAGCCCCTAACGGCCGGTACATCACGAAAGCTTTGCCGTCTTCAACCAGAGTTGGCTCAGGCGCCAACATTTTAGGGCCTTCCTCCGCATACCATTCGCAGAGCGCTGCACATTTTTCGATCTCTGCGCGTCCTTGCGCGATAGGTTTTCCCATTTCGTTTGCGGCCATTATGGCCATAGAGTTCGCTTGCTTTCGTAACTCTGTTGCCAAATTCAACAAAACTGTCACTCGGACGTTGATGTCAACGACACTCCATTTATCAAAGCCTTTTTGTACGCGTGTCAACGCTGCGTCCAATTGGCCAGGCGTTTGATAAGAATAACGACCAATTTCTTCGCCACTGGTCGGGCAGAGCGAAACTGCTGCTCCCATACTATCAAAACTCATCGTAGTGCTCTCTAGTGGTTGGATTTGAAGATGTATTCAAAATCCCCTGGTCTTAAAGAGCAAGTATCAGAACTGGAGAAGGGGATTCTGACAGTTAATAAATTTCAGCATCGATATTTGTCGTGTTGAATGCAATCAGACATTTGTATGAATGTAGACGAATGATTTGTACGAAGTTATGAGTTTGGTTGTAATGTTTTGCGTAGTCTGATTCAGTCTGACCTGAACTGGTTGAGACACTGCCATCCGCTGCACTTGAGCCTCCATTGTTCGTCCGAGAAGACATGAAGCAGCTTGGAATGCATGGATGTCTAAATCTCTAGCTTGTTGCTGCCATCGCAACCTGCAAGTGGAATGTCGCCAATACAGCTAAGTGGGCAACCATTCATTACTTTCCGTGATAATAAAACAACCGCGTTTGTTTCGCCCATTCAACGCAAATTTTTGATCGTCAATTATGATACATATCCCAGTTCGCGGCTGATGTCTGCACTGCATGTCAATAACAAGTTCTTGAATTGATCCTGAGCGCCAGGGGGATCCATCACCGCATCGGGGCCTGAGAGGTTGATCGCTGCGGTTACTACCCCCTTATGGTCTTTGATTGATGTAGCAATTGCGGTTGAGTAATCTGATCGATGCAGCACCCAGCCTCGCTGACGGTCATTTGAGATCAAGGTCTGAAGTTCAGGGAGAGTTCGAGGCGCCGGTGAGGGATAGTCGTCTAGCCTAATGTGTTGATAGAGCGCCGCTAACTCAATATCATCCAGCGCAGTTAGTAACATTCTTCCCATGGCTGTGCAGTGGCAAGCGATTCGCGTCCCGATGGGTATGTTGACAGAGAGGCGTTGAGCAGCAAACGCTCGATAAACGTAGAGACTGTCGGTCTGCTCACGAATAGTCAGATGACAAGACAGAGAAGTGCGGTCTCGCAACAGATTGAGGTGCGGCATAGCCACTTCGACAATATCTCGGTTAGCCAAGTAGCTAAATCCGTCACTGATGACTCGTGCGCCTAGTTCGTATTGTGTGTTTATCTTATTTAGGTAGCCGGTGTTGATGAGCGTGAATAATATCCGGTATACCGCCGAAGTACTGACGCCCAGTCTTTCAGATATTTCGTGGATGTTCAGACTGCGCGTCGTTGCATTGAATAGTCCTAACACACTTAGCCCCCGAGCCAGAGCTGGCACACTGTAGTCAGCCTCCTTATCTGGTGTGTCGAGAATGGTCATCGTGGTCTCCGATTGAGATAAGAGCGAGAGTAATTCGACGGATGAAAGACGAATTGTTGAGCAGGTTTTCCTGCTCAACAATTTATGCTTTCGCCTACGGTGAGTTTCAGACCAACGCTTCGATGCCTACTACCATTCCATCGAACTCTCTCATGGCATCCATCAATGCTCCCTTGAAATAGTCCAGAGAAGCGCGATCAAAGAGGATCTGAAAAACTGGTGTAGCTACCGAACCCAGATTGATCACAATCACGTTGATACGCGCTGCTGACGTCTGTGCCACGGCGCCAGGCGCAAACGCCTGCGGCCGGAGGTCGACACCGCAAAGCTTGGCCATGACCTCGGCGATGTGGACTCCGCTCAGTACCAGCCAGCCATGACTGTCCTCGCGAGGTAGCAAGTAGTTGGCATTGTGATCCATTTCCCAACGTGCTTCTTCGTCGGCAATGCGCTCACCGCGATCTAGTAAACTTCCCAAGACTAGGTATTCGGTTTGCGAGAGCCGCGCGACGTGGCTTCCGTCCGCCTGAGTCACTGCACGATTTGGCGAGTCCGGCAGAGTGAAGCCTCGTGCCAGCAAATACGCTGCGCTGTCCGTGCCACGAAAGCCGACTCTGGGCACTTCGGTCAAGTCGACCACGGCGCATTGTTGCAATGGGCTCAGCCCGATATGATTTTCTGCATTGAGGCTGGACATGTCAGAGCTCCTGGCGCTTGTTTTCAGGGTCGAAGAAAGGCAGTTTCACCACGGTGGCATGCACAATTACGCCGTTCTCGACGCGGATCGGAATCTGCTGTCCTGGGGAGCTTTGATTAAAGCCGGCGTAAGCCAGGCCAATGATCTGGCCGAGGGATTGCGAATACTCGCAGGAGCTTACGTTGCCACTGATGTCCGGGCCGTTGAGCACCAGATGACCTTCCAGCGGCAGGGGACTGGACTTAGGCAGTGTAAAACCGACCAGTTTGCGCTTCTGCGGTTGGGCTTCGAGAATGTCCACCGAGCGACGACCCACGAAGAACGGTTTGTTCCGGCTGACCGCCCAACCCATGTCGATCTCGGCCGGATGGGTCATCCCATCGGTGTCCTGGCTAATGATCACGTGCCCCTTTTCAAGACGCAGTAGACGCTGGGTTTCGACGCCGAAAGGGCGTATGTCGAACGACTTGCCAGCTTCCATCAAAGCGTCCCAGAGCTTCAACGCGTGCCGGGCAGGGACGTGAATTTCATAGCCCAGTTCACCGACAAAACCTACTCGCATTAGACGTGCCTTGATCCCAGCCACCGTACCTTGGTGCACGCCCAGATACGGGAATCCTTCCGCCGATAAATCCAGATCGGTACAGACTTTCTCCAACACTTTGCGTGAATCCGGCCCTGCTACGTTGACCGCCGAGATGGCGGCCGTGACGTTGGCGATGTCGACATTCAGCCGCCACTGCGCATTCCACTTGAGCATCTGTTGATAGATGCGATCCACGCCGCTTGTGGTGGCGGTGACGTAAAAATGGTTTTCGGCGAAGCGTGCGCAAACGCCGTCGTCAATCACTACACCGTGTTCATTGGTCATTAGGGCATAACGCGAACGGCCCACTGGCTGCTTGAGAAAGGTGAAGGTGTACATACGGTTGAGCAGTTCGGCGGCGTCCGGGCCGCGTACATCCAGACCTCCGAGGGTCGAAACGTCGATGATGCCGACCTTGTTGCGTACGTGCAGCGCTTCGGCCTGCATACATTTGTCGCGTTCGTTCGCCTTGCCGTAATACGCCGGACGTTGCCAGATTCCCGCAGGCATCATTTTGGCCCCGGCATCCAAGTGTCGTCTGTGCATCGGAGTCTGCCGGTACGGATCGAAAGCGCGGCCGGCAACATGAGCGAGTTTTTCCGCTTCGAACGGTGGTCGGGCGGTGGTGACGCCGGTTTCGCTGACGCTACGTTGAGTCGAAGACGCTACCAGTCGTGCGGTCGGTAATGCAGAGTGACGACCTTGAGATGGCCCCATGCCCACCGTGGAATAACGTTTAACCAGCTGAATGTCTCGATAGCCAATTTTGGTTGCGCTGATGATGTCGCGCACTTGCAGGTCTTCATCGAAATCGACGAAATCCTTGCCTTTGGGGTGCGGGAAGATCGGCCACGGGAAGTTGACCTGCGCTTCGGCGCGCAGCGGCAGTGGCTTGGCAGTCAGTTGCAGGTTCAGTGCAACGACGATCTCGGCCGCGCGGTGCGTGGCGTCCGCCAGTACGTTGTCCAGCGCGTGAAAACCGTTCGCCGAGCCCGTGACGCCAAGGTTTTTCGGCAGGCCGCTGAGGGTGAATTCGGCCAGTTGATCGTCATACGCCAGCTTGCCGCCTGCCTGACACAACAACTGATAGACCGGCATGTAGCCGCCGGACATGCACAGCAGGTCGCAGTCCAGAATGAACCCGCTGTTGGCCACTTGGCCCTGGCCGGTGATCTTGCGGATATCAGCGCCGCTGACATGGCGCATGCCTTTTTCGTGCAAGGCTTCGAACACGGTGCTGCCGAGGTGACAGGTGATTCCGCGTTTCTCCAGAGCCAACAGCAGCGCGCGATCGGCCGGGTTGGTGCGCATGTCTACCAATGCAGAAACCTCAACTCCCTGCTCATGCAAATCCAGCGCTGCAAGGTATCCATCATCATTGCCGGTCAGCACCACCGCTCGGTTACCCGGTTTGACTGCATAGAGCTTCATCAAGCGCTGTGCGGCGCTGGTCAGCATCACACCAGGTAGGTCGTTGTTACGGAAGATTACCGGTTGATCGAACGAGCCGCTGGCGATCAGGCACTGGGTCGCACGGACTTTGTACATGCGTTTGCCCTGAATCACGGGCAGGTAGTTGTCTGTGAACCAGGCGTTGCAGGTGGCTTCTTTTAGTACATGAATATTGGCGTGGCCCTCAACGGCGTTAACCAGCTCATGGCGCAGGGTTTCGGCGCGGCTTCCTTCCAGATCGAAGCGGGCATAGGTCAGTGAACCACCGAGCACCTGCTGTTGCTCGATCAGTAGCACCTTGGCCCCGGAATTGGCGGCGGTCAGTGCGGCCTGCAAACCTGCCGGGCCTGCGCCAATCACTGCCAGGTCAGCAAATAGATAGGCTTTGTCGTAGTACTCGGGCTGGAATTTCAGGTCAAGTACGCCCAAACCGGCTTTCTTGCGGATGATCGGCTCCCACACCTTCCACATGCCTTTAGGCTTATAGAATGAGCGGTAGTAAAAACCCACTGGCATGAATTTGGAAAACTTACCGAGGTAAGCGTCCTTGTCATTATCCAGCGAGCCGTTGAAATTTTGCCCGGTAACTTCTATGCCGCTTTCCAACGAATAGGTGTCGGCGAGTACATTGGGCTCACTCGGCAACTGCACCAGCGTGTTAGCGTCTTGTCCAGCCATGGTCAGCGGGCCGCGAGGACGGTGGTATTTGAACGAGCGGGACAGTAGAAACCGACCATTGGCGAGCAGCGCGCTGGCGATACTGTCGCCCTCGAAACCCTGATATGGCTTGCCGTCGAAACTGAAATTAAGCGGCTGATTACGGTCGATTAGCAGGCCCATGGGTGCGGGTAGACGGCTCATTTGACGCTCTCCTTGGCGGTGGCGGCATGGAAGTCGACGCGGACGTTGAACACTTCCTTTGGATCAAGGGTGCGAAGTATTTCGTCACTGCCAGTGTGGCGCTCTGCCAGGAACCAGTAGCTGGAAGGATTGTGCATCCACCATTCACGCACGACGCCTAGGGAGTCTTCGCTATTGAAAACGTAGTCGGCCCACTCAGTGTCGGTGCAGGTCTGAGGATCAGGCATCTGCTTGAACTCGCCGCCATAGGTGAATTCACTGATGTTGCGCGGCCCGTTGAGCGGGCAAGTCATGACTTTCATTCGTCGCTCTCCGTCAGTGACTGGCCGCTGTCGCGCCCATTTCGTTGACTTGCTGGAAGGTGGAAAAGCGCTCCAGACCAAACGGTTTGATCAGCTCCGGCACCTTGCCGCCGCTGGCCACCAGTTCGGCCATGGTCTTGCCGCAGATCGGTGTGGCCTTGAAGCCCCAAGTCCCCCAACCCGCGTCGAGGTAGTAATTCTTCACTGGCGATAGGCCCATGATCGGACTGTAGTCTGGGGTCATGTCTGTGATCCCAGCCCATTGACGCATCAGTTTGGCGTTGGCCAGAAACGGGAACATCTCGATAGCGTGAGCCAGCAGGCTTTCTTTCAAATCCAGCGTCGAGCGGGTATTGAACAGCGGGTAGGGGTCGGAGCCGCCGCCGAACACTACTTCGCCACGACTGGTCTGTTGCACGTAGCAATGCAGGGCAGAAGAGCTCACGAGTGGGTCGAGGAAGGGCTTAAAGGGCTGGGTGACCATGGCTTGCAGCGGGAAGGTCTGAATAGGTGAGCGAATTCCTGCCTTCTTCATCAGCTGTGAACTCATGCCCGCCACAGCCTGCACCGCACAGCCGCACTTGATGGTGCCGCGATTGGTTTTCACCGCAGTGATGGTTCCGTTCTCAATGACCAGTTCCTGCACTTCGGTGAGCTGATGAATCTCGACACCACGCTTGGCCGCCTGTTTGGCGTATCCCCAGGCTACGGCGTCGTGTCGCGCAGTAGCGCCGTCGATGTGCCAGAGACCAGCGATCACGGGTAAGTGACCCGGATCGAGATTAAGGGTCGGTACCAGTTCACGAATTTGCTGGCGATCGATCATCTCGGTGCGACCACCGAAGTGTTTGTTGACCTCGGCGCGCTGACGGAACGAGCGGACTGTGGCATCGGTGTGCGCCAGGGTCAGTTGGCCGCGATGGGAGTACATGATGTTGAAGTCGAATTCGTTGGACAGGCTTTCGAACATCCGCACCGACTCGGCGTAGAAACGCACACCTTCGCTGGTCAGGTAGTTGGAGCGGATCACGGCGGTATTGCGCGCGGTGTTGCCGCCGCCCAGATAGCCCTTTTCCAGCACCGCAATGTTTGTGATGCCGTGGTACTTCGATAGGTAGTAGGCGGTGGCGAGGCCATGACCGCCACCGCCGATGATCACCACGTCATAGGAGGACTTGAGCTCTTTCGGCGCAGGCAGATCCACCTCGACGGGATACTCCGAGCTGAGTCCGTATTTCAGGAGATTGAAAGGCATGGGGCCTCCGAGGAGCTGCGTTGTGCATGGGCTTGCTGTTCAGCAGCAGTCACCGTGTTTTTCATCAGAAAGGCGATGGTCATCGGGCCGACACCGCCGGGCACTGGAGTGATGGCAGAGACCAGGGGCAGGGCACTGTCAAAGTCGACATCACCGACCAGGCGGCTCTGGCCATCCTCGTTAATGCGGTTAATACCGACATCGATCACCACCGCGCCGGGTTTGAGCCAGCTGGCATCGATCATTCTTGGACGGCCAACGGCGGCGACGACAATATCGGCCTGACGGCACAGGTTTTTGGCGTCAACACTGCGCGAATGCACCACTGTTACCGAGCAATGCGCCTTGAGCAGCAGAGCGGCCATGGGCTTACCAACGATGTTCGAGCGGCCGATGACTACCGCATGTTTACCGCTGAGGTCACCGCAGACATCTTCCAGTAACTGCATGCAGCCACTTGGGGTGCAAGGCGTTAAAACGTTGCGACCCTGGCTCAGGCCGCCGACGTTTTCGCTGTGAAAACCGTCCACATCCTTGCCCGGAGCGATGGCTTGTAATGCTCGGGTTTCTTCGATGTGCGACGGTAGCGGCAACTGCAGAAGGATGCCGTTGACGCTGTCGTCATTGTTCAGTTCGGTGATCAGCTTGAGCAACTGTGCCTGTGTCGTGTCGGCACTCAGGCGGTATTCAAGTGAGCGGATACCGGCTTCTTCGGCGCGCAGAATTTTGTTGCGAACGTAGACCTGGCTGGCCGGATCCTGGCCCACCAGAATCACCGCCAACGCAGGTTCGATGCCGTCGGCTTTAAGGCGTTGCACATCGGCTTTGACCAGCGTCAAGACGCGATTGGCGGCCGCTTTGCCATCGATGAGTTTGGAAGTGTTCATCGGAAAATCACCGTTCTGTCCTTGTTAAGGAATACCCGGTGTTCCAGGTGGTATTTCACCGCTTTAGATAGCGCCACGGTTTCGGTGTCGCGCCCAATAGCGACCAGATCCTCTGGCAGATGCGCGTGATCAACACGCTGTACTTCCTGTTCGATGATTGGGCCTTCGTCCAAATCGCTGGTGACATAGTGGGCAGTGGCGCCGATCAATTTCACGCCACGTTCATAAGCCTGGTGATAAGGCTTGGCGCCCTTGAAACCAGGGAGGAACGAGTGGTGAATGTTGATGGCCCTACCTGAAATCTGTTTGCACAGGTCATCGGACAGAATCTGCATATAGCGGGCGAGAACAACCAACTCCGTGCCGGTTTCGTCGACCACTTTCATCAGCGCGGCTTCCTGTTGAGCCTTGGTGTCCTTGGTCACCGGCAGGTAGATGAAGCGAATGCCTTCACGCTCGGCCATTGGGCGCAGGTCAAGGTGGTTGGAGACAATGGCGGTGAGCGTCATGTCCATCTCGCCCTTGTGATAGCGGTACAGGAGGTCAGTCAGACAGTGGTCGAACTTGCTGACCATCAGTAGTACGCGCATGGGTACGCGGGTGTCGTGCAGCTCCCAGTTCATGTCGAATGCCTGGGCAACGTCGATGAAGCCGTCCTTGATCTGCTGGATATCGCCCTGATGGCCATCGTTGAAACGGAACACGGCACGCATGAAGAACTTGCCGCTGAACTCGTCGTCGAACTGCGCCATTTCACCGATATAGCAAGCGTTGCCTGCCAGGTATGAGGTTACCGCCGCAACGATACCGGAGGTCGCCGGACAACTGATCTTGAGAATGAAATGGTTCTTTTCGTGTTGCATCACGTTTCCTCAGATAAATGGCGGCAGCTGACTAAAGGGCGAAATTCAGGGGTAAAAATCTTTTTCTCATGTGAATAAAAATTCCCATTAGGAAATAGTTATTCTTGCAGGGGATTTATAGGTGAAAGCGTTCGTCGAGTCCAGATCTATCTGGAAACTTTTTTAACTGACAGGAAATATTTTTTGTCGAGGCGTCGGGGGATACGGGCGTCCTCACCTGCGATGCAGGTGGGAAACGCCGTGATGTGAAGTGCCGAAGGCCAACGCTGTAAGTGGTTCGTTGCCGTTGGTCTATCTAGGAGTTTGGGTTAATCCGATTGCGCGCCATAGTTCATGATCGACAACAGCTTGATCGGAACTCTCACCAATTCTTCCGGGCCGTGAGGGATGTCACCGTCGAAGGTCAGGCTGTCACCCGCCTCCATGTGATACAGCTTATTGCCATGGCGATACACGAGTTCGCCTTCCAGCAGGTGCAGGAACTCGGTGCCTGGATGAGAGAAGGTGGGGAATTCTTCGCTGGCGTCGTCCATGGTGACCATGTACGCCTCGAAGCTTTTCTTCGGCCCGCGTGTGTGGTTGAGCAGATGATAGGTGTGGCCTTTCTCTGTTCCCCGGCGCACCACCTCCAGCCCTTCATCACGCTTGACCAGCAGGGCACTGCTACCTGGCTGGTCGTATTGGCTGAATAGCTTGGACATCGGCATCCCCAGCACATCGCACAGGCGACTCAGATTATCGAGGCTAGTCGATACCTGGGCGTTTTCGATCTTGCTCAACATGCCCTGGCTGATACCTGCGATCCGTGCGACGTCTGAGAGTTTCAGATCCTGAGCCTGCCGCTGCCGTTTGATCTCAATGCCCAAATACTGCTCAAGCTTCAATTTTGGCTGTGTTTCGGTTGGCATATTCATTACTCGTGCACTGTTTCCGCTCAATAAAAAATATTTCGCACTGGGAATGTGCGAAATGCAGAGCTCGGTGTAAGGTGCCCGAGCCAATATTCCTATAGGGAAATGAATATTCCCATATAAACAGAAGAAAATCTCCCAACAAAGGAGAAATGATCTTGATTCCCGACTTTGGCAAGCAGCTTGCATTCCTATTGGGAAAGTAAGTTTCCCCATCGGAATATGGAGCAGAGACAAAATGTTACCAGCAGAGACCCAGCGTCTGATTGAAAAGCACGGTATCAAGTATGTGCTTGCGCAGTTTGTGGATATCCATGGTTCCGCCAAAACGAAGTCGGTACCTATCTCAGGCCTGCCGATGGTTGCAGAAGCTGGTGCTGGCTTTGCCGGGTTTGCCATCAGTGGCATGGGTATGGAGCCGCATGGCCCAGACTTCATGGCCAAGGGCGATCTGTCAACGCTGACTCCGGTGCCATGGCAACCAGGCTACGGTCGCATTGTCTGCATTGGCCACGTCAATGGCGAACCATGGCCTTACGACAGTCGCTACGTCCTGCAGCTGCAAGTAGAGCGGCTCAAAGCTAAAGGCTGGACGCTTAACACTGGTCTGGAGCCCGAGTTCAACCTGATGCGCCGGGATGCCAGTGGCAAGCTGCAATTGGTCGACGCCAGCGACAACCTGGACAAGCCTTGCTATGACTACAAAGGTCTGTCGCGTTCCAGAGTGTTTCTTGAAAAACTCACTGAAGCATTGCAGCCCGTGGGTTTCGACATTTATCAAATCGACCACGAAGATGCCAACGGCCAGTTCGAGATCAATTACACGTACAGCGATGCGATGGAGTCGGCTGATCGTTTCACTTTCTTTCGCATGGCCGCCGGTGAGATTGCTAATGATCTAGGCATGATCTGCTCGTTCATGCCGAAACCTGATCCAAAGCGTGCAGGCAACGGCATGCATTTCCATCTCTCTATTGCCAGCGCCGAGAGCAAAAACCTGTTCTTCGATGCCTCTGACAAGAACTGTATGGGCTTGTCGAAGTTGGCTTATCACTTTGCGGCAGGTTTGCTCGCCCATGGCCCAGCGCTTTGTGCCTTTGCTGCACCAACCGTCAACTCGTATAAGCGTCTGGTAGTCGGCAATTCGCTGTCCGGCGCCACTTGGGCGCCGGCTTTCATCGCCTTCGGTGCAAACAACCGCTCAGCCATGGTTCGTGTGCCTTACGGCCGTCTCGAATTTCGCCTTCCGGACGCTGGCTGTAACCCGTACCTGGTCAGTGCCGCGATCATCGCTGCGGGCCTGGATGGTATCGAACGGCAGCTGATGCCCGATCAGATCTGCAACGAAAACCTTTACAGCTTGGGACTGGAAGCCATTGCGGCGAAAGGCATTAAAACTTTGCCGCAGTCACTTAAGGAAGCCTGCGATGCGCTTGAAGCCGATCCCCTATTTGCCGAAGTGATGGGCAAGGAAATTGTCGGCGAGTTTATCAAGCTCAAGCGCATGGAGTGGGTGGAGTACAGCCGCCACGTCTCGGACTGGGAAGTTAATCGCTACACCGAATTTTTCTAACCCTCCCGTTTAACCCGTTGTTTCTGATGCCCAGCCAATGGGTTGGGCATCTTCTGCCCAGGAGTTATGAATATGTGTGGAATCGTGGGGCTTTACCTCAAAAATCCGGCGCTGGAATCCCAGCTCGGCAAGCTCTTTGAGCCAATGCTCGAAGCCATGACCGATCGTGGCCCGGATAGCGCCGGCTTTGCTATCTACGGTGATGAAGTGGGTGATGGCTGGGTCAAGTTGACCTTGCAGGCAACTACCGAAGGTTATGACTTCAAGGCGCTGATTGCAGCGCTGGAAGGCAAGCTCGGTGCGTCGCTGGACTGGTTCCAGAACGCCAGCGCCGTGGTGCTGAAGGTCAAGGCAGAAGAGTCTGTGGTGCGTGCTGCGCTGGGTGAACTGGCCCCAAGCGTGCGCATCATGAGCGCGGGCAAGAGCATCGAGATTCTCAAGGGCATGGGTTTACCCAAAGAGATCTCCGAGCGTTTTGGCTTGGGTAGCATGAAGGGTAGCCACATCATCGGTCACACCCGTATGGCTACCGAAAGCGCCGTGACCATGGAAGGCAGTCACCCGTTCTCCACCGGCGCCGATCTGTGCCTGGTGCACAACGGCTCGCTGTCGAACCACTTCCGTCTGCGTCAGGAACTGCGTCGCGAAGGAATCAACTTCGATACGGAAAACGACACCGAAGTGGCTGCCGGCTACCTGGCTTGGCGCCTGCAGCAGGGCGACTCCTTGAAGACTGCGTTGGACAGTTCGCTGGAAGCACTGGATGGTTTTTTTACCTTCGCCATCGGCACCCGTAACGGTTTTGCGGTGATCCGCGATCCAATCGCGTGCAAGCCGGCGATCCTCGCCGAGACCGACGACTACGTCGCCATGGCCTCGGAGTACCAAGCGCTGTCGAGCCTGCCAGGTATCGAGAAAGCCAAAGTCTGGGAACCCGTTCCCGCCACCATGTACATCTGGGAACGCGAGTCGGCTTAAGGAGCACGCACATGAAAACTATCGATCTTTCCACTTCCACCGTGCGCGACCTCAACCAGGCGTTGCACGATCAAGTTAAAAATCTCGAAGAGCGCGAGTGGGTGGTGATGCATCCCAACGGTGCTCACAACCTGGCAGTTGGCGTCAACGAAGCGGTGTCCGTGGATATTCAGGGACACGCCGGTTACTACTGCGCCGGTATGAACCAAAAAGCCTCAGTCACCGTGCACGGCAACGTCGGTGTGGGTTGCGCCGAGAACATGATGTCCGGCTACGTGCGGGTCAAAGGTAGCGCCTCGCAAGCAGCGGGAGCTACCGCTCATGGCGGCTTGCTGGTGATCGAAGGCGATGCCGGCGCGCGCTGCGGCATCTCCATGAAGGGCATCGACATCGTTGTAGGCGGCAGCATCGGTCACATGAGCTGCTTCATGGGCCAGGCCGGGCGACTGGTTGTCTGTGGCGACGCGGGCGATGCGCTGGGCGACTCACTGTACGAGACCAAAATCTTCGTCAAAGGCAAGGTCGAATCACTGGGTTCGGACTGCATCGAGAAAGAGATGCGTGCCGAGCATCTGGAAGAGCTTCAGGAGCTGCTGAACCGTGCAGGCTTCAACGAGAAATCCTCGGACTTCAAGCGCTACGGCTCGGCCCGTCAGCTGTACAACTTCAAAGTCGATAACGCCTCCGCGTACTGATCCAGGAGCAAGAACATGAGCGATTCCACTAATCCAAAAGCCCCTCCAGTACTGCGTGAGTCGGCCACCTTTGATCGCCTGACCATCCAGGAAATCCAGCGTGCCGCCGAAACCGGCATCTACGACATTCGCGGCGGCGGAACCAAGCGCAAGCTGCCGCATTTCGATGACCTGCTGCTGCTCGGCGCCAGCGTTTCCCGCTACCCACTGGAAGGCTACCGCGAGAAGTGCGGCACCGACGTGATTCTCGGTAACCGCTTCGCCAAGAAGCCGATTCACCTGAAGATTCCAGTAACCATTGCCGGCATGAGCTTCGGCGCACTGTCCGCCAACGCCAAGGAAGCCCTGGGCCGTGGCGCGACCATCGCTGGTACTAGCACCACCACCGGTGACGGCGGCATGACCCCGGAAGAACGTGGTCAGTCGCAGCATTTGGTCTATCAATACCTGCCGTCACGTTACGGCATGAATCCGGACGATCTGCGCAAGGCCGATGCCATCGAAATCGTTCTGGGTCAGGGCGCCAAACCCGGCGGTGGCGGCATGCTGCTGGGCATGAAAGTCACCGAGCGTGTTGCTGGAATGCGAACCTTGCCGATCGGCGTCGATCAGCGTTCTGCGTGCCGTCACCCTGACTGGACAGGGCCGGACGACCTGGCGATCAAGATTGCTGAAATCCGTGAAATCACCGATTGGGAAAAACCGATCTACGTGAAGATTGGCGCGAGCCGCCCGTACTACGACGTCAAGCTGGCAGTGAAAGCCGGTGCTGACGTTATCGTGCTCGATGGCATGCAGGGTGGTACTGCGGCGACCCAGGAAGTGTTCATCGAGCACGTCGGCATCCCGATTCTGCCAGCCATCCCACAGGCGGTGCAGGCGCTGCAGGAAATGGGCATGCACCGCAAAGTGCAACTGATCGTCTCCGGCGGTATCCGCAACGGTGCTGACGTGGCCAAGGCCATGGCACTTGGCGCTGATGCAGTGGCAATCGGTACCGCGGCATTGATCGCCCTGGGCGACAACCATCCGCGTCTGGACGAGGAGCTGAAGAAAATCGGTTCGGCCGCTGGTTTCTATGACGACTGGCAGAACGGCCGTGACCCGGCAGGTATCACTACCCAGGATCCGGAGCTGTCGAAACGGCTTGATCCGGTCGAGGGTGGACGCAGATTGGCCAACTATTTGCGTGTATTGGTGTTGGAAGCGCAAACCATGGCCCGCGCCTGTGGCAAGTCACACCTGCACAACCTCGATCCCGAGGATCTGGTGGCCTTGACCGTGGAATCGGCAGCTATGGCTCGGGTACCACTGGCAGGAACCTCGTGGATCCCAGGCCAGCAGTACTGAGTCGATAACCGCTTCAACGCGTACTTGCCCGCGATAGAAATTTGTCTGCAACACATGTGTTGTCAGACATGCCGCCATCGCGGGCGAGTACGCTCCCACAAAGACAGCTCTATTTATTACACAACAAGAGGCCACCAAGGCCCGTCTCTTCTACCTCGCTTTCTGCCAGACACTTTTCCATTCATCGCAGGAGCTTCGACAATGGTTAACCGTCTACCCGGCAAATCTCTTCTCGCATTACTGGCGCTCGGCGCCTGCATTCCTCTGGCCCATGCGGCCGATTCGCCAACCCTCAATACCGGCAGCACCGCGTGGATGGTCACGGCGGCGGTACTGGTGTTGTTCATGTGTCTGCCGGGCCTTGCGCTGTTTTATGGCGGTCTGGTGCGGGCCAAGAACATGTTGTCGCTGTTCACTCAGTGCTTCGGTATCGCCGGGCTGGTAGGAGTGTTGTGGGTGATCTATGGCTATAGCATGGTGGTCGACACCACCAACATGGTTGAGGGCCAAGTCAGCTTCAATAGCTTCGTCGGCGGCTTGAGTCGTGCGTTTCTCGCGGGCATGACGCCAGAAAGCTTGGTGGGCGACATCCCCGAAGGCGTGTTTGTGACCTTCCAGATGACCTTCGCAATCATCACTCCTGCGCTGATTGCGGGTGCCTTTGCCGAGCGCATGAAGTTTTCCGCTGCACTGCTGTTCATGGCGATCTGGTTCACCCTGGTTTACGCGCCGGTGGCGCACATGGTCTGGGGCGGGGCGGGGGCCTTGATGCATAACTGGGGCGTGCTGGACTTCGCTGGCGGCACCGCAGTACACATCAACGCTGGTGTCGCGGCATTGGCAGCATGCTTGATGCTGGGCAAGCGCAAAGGGTACGAAAACGCGCCGATGCCCGCGCATAATCTCAGCCTGACCATGGTCGGCGCTGCAATGCTTTGGGTCGGCTGGTTTGGCTTCAATATTGGCTCTGGTGGCGGGTTGAATGGGCTGTCGGGCATCGTCATGCTGAACACTCAACTGGGCGCCTGTGCCGGTATCCTCGGCTGGATGTTCACCGAGTGGTTCAGGGTCGGCAAACCGAGTGCGCTGGGTTTGGCCAGTGGTGCCTTGGCCGGTCTGGTCGGCATTACGCCGGCGTGTGCATACGTCGGTGTCGGTGGTGCTCTGGCAATCGGTTTGTTCTGCGGCGTGTTTTGCTACCTGAGTGTCACGGTGCTGAAGAAACGCTTTGGCTATGACGACAGCCTCGATGTGTTTGGACTGCACGGCATCGGCGGCATGATCGGCGCTGTATTGACCGGCGTGTTTTGCGTGCCGTCGCTTGGCGGTCTAGTCGAAGGCGTGACCATGGGCGTTCAGGTGGTCGCGCAAATCAAGGGCGTGTTGTTCACTACGGTCTATTGCTTCGCGGCCAGCTGGATCATTCTGAAAGTGGTCAAGGCGTTGATTGGCTTGCGCGCAGACGAGCATGTCGAAGAGATGGGCCTGGACTTGGCCGAGCATAATGAGAGCGCTTACAACTATCGATAATCGCTCGAGTGTCTAAGTCACCTTGTGTGACTTAGACAGCCACGTTCCAATGTGCAGCAGCTGCCCTCAACATTTGTCATGGAGCAGGTCATTCAGGATAGACCGCTACCTTTGTGAGGATGCGTCGACAGGCTGTATAAGAGGAGGGCGGCTAGTCGCTCGTTCGGGCCATCGAGGCCCGGCTAGCCAACCTAACTTGAGACCTGCTCACTCTGGCGCCATGAGCAACGCTAGCGTCATATTGATGAACTATTCATTCTTGCTGATTGTGTCCAAAGCACCTCGAATATTACTGGCGATCTCTGCTGATCCGCGTTGTTCGACCCAAAGCGTCAGCTCCATGATCGCGGCTTCAAGTGCTAACTGATTTTGATTGATCTTGAACAGTAGGGAAGGGAGCAGGTCTGCCCTTCAGGCTGTTCCTCTAGCTGAGGATGGCTGGGCACAGTTCCTGGTCAATCGAGTGCGAGCTTGAGGGAGAAAGAGTTTTCCGAGCTGTGAATGACCGATTTGCTCAGCGCAGCCCCAAACATAAAAAGCAAAGCCCCGAAGGTTCGCGGCTTCGGAGCTTCTATTTTCGCCTCCATCCCTTAATGAATGACGAACTTGTCGGCGAGAATACCAGCGATGTGTCATTGATTCACTACTGCGATATGGGGATTGTGTTCGATGGGCGGGACGTCGACGAGGGGGCCAAAAAGTCCACGTTTCGTGCACCTGTTCTTGGCTGATAACTGTCTGACATGAAGAAGTTGTCACTCGGGCGTCATCAGCACCGCTAACGTCATGTTGATGAACTCTTCATTCTTGCTGATCGTTGCCAGTGCTCCGCGCACATTGTCTCCAATATCATCCGACCCTCGCTGCTCGACCCAAAGCGTGAGTTCCATGATTGCGGCTTCGAGGGCTACCTGGTTTTGATTGATTTTGAAGAGTAGCGAAGGGAGTAGGTCTGCGTTCGACATTGTGATTCCTCCGTGGAAGAGGTCAGCGTAGCAGGCGGGTGCAGCTCCTGGCTCAGGGGTCACTGTTTCCAAATTGGGAACTCATCCTGGAAGCTCAGAATAGGGGCTGAGATGTGTATCGGCTCGTTGGGTACTACGCGATGCGAGCATTCCCAACTGCCTCGGATGTTCAGCATTCAATGTCTCACGTGTGGTCTCCATTGCTATGAGCCGGCAAGCCGTTCTCGCCTGTAGCTTCTCCGTGGCACGTTTTACAGATCCGGATAATCATCAAGCTTAAGGCTTGGAGCACCATCGTCCTCCGGCTCGCGTTCTGGCTTATGAATCAGTCCAGCTTCAGCATCTGCGCGCATCTGCTCGAGCTCTTTGTGAAATGCCTTGTCCTGAACCGTGGGTTTGCTGGTATACGGTTTTCGGTCAGGTACAGGCTGGGCTGCATAAGTCGTTACCTGAATCGTTAGTTGATGGTGAGATCAAGCGTTCAAAACTCTACGCTCCATGGGCGAGAAGACCGACAGACTGTAATAACGAGTTTTCATCTTTTGCATTATATTAAATGCAGTATGAACGATAGTGGGTGCGATTGTTCAGTGAGCTGGAATTTGTTAGTTTTTATTCAAGTTTGACCGGCAGCAAGCCGATTACATATTTATGTGATCTTGCTTGGTGGATGATTCATGGCGGTTAAGAACTTTGATGAAAACAAAGTCGTCTTTGTGGTCGAGCACTCGATGAAGCGGCACGGTTGTACTGATGGAGCGTACTTGGCATCGCTCGAAGTGATAGATGGCCAAGTGTCATTTCTCATTGACGATTCCGAATATTGCTTCACCGCGCAGCAGTGTGCTGAGGTGTCTAAAAGTCTGGCGAAGATGTTATTGACCTACTCGAACCTCGGAATATGCGAAGGTAGTGCGGAATCTATATCGCGATTGGCAACCTATGCTACCTGGTATCAATTGATCCAATCGCGAACGTTATCGACTAAACGTGATTCCTTGCAAATTTATGAATCAAGGAACAAAGGATTTGAGTTCTGCGCATCAGGGTCTTTTCGGCGCCCAGAATTTCCTCACTGCGAGCCTGACTATTACAAGCTCGTGATTGCTTTGGATGATGATCTCGATCTTCCATGCTTGGGCATTGACGATAGGACATTCCGGCTCAACTTTGAGGAAGCGTTCTGGCTTGTGGAGCAGCTATGGGTTGCTGGGTATCTGGCGGCTCAGATCGAGCAACCGACTGTCTCCACGGTGTATGCTCCGTATTTAGACGAAGACGGCCATCTCGTATGCTACTAGCTATTAGGACGGGGCCGTGGGGGACTGCAGGTACGATGTGTGGCTAGTCGAGGCACTTCTAAATGTCGCTGCTTCGGGCCTCATGGCCCGGCTCGACGTAAACCCTGAACGGCAATGCTGCCCGAAGCATCTGTCGTATCTGCCAAGCTGCATCTTGACGATCAGAGCTACCAAATCTCGTGCAAATCCGGAAGAAGCTCCCTTACAAACCAGTCTGGTAAGGCGATCTCAAGTGTGAGGAGATCAGATGGCGGACTCACGACCAGGCCGATGTCGATCAACCTGCCGACTTGATTGCTTGCTGCTTCAGACTGAAGCCCAGTAAAGGTATTGAACTCAGAGCGAGGAAGCGCACCCTGAATCAACAGCGCCAGGAAAGCTGGTGCAATTTCTGCTCTGATCCCGGCCTCTGTTAAGCGTGAGTTTGTGTTGAACGCATTCGTAACAGATTCACGAAGCTTGCGGCGATTCAGGGCAGCAGTCATGTAGTCGACCTCTTCATGGCAGACATCAAGCATGAACGCGATGAAGCCGAGAAGGGCTTTGTCTGTTCGCTGGAAACCACCAGAAGGTTGTCTCCCTTGCGTGCCACCAGTTAGGCCCAGTGCAGCCTGATACTCCTCCCGTCTACGAGCTATGCCACGAGGCAGCGACCACAAGTGCGGATGCAGTCCGATCTGAGCGAAATGCATATGAACGATCAACCTCGCCACAGCCCCATTACCGTCAGATAGCGGTTGAGTTTGTACTAGGTGATGGTGGTGGGCTAGCGCCGCAATGAGACGTCGACGAAGCTCGGTGATTTCCCTCAATATGGACTGCGTGCTAGCCAAGTTGGTTGCGTCTTCTAGCACCTTCAGGTCAGTGTTGTACCCGTCGATGATCCTCGAGTACTCAGCGTCAGAGACCTTCAGCTGTCTGCTCAAGCATGCTGCACTTTCAGGTGCGAGCAGGCCGGCAAGGAAAGCTGTTTTCGTTACAAGCACGTCTGCTTTCGCCAGTATCAACGGAGGAATCGATTCGGGCAGGGACGGAATAAGCCATTGATCAGCGGTCATCTGAGATATCTATAAAAGGATATTGTTTCATTCATCATCCGCCATCACCGATGAGTTTGGGTCGATATTCGATTCGGGCCGGCTGCAGGCCACGTAAACCGGGCCGCACACCAAACTCCGGTGGTTGCTTCGGCCAGGAAACGCTCAGCAAATTCCGGTCGGCGTACACAGAATTCCGGTGCCCTATTTCGATCCGGTGCCAGAGATGCTGCTGATGGAGGGTGGGAGATAAAACCCCCGATATTCGATTCGGGCCGGCTACGGGCCACGTAAACCGGGCCGCTCACCAAATTCCGGTGGTCGCTTCGGCCAGGAAACGCTCACCAAATTCCGGTCGGCGAACAAAGGATTCCAGTGCCCTATGTCGATAGTTTGGTTTGTTGCACGCCGAACGGTGCCAGATATCCGCAAAGCAAAGCTTGACCCTACACCGATTTCAACTCTGTCAAATACCTTGATCGTAGAGATTAGTCACAGCGTAGCCTTCGATAGGCTTTAGGGTCAGCTTGATGAAGTCTCCGTTCTTCCACTTTCTCTTCTTCTGCTTGATCTGAGGAATAAACCCTTCGACAAGCAGAACCCTTTTTGGCAGCCTGATTACCTGACCGAAAACCGCAACCGCCCCATGTTCGCTTTCAATGAATCGCAAGGTTCCTGGACTGTTTGCCCCCAAGATTTCAAACTGATCGATGCTGTCATCATAGATCACATCGACGATCATCGGCTTTGTTAGATTTTCCCTTGGAACCTGGCCTTGATTCTCTAGGATTCGGCGAATGTCTTCGAGATTAGTCAATTCCTGACTGTCGAACGTGATGTCTTTGGTGAATGTGATTGGCTTTTGAAGCAGCATCGAAACACTGCGTGCTCTCGTTGTGTAAATCATGAAGGCGTTGAGTACTTGAATGTCATCTGCACAGGCTTTGAAATCACCTGTGCCACTGAAAATAACGTCGCCCTTGTGCTCCATGATTAGTGAGAGCTCCCAGCCGTCTGCCAGGCGTTGGTAAAGTTTTGCCACCTTCGATAGGTACGGAAGGGAGGCCAGTGGTCGCTTCTCCCATTGGCCAAGGTCGATATGCATGGTGATGGTTTGAGGCGAACCATCCTCTACAAGGTTTTTATTGAAGCCAACGGTGAATAAACCCTCAAAGGCTTTGCCCTCAAACTGCATCGACTTTTTGCCGGCAGTAATCTCGCCCGTCACCACTGTCACGTGGTCGACCAGATTGGTTTTCGGATCAACGAGTTCGATTCGGGCAGATGCAGTGCGGGTTGACGGGCTAAAGACCATCTTTCCACCCACCTTGGCGTCTTCGGTAAAAAGGTGAGAGAGAAGATCAGATCCATGGACGGAAGCATCTAGCAGATCAATCTCAAACTTCTTACCATGATCGAAAAGATTCCTGAACCCCTCTGCGTACCCTTTGTTTGGCGTCGTGCTTACCTGGAGTCGGACGTTTACGGTTTCCTTGGCCTTGATCTCGATGCAGGGCTTGCCGTCGATAAGGTGGGATGTGACAGCAAAGCGATGATCTAGCCGCTCAAGGAACTCTTCCTGATCACGGTGGGCTTTAGCAATCGCCTGTGCAAGGTTGAGCTTAGGTTGCCTGTTATCCAGGGCCTCAATCAACTTGCTTATCGTATCCTCAGAGCGCTCAGGCCTTTTGCCCAGTGCCTCAGTGGCCCTATTACCAGCGGCTACCTTCCATTCAAAAAGCCGTTCTGCGGGAAACAGTTCAACGTCTCTGTCGATCATGATCGAACAGTTCGAGCACAGCCAGAGACCGTTATCTATGTGTATCCGCTCTTCCCGAGTCATTCCTGCGAGATAGCGTTTTCCACCTGGTGCTGCGGCATGAATGTGAGCCGCCACGCCAATGCTCGTGACCTTGTCACTACCGCACGGAGCGGCGGTAGGTACTAGGCAATCGGGGTTTGAGCAAACTTCGCCCGCTCGCTGACGCATAACTGTGATAGTAGATTGAAGGAAATCGTCCCGGTTCTTCTTGGCCAACAGTGCTATCCATCCCTATGCTCAATAAGGTGGATTATACCGATTAAAATTTGACCTGACCCCCTAGGAAAAGCCCAAGTAACTTCGGGCGCTTTCGTCAACCCCGAAGGGTGCTTGCCACCTGTCAAAACTTGCCTTTACGTAATGGCATTTTGGTGCTGAGAACGTTAGTCTCCAGTTTTCACTTCATCAAGGACGACCATGAACAAGCTCATCGTAGCAATTGGAATGTGCTTCATCCTCGGGGGCTGCGCCACTTCCCACTACACCGCTGGCCGAGACTTCTCCTCGGAAAATGTGACTAGGTTAGAGAAGGGGAAGACGACAACTACGGAGCTGAAATCGCTCTTTGGTGAGCCTTACACGAAAAGTGCTGTAAGTGAAACCGACGAGAAGTGGATCTACACATACACGAACGGCTCAGCTCATGCGCAAAGCTATATCGTGACGATGAAGGTTACGACAACGGGTACTCAGAAAACTCTGGATGTCCTGATCAGAAATGATGTCGTCATCAACTACACCTTCAGCGAAGGCCCATCTCCTGGTTCGAGTGTAGCCACCCAGTAACGTACAATCTTTTGCGTTAGAGGCCCTCACATTAAGTGGTGAATGGAAGGCGAATGGTGCTGATGGAGGGTGGGAGATAAAACCCCCGATATTCGATTCGGGCCGGCTACGGGCCACGTAAACCGGGCCGCTCACCAAATTCCGGTGGTTGCTTCGGCCAGGAAACGCTCGGCAAATTGCGGTCGGCGTACACAGGATTCCGGTGCCGAGGCCGATTGCACACCGAACGGTGCCAGAGAAGCTGCTGATGGCGGGTGGGAGATAAAACCTCCGGTATTCGACTCGGGCCGGCTGCGGGCCACGTAAACCGGGCCACTCACCAAATTCCGGTGGTCGCTTCGGCCAGGAAACGCTCAGCAAATCCGGTCGGCGTACACAGGATTCCGGTGCCCTATGTCGATCCGGTGCCAGAGATGCTGCTGATGGAGGGCGGGAGATAAAACCTCCGATATTCGACTCCGGTCGGCTGCAGGCCACGTAACCCGGGCCGTACACCAAATTCCGGTGGCTGCTTCGGCCAGGAAACGCTCACCAAACTCCGGTCGGCGTACACAGGATTCCGGTGCCTTGTACCGGGATACATCCGTGCTTGAAGCGCTTTTCATTCGCCCCGGTTACCTTTCGAATTCCTCAAGCGGATAGCGAGCGTGCTGCAGATGCAGCAGGATTTCCTGCACGTGCCACAACGACGATTACGGCGGGGAGAATTTGCTGGGGTAAACCTGTAGTTCATTGCACGGTTGGAGGTGAAAACCTGCTGCCAGCCTGAATTTGTAGGCTCGACACTTGGATAAACCTATAGGTTTGCCGCACGGTTGGAGATGTCGCTGGTTCGGGCCACCTGGCCCGGCTTGGTGGTAGGTTTTTCAGATGGAGGTGAAAGTGCTGTCATCGATCAAAGAATACCAACCAGGGCCCCAGATCCCAAAGAGCATTTGGATTACCTTAGGGCTGCCGTCACGCGGCTCCATGCTTCATGACCTGGTTCGCGAAGGACTGCCTTTCGAATACCTTGAACGGATAGCGAGCCTCTTGCAGGTGCAGCGCGGGGTTGTCTCCAAAGCTATTTGCATGTCTCCCACAACGATGGCCCGTAGGGCGAAAGCAGGGCGGTTCGACACCGTAGAAAGCGACCGCCTGGTTGCATTGGTAGTTCTGTTTGACGAAGCCCTTTCTCTCTTCGAAAACGATAAGACCGCAGCAACGGAATGGATGAGCTCGCCGGTTCGAGGGCTCGGGTCGAAGCGTCCAATCGACATGCTGAGGACGAGGGTGGAAACGAAAGCTGTCCTGGATCTTATCGGCCAGCTGGAGAGGGGAGTTCTTGTGTGAGACTCGGCAGGCGGACTATTTGATGGGTTCCATCATCCTGGCGTCCTCTGACAATCCTCAGGCTGACGAATACCCCATCAGGTTCTAACGCATCTCCCTATGCGCTGCTAGGTGCTGCATCTCGGCTGTCCATAGTCGTAAAAAGCGATGCCAATCTCTCGCATAACAGCCTTGCCGCAATCGAGTAGATCCGATACTCGCTTCTTCGAAACGAGTTTTCCATGGTTCTGGTATGTGCTCGTCAAGCATGACTACGAAGTGGGATCCGCTGACTCCTTCGATCTCGGTTTCTGGAACGCATTCTCGTAGCTTATCAACCGAAATGGCGACTGCATCGCCAATGGGGTCGTCACGATCTAGCTGCTCAATTTCATCAAGAATCGCGAGGAGCTGTATTGCTTGATCAGAGCCAGGATGCAGCCTTTCTAAATCCCATAATGCATAGCGCCGTTTGCGTTCGCGCTGCCAGAGACGATTCGTGTCAATCATCGTTGTTGTCCGCCATTCCAGGCCTCAGTGATTTCGTCTATTCGATCCGCAATCTGAGGCGTTTTTGATAGGACAAGGCAGCGCGCATTGCCGACAAATTCCTCGATCAGATACAACGAGTCGCCGACATCAAGCTCCAACTCTTGCAATGCCTCATCGGGAATTCGAATCGCACCGTCACCATCCCATTCTTCGATCACGATTCTCATAGGTGGCTTTCTCACGGGTGGTCTCCATTGCCTTTGGTTCGGCAGGCCATTCAATCCCCTTAGAAGCTCGGCGACACCTTTTACAAATCCGGATAATCATCAAGCTTAAGGCTAGGAGCGCCTCCGTCCTCCGGCTCGCGCTTAGGCGTATGTATCACTCCAGCTTCGGCGTCTGCACGCATCTGCTCGAGCTCTTTGTGAAATGCCTTGTCCTGAACCGTGGGTTTGCTGGTGTACGGTTTTCGGTCAGGTACAGGCTGGGCTGCATAAGTCGTTACCGCATTCGGGTCGTGCTGTAGTTTTTCTTGAACTTGCGATTCCAGCATCGCGCGTAGCGCGTCTTTGTCAGGACGGTTAAGCAATTTGGTACTCCTAGTTGGCAGTCAGCGATTGGCTCATTGGATGATGAAAGATGGGGCGACCGAGCTTTAGCTCCAACCGCCTGCGGTGAATGACTTTATAAAGTATGAAAATAGCAAAAACAGGAGGCATATCTCAGTCTAATGTTGGGTGTCGGCCTCGGTTTCGCAAGGCCGGGTTTCAACGAGATATAACTATTTGCAGTTGCCCGCCTTTCGATATCCCGCAGCCTGGGCCTCAGATTCAGAGTCAAAAGTTACTTGGTTTTTCGCAGACACCTGACCATAACCAGGGCACCCCATCGAGAGGTGGTAGACCTGGCTTTTCCGATTGCCAATGATCGAACCTACTCCGCTCGCGCTCGCTAGGGTTGGCTGAGCTGGCGCGCGCGGAGGATTAACAGGAACGGCGCTAACCACCCCGTCACCAACTGCCTTGTATCCTTGCGACCATCGACGCTCGCCAGTTACAAATGGATTGGAGTGCCCCATGATTGCTGCAATGCGTCGGTCGCGCTCTTTTTCCCAAGACGAAACCGGGTACTGTTTGTCCCAAGCCATCAGTAGCTGTTGCTGCTGACGTGACATGCTCAGCTTGTATCTGTCGAACATGTAAAAGGTTGTTCTTGCGACCAGCCCCTTGACCTCGTCACGCGGTTCCGCAGCACGTTGCTCAAAATCAACTCGCGTCTTGCACTGTCCGTACTGCGGCGCTATCCCGGAGGCCATGCCGTAGTTGAAATTACTACGGTCGCCGTTCACCTCCCCAACAGATGGGTAGAGGTTGAACAGATCAGCTTCCATCGCTCGGAATACGGGGTCATCATCCACGCAATTCTCTCGACCACCGTTCTGCCAGCATTGGCGTTGGTTACCGAATGTCCAGGCGGGAACGATGTGTTCCCATTCCGTCCGTTCCGCGCGGCTCTGTTGTTTTCTGGTTTGATAGCCGCAAGATTCAGCATCAATCCGACCACCCGACTTACCTACCCATGTCCATTTGCAGCCGCAATACAGCTCGCCCATGGCACTGTTCGCTTGGTCGAGGTAGATCTTTTGCTTGGCGATGACCTTGGCTTCGGAAAAGGTCGATGGAGGGCTTGAGAAGGCGGGGGGGATTACTGAGAAGGTCAGCAGCGCTACTACGGAAAGCAGTTTTTTCATTGGAAAGCACTAGCCAATTAAGGGCGCGCATTGTACTCATGACGCACACGCCCGCTGCAGAATTTCTTAGGAAAACGCAGCCTCGATAAATGCCTCCAGCGCCTTGTCCTCCAGTATCTCAATAGAGAAGTGCCCGAAGCGTTTGGGCAACCAAATGATGCGTGCCCCAGACGGGGATTGCAGGTTCGCACGAGCCAATGGCTTTCCATTTTCGTCTTCTGGCTGAACACCTGCGGCCATCAATTCGTCATAGGCTTTCTCGATGTCCGGTGTCGAGTAACAGTGGCGGTAAATCATCCCTTCACCCAACGTATCCAATAGCTCTTTCAGGTTCCCCGCGAACGGCTGTACCAACATGAAACGCTCTTGGCCCACCAGCGCAATCGCGTAGCGCACATGCAGACCACCTCGTTCCCAGAGGAGCGTTTTGGAGATCCTAGCGTTAAGTATCTGCGCGTAGTAAGCACAGGCTTCGTCGAGATTCTCGACCAGTACATCTACGTGACTGAATTTCAGATCCATTTCCAGCCCACCTGTTGAAACGGCGTCCATGGTAAACACGACATCTCGTTTTACTCGATGCTTCGCTGATCGAACACCTTTATCCAAAGTCGTAGTGAAATACCAAAGCGACGCTGGTAATGTCTTGGCTACGTTCGTCAAACCATTAAGGGATGGAGGCGAAAATAGAAGCCCTGGAGCCGCGAACCTCCGGGGCTTTGTTTTTGTAGTGGTCGGAGAAGCATCAATGCTGCTGAATGCTCAGCAGATCATGATGAAGCTGCCACTGCCTTAACGGCTTTCTTAACGGAAAACTCCTGTTCGCTGCCATCACTGAATTTGGCGACAACCCCCTGGGTTGTGCCACCCTTTGGGCCGCTTTCACGAATGATGTTGCGAGCGTAAAAAGCTACAGGATTGCCCGGAATTTTCCAGTTGGTGGCTTCACAATACCTAATGTACAGGTCTTCGAGCAGATCGAATACGGCGGAGTCCATGATATCTCCACCACTCGCGAGGTTCCTGTCGCGCAGACCATAAAAGAAGCGCTCCGCTTCAATCTGAGTTGAAAAATGCTGACCTTTGATGACCAGTGGGTTGGGCATTGTCGTTCCTCACAGTTGTTATCCGGCACGATGCAAAAAATCGAATCTCTCACCGTGCAGTTGGTTCAGCACACAGCGCGGACTGCCATTACATTTCGGCAACGGCCCAACCCATCAAGTTCTTTTCAAAGCCGGTCAGCTGAAGGCGCTCCACTCGTGGAGCCAATGCCCGGAGTTTCGCCAGCAAGTCGTTCAGGTGTTCCGACGGTAGGATCAGGCTTTTGATCTGCGTCGAGATCTGAGTGGGGATCCCGTATTCGTCTAGGGCAGTGAGTAGAGGATCGAGGAACATGTTTTCAAGCTGCTCAGCAAAGAAGCTGAAATCACCCGGTTCGATCCCTTTTTTGCCCAACACGTCGGCTTGAATCTTGTTGACCGCCATGATGTCCCGAGGCAATCGGAAGCACACCATGTTCCTGATAAATTTCAGGCGCAGGTTTATGGCTTCGCTCGCGGTGTCATCGCTGCGCCGATTGGCCACCGCGTCTTTTAGGTAAGCGGGCAGGTTTTTCTGGTTTCGGAGTTCATTGATGTGCCAGGCCAGCTGCGAACTAGACGATATCAAATAGTCCATCAGATTATTGCCTTCAAGGCTATAAACTAGGTCACACAGGTAGTTGAGCTGGTAGGGCTCAGGAATACCTTTCCAGCCCAGCAATTTTCGGCTGTCGGGCAGGTCTCGGATGATGGTTTCGGCCACCTCGACTTGCCGTTCAATAGAAATGTGCCGGTTTTCGATCAGGGTTGCCGGTGACAGAATAGGGTTGGCATACGCTTCCTGGAGTCGCCCCCGCGAGATGTCCGTCAGGTACTCGTTTTCCAGTTGCATCAGCAGCCCCATCGGGGAGCTCTCGTCTTGATGGCCGATGGGGTATTCGACTGTGAGGCCTTGCTCAAGGGGCGGCGCTTCGAGCATGAATACCTTGCCAATGAAGTACTTGTTCATGCGTCCAGCGCGACCGGAAATGTTCTTATAGGTGAAGTAGTCGAACGTCGAGGTGTTCAGTCGGCGGTCATAGATGATTACGTTCTCTGCCGACGTGTTGACGCCTTCGATCATCGTTGAGGTACAGATGATTCGCTTGATGACTCCCTCGTTGAATAGCTTGACGATGTACTGTTGCAGTGCGCGGGGCACTCCACCATGGTGAATCCCGATGCCCAGTGAGATCGCCTTGGCAACGTTCCATTCTGGGTGGTAATGCTTGGAGATCCAGGCGGCGATTTCCTGTAACTCCGGCACTGGGGTCAGTCCAGCTTCCTGGATCAGATACTCTGCGACTCTGTTGGCACTAGGTGGTGCCTGACAGTAAATCAGGGTAGGGGAGTCCAGAGTCGTGACCAGCTCCAGCAGTTTTTCCTTCCGTTCCTCCGAGCGCATACCCAGATTGAAATTCTGGATGTCGACCGCGACGGTGCTGTAGTCGGACGGGATGAAGTGGTACTCGTAACCATCCAAGCCAGAGATCTTCTGGATGTGCGGCCCGAGCATGTAGAACTGAGCACCAGTCTTGGCGAGCTTGTGGAAGGCCAAGCTCAGATCAATGGCTCGGGTGCTTTCGTCCGTGTCGTTCGCCAAGTCGATTTTGTAGAATTCATCCAGAACGAAGAACTCCACATCAGCAAGGTCAGGACGCTGGATGACTCGCTCCTGTGTGAGGAGGTAGACGTTGGTTGTGTCAGGCACTGCTTCCTGGCTGGGATGCGTGATCAGGTTGAAGTCCTTGAAGCGCTTGACCAAGCGACGACGGGTTTCGTCGATCAGCGCAATGGTCGGAACGATCACAACCACCTTTTTGAATCGCCGCTGTGCCAGTACAGCGTCGATGACGAGGCTCTTTCCGACGCTTGTAGAAGCGCTGAGTACTACGTTTCGGCCTTGCATGATCAAGCTGAAAACGTGGGCCTGCAGATGATGAAACACCATGCCCTGTTCCACACCTTCAACCCTGTGAGCCTCGTAGGCCAAGCGGTCGGAAAGCGCCATGTTGCTGAGGTGAGGCGTGATGTAGGGGAAGAGGCCGACGGCTCTTACCATGTTGAGCAGGAGCGATTGTTCGACTGAGTCGAAGCAGCCGAATTTGTCGAGTGCTCGGATCACCAGGTCGCGGCCTTCCCACTCAGAGTTGCTTCTGTTGACGATGGTGTTGATGGCGAGCAGCACATCGATCGTCGATGCACCATCATCACCGAGTTTCGCCAGCTTGTTCTTGATCGTTTCGTAGTTCATGACCGCATCGTTCCTTGAGATCTCCGAGACTGGGTGACCAGTTCGGGATACCTTCACCCTCATGTACCTTCCGCTGTAAAAACCGAAGAGCGCGTATCAGTTCACGCCTGCAACTCTTCCAGCTTTTCACAGCGAGCATTGAAGGCCTTAGTCAGTTGCTCAACGCTCTCCATTGGCACCAGAAAGACCATTACCTTGACCTGCTTGATGTTCTCCGGGAGCTGCGTGGTGAACGTACTGAAATGGGTCTCGATCTCTGTCTTGAGATTGTTTATGTAGTCGGCGAGCCAGCCTGATGAGAGCGCATCACTGTCGTAGGTCAACAGGATGGGAAAGCAGAGGACATTCAGCATGTCATCGACCGGCGAGTTGTGATGCAGGGCTTGGTTGAAGGCATCTGCTTTTGGCTGGTGATGTAAAGGTTCGCGCAGAGAAATGATGATTTCGCGTTCTGCCGACAGCACCGTCTCTGAAATCGTTTCGTCAAGGACTTCGCAGATATCTTCCAGCGTTGCATCCATGTCGTTTGCTTCGATCAGGCGAGCAAGGCCTAGCCATAACTGATCATCCTGGCCAGGTATCTGAACGATATGAGCGTTACCAAACTCCGATAGCTTGCCGGCGGATTTGTAGAAAACTTTGCACGCTACAGGTTCGCTGTTTTGGCGGCTGCGCAGGATGGCATGGAGAATCAGTTCCGCGATGAGCCTATCGCGCGGGAGTTCACTGTCGCTGAAGGCACTGATTGACCGGGCGAGAATTGCTTCGGCGTTGTGCGCAAGGATGTTCACGATCTCGCTGGCCTTGAGGGAAAACTCGGGTAGCCATTCGATGAGATGCTTTGCGAAGTTTTCGTGCCGCCATTTCCTCAGCGCATAGCGCACGTCAAAGCCAGAAAATGAATGCAACAAGCCCTCCGTCGTGCTGGCGTGAAACTCGACCAAGAATGGATCCGGGCGCTTTTTGTAGGGTTTGGATGTGGCCGTTGACTTGTCATCAGCCTCGTCTAATAGCTTCTTCAAGTGAGCCAGCGTGGGCTCGCGAAAAATGATCTTTGATGCAGCAGCAGTCTTCACGCTGGCCGTGGCAGCCTTGTCGGCCATCTCCAGGAATTCGTCGTAAATTGCCTGCAGCTGGGTGAAGTTGGGCCGATTTCCAAGCCCTTCCGCAAGCTGGGACAGAGCCTTGATATTGACCGCTTCCAGCGCCTCGACATCACCGTATACCTGCCAGACACAATTTTTTGCCCAGTAGGAGAAATCTCGTTTTTGGGAGGAGACGAACGTCTTAAACACCTTTAGCAGTGCCTTGCCTCGGGTAGTAGTGGTGTCAGGCAGAACCCGCTTATCCAGCTCTGTTTTGAAGCCTTCAAGAATTTTTGCGACGTCGCGCTTGGTCACAATTCGGAAGCGGGCAGGGCCCGGGCGCACATCGCATTTCAGTGATTTGTGCAGCAGGGAAGAATCGGCCTTGATACCGTCTAGCGCGATTACCTCCTGCCAATTCCACTTGTTGTCACCTTCGGTCGTCTTGACCTGGATGTACTCGTTGACGCGCTCCCCTGAACAGTGGAACACAGCGACGATATCGTCCGCTGTCTCGCATTCCACCTGGGAGTAGGTGCTATCGCGGAGCATCTTGAAAATGAAGGTGACGGCTACGTGGTCTTGATACTTGAAGCCTTGCCTTGCCGCAGGCCCACCTTTGTTGGACGGGCTAGAAATTCGCACCATGACATCCCTGTATCGCAAGAAATATTGCTCGAAATCAGACGGCCGCACGAGCTCTAGCAGGAGAGGCGAGAGGGGAGCGGTGCCTGTAAATCCGTTCAAGCTACCACTAATGGCAATTGGCCGACTATCCCTACTTCTGGATCATTGGGCAAACTTCTGGACAAAACGTGCGCATCCTTCAGGATCAGAAGTTGACCGCTTCACCGTGACAGATTGCTCACCAACGGGCAGCCCTAGGCTTGCCCACGCTTCAGTCGGACGTGTAAGCAGGGCCCTCAAAGGATGAACGCAGGCATTGACACTACTGAGGGTTAGGCAAAGGGCTAATCTAAAGCCTGGAAACTATTAATCTGGAAGGCGGGTAAAGCATGGATATCGGTTTTTTCCTGAATCAGCGCACTGCCTTTATAAGGCACTTTTTTGATGAGGCCTCGGCCCCATTCGTTGAAACGATGCGGAAAATAGAGGCAGGAGAAAAACCATTTGAGGAACCAGACTTCGATCCGGAGATGGCGACCGGTGAACCAGCATTCACAGAAGAATGGCTTCGTGCTCAGACTGGATTGGAGGTAATTGGTCAAACCGCCGTGTCCATGTTGTCTGAGACCCTGAAGATTTTTTTTGTTACTCACGAAAAGAACGCTGGCCTGGATTGCGTGAAAGAGTTTGGCCCAGATCGGTTCAGCAAAGGATTCCTTCGTGGTTACCGTACCTGCTTCGCGCATCACGGCGTTGACTGGAGCCAATGCCCCGTAGATTTCTCTATCTTGGAGCAAGTTGTATTGGCAAGGAACTCTAGTCAGCACGTCAGTTGTATAACGTCCATTCGCGCTAACCACACCGTAAAAGCGCTTCGTAAGCACCCAAGCCCTCTTTTTGTGAATGAGTACGAGACAGAGCTGATGGAGTGCCTAGGGGGGAGCTGGATGATCGAGCCCACTGTTCATGTGACACGCGAGACGCTAGAAAGGGCAATCGGAGAGGTAGAAAAACTAGCTGCCTGGCTGGAGGATGATTAGACGGGAGTAACCTAGAAACCGAAACATCGTTAATTCTGACCATAACGGACGGATCTCATCGCTCGATGTCATGGAGCTGAAGGCAAATACTCCTAGCCAGTAATTTTGTGCGAGAGGCAGTATTCACCGCCTATAAAAAGGGGAGGCGAATGCCGGATTGTCTGCATCACGCCTCGCCTCTGTCCAATTCACGTCCTAGGGGCAGTATATCGCTCCATGTTCCAACAAATTTCAGGTAGGCGCCCAGCTTCATTAAGGGGCGCACACTGCACTCTCTGCTATTCAGTTTCTTGTCCTCCTTAAGATGTCTATGCCGCAGAGTACGGTGAAAATCTCAAGCTGCGCCCCATGTTTGCAATTGCCTCCGGCATTCCCTCCGTAAGACTGAGTCCTTTCATCGCACGCTGATGCAGTTGATGTAGCACAAGGGTATTGAGCTGGGGGCGCTGAGACCCGAGTCTGAGTTCGTCCATGTCCGGTACGACGCTGCCGTAGTGTGCTTGGCGGACGATAATGTGTCGCCAACGGTCAGAGGCCTCATCTCGTGCTCCCGAAAAAACGTATACGGCCGCTGCGGCTATGGCATCAGCGATCTGGATACCGTGGGTATCATGCGAGGACGCGAACTCTATTGGGCCCGACAGATTGAATGTGATGGGATGCTCCTCGCCCCCAAAATCAGATGTAAGCTTTTTGGTGTTGCCGACCATCGCATTGAAGAGCTCTTGGTTGTGCCGCAGCGGCTTTGAGTGATCACACACTGCCGTAAGCACATCATGCTCGCTTCCCCAGTTTGCCAAAAGGGTATAGAGGGCTGTGTTGGTTAGATCGAGCACCCACTTGCCCGTTTCACCGTCAGTCAAAGACTCCAGTTCGCTCCGGATATCCTGGTGACGGACTTGGGCAAACTCACGAATCAGCCTGATGGTATCGGAATGCTCCGCGACTGCTGAGGAGGAGAAAATGGTTTCGAGGTTTTGCCCCGTGCCTTCCCGCATCAGGCTTTCGAACTCAGAAAAAAGCTCTTCCGCGCCCGCGCCTCGGGCGGTGAACTCCATATAGAGAACGTTTGCGATGAAGCGGTGGAAACCTATCCCATAGAAAATGGAATTGATGCTGGAGTAGCAGGGTTCAAAAATATACTCATGAAATTTCCCAGCGAGGGCAAATTTCTTGTCAGAGATGGAAATTTTGATTCGGCCATCGAAAGCATCCAGTACCTCCGTAATGACCTTCCTGCCCTTCGAAAATTTCACCAGATTTGCGCCTTTGAGCTCGCCACCTTGAATGTTGTACTTTTTGGTGAGTTTCTCAACCAACGCTCTTGCCTCGTCGTCGTCAGTAGCAACCGAGGCGTAAGCAAAGTAATTTTGCTTGGGGTGTAGCAGGTTGTTTCCGGTAAAGCCTGACTCATCGAAGTAGATTTTTTGCGACATTTCATGTTCCTTATGTGGGGATGTCGACGGCCGGTGACAGCAGCGCATGATGGGCGCATGCAGGAGAAAAATTCCACACCTGCATTGGTGGTTACCTAATGGTTTGGGGATTCCTCAATTCTGGCGGCAAGGTAGTCATACCAACGACGTCGACTCAGGGGTGTTGATGGCGGACGAGTATTTGAGATCTCACTCGTCGCCGAGTCATCACCTGCCCGTTGGACGTTGCGAAGCTATCCGCGCCGCTATATACGCTGAAGAGAATTCAGACTGGTCGACCGTACCCCGCGTTAAGCTCTCGTTAATAGCGGAGTAGATTCGCAGACCCTCTCCAGGCTCAATAGCCTCTAATTTGGCACACTGTGCCCCCAAAAGCCTGATAGCTTCCCTCTCAAGGTGTTCGTCCATCCTGGGGCCGTGATGGGCCTCTACAAGCAACAGGTAGACCCTCCAGGCTCTATTCGCGGAAGGTTTTGGCAAGTCCCCCATCAGTGCGGCAGTGAGGATCAGCAGAGTGATCGTTTCAAGGCCATGCGGAGGAGCATCCTTCTTCATGGCTGCTTTGACATACCACTGCCGCAGCAGCGCTGCTAGGCCGATGTCTGAAAGTAATTTCTCTTCTATGAGAGTGCGAAGCACCGCTGCGGCATGCCCTAGGGTTTGTTCAAATGGAGAGCGATAGTCCCATAGTGCCGAAATCACAGAGACAAACCCATGCTCGGCATCAAGGATTTCTACACCTTGGCGTACTGTTCTTGCCGATTGGAGCGCTGGAGGGAGCAACAGCAAAATATCAGGTAGCTGTACGACTACACCGACTCGCCATTCACAAAGCTGGGCAATTTTCCGAGCTTTCTCAATAGGGGTGAGCACCCCAACCTCTACTAGGGCGGCCAAGATATCGAGCGTGCAGACTCCATCGACTTCGGACTCACCGGCGCAAAAAACTCGGAACGCATAGTCATCAGAGTAGAGCCTGAACCGTTCGGGATCTGTAGCGCATATCTCCGCAATTTGAGCATTGCTTCGGCCAATTGATGCTGGGGTCGACGCCTGGCTCATTCCTTCTGATGGTGACGGCTGTAGAATCGAAGCGAGGTGAGACCTCAAGGCTTTTTGTAGGCCCAAGCATTTACCTCGCAACGGGCTTCCGAACAGAGGATTTGTAAACTCTGCGAGCTCCTCCATGGTGGTTTTAGAGACCGCAATTGTGCCAAAGAAAGTGACTACTGCTTCGATCAACTCCAAGTCGTAGAGGACTAACAGCGCCGTCCAATCCAGCAAAGGCACGCGTTGCCGTAGGGCATCTGCACCGGGTGGCTGCCAGCCAAGCTCGGTTAGCATTGAGAGATGGAACTGTCGATCATCACGGCTCGACACCTTGGCAGTTTCCCAGAGGTGCACGACATCGCAGATCGAGGAAAGAACAAGTCGCGGGCGCCATGAGAAAGGAATGGTTTTGAATCCTTGCTGCAAGGCGTATTCGAGCCGTTTCTGGAACGCCTCTCGATCGGGGGTTAGACCAGTTAACGCCTTCAAGCTTTCAATCAATTCCGTGTCAGAGGAGCCATCTCGAATTTCTCCTCTCCTGAGCATCCGAGAATTGGGGAAATTTTTGAAAAATGCGTCAGCGCGTGCGCGGAATTGTTCTCGATCACTGGCGAGGTCTAGGTCAGTTTCTCCTCCCAGCGAGGAACTCAGGTGCATCATCAAGTAGGCGCCTTCCTGGCTCTCTATGTTCTGATCTACCAGGTCACCGGCCCGAAGGGCGAGTTCAATGAGCCTATTGCTCGTCGGATCGGCGAATTGAATCAGCGTGAACAGCAGCTTTACGCATTCGAGCTGATCCTGTCTGGACTTTGCAGTTTCAAGAGCCTTTTCGGCTGCCTCGACAGCGTCATCGACATAACCACATCGAGTGGCGATGGTCACGTAAGTATTCAGAGCCAGTTGATCATCGGATCCGGTGGCTACGATCCTAAGCAATCGATCGCGGGCTTTTTCTGTTTCGCCCAGGTGATCAAGTGCCAGCGCCTCGAAAGCTGCCATACGATCTCCAGGCTCTACTCGAACTCTGTTGCTTCGACACAGCTCCAGAAGCCCTGGCCAATCTTGGAGGGTCACCAATGCCAGCCCCAAGCGAGCCGCCATTGTTGGAGAGAGCAACAGATGTTCAGTGATCTGCTCGGAGAGACGCACGCAATTCAGTGCATGTTCCGGATCGGTGGGGTTAACCTCGTGAAAGAGGGTGAGCGCTAGGCTCAGAGGCCGATCCAGCTCTTCATAGCTCATGAGCAGAGACTTCAGCGCCTCATCCTTCGCCAGACTGCTGATCTCCAGTGCGAGGTAGAACCGCGCGAGTGCGGCCTGGTCTTTCAGGTCGGGATGTGATTCGAGCACCTCCATCCACTGTTTCACGAGGGCAGGCTGAACTGACTTGTGAGCGGAAAGGGAGGCGGCGATTGCGGCTGGCCCAAACAACGGATGGCTACGATCCAGGGAGTCGATGTACGAGCTAAAGCTTTGGCAGCATGCCCTGAATTTTCCGGTCTCATAGAGCAGGAGCGTGTTCCAGATCTGTTTGTCTGGTGATTCAGGCAGGTGATTGTTTGCTACTAAAGCGAGACTGAAATTCGACAACTGGCCCGCGATAGCCCTCAGCGCCTCGTGGATATTGGGTAAGCCAGGGCGTGTCCGCGTAGCATCAATCAGGTCTGGGAGTATCGATTCTTGCTTGCCAAGTGCCGAGGCAGTAGCCGCCCATATGTCTGCGATCTGCTCAATATTCGAATCCCAGCCGGCGGCTTTCAGGGACGCTACGGCATCGGTAATCGCAGACCAAGCATCCTCAAGTTTTTGCAGGTCTACACCAGGTAGTCCTGCTGGCGGGATGAAGTCATTCCTGTCTGTGCTGGCGGTGGCGACCGCTAGAGAAAATTTTGCACGGGCCCTGAGCAGCAGCAATAGTTGACGGAGTTCATGAGATGCATCGCAAGCCGCAAGGCCTGCCTCGCAGTCCGTCAGTGTATTTGCCGGCTCACCTGACAACCAATGTGCAAAAGCTCTGACGAATGATCTCTGAGGCTCTGGAAGGGGGGCAGCAATCTCAAGCGCAAGTTCGTAACTCCCTTGAATCGCATACAGCCGCGAACGAGTCGCGACAATTACAGGGTCATCCCCCTCAAGCAGATCGTGCAGCTCTGGAAGTGAAGCTTTATCGCTTTCGAATCTGATGCGTATTTCGGCTTCCACCCATGCGGCACGGTATTTGGGTGAAGCTTTTGCCTGATACGCTTTCTGGTAAGCAGAGATCGCCGCTTGATTATCGCAAGTTTCAACCTGCCAATTACCGCGCAGACACCAATACTCTGCCAGTTCAAGCTCATTAGAGTTTTTCAGCTTGGACTCTGCCTCGTCGAGCTGGATGAGTGCCCGCTGCAAAGCGTTTACCCGCAGGTCAGCCCTTGCTTGGGTCAGGTTCCAAGCGAGCGTACCGCGTGCAGGGTTGACCCAATACTCTTCTGTGGAACCTGCAAGTGCGTCCATCAACGCGGAGCCTCTGGCGGCTACCCCTTGTACCACGCCCTGAATCAAGGTTAGGCGGTCGTCTGCTTGCATCCCAGGGTGTGTTTGTTCCGCACGTAGGCTAAGGGTATGCCCCGCACGGGACAGCTCATTCTGGTAGCGAATGTCCTCGGAGAGATCCGTTGATGCCTTCAAACGGTTCTTCCTGGACGCTCGGAGTGTGACGAACTTCTGCTCGGCAGGCAGCTCATTTACCTTGATGCGAAGTAGTTCATCTCTGACCCATACATAGTGAAGCGGACAATCAACAGGGTCGTCATCAGCCGAAAGGTCGCAGATCACCAAGAGCACGGGTTCAACCGCTCGCTCGTAATAGCGAACAGTCGTTGCCTTCAATGTTACCGAAATGTATTCCCCGTCCGCCGTAATGTTTGGGGAACGAGTACCCTTTAGTTGGATGCGAAAAATATCTGTCGCCTGTTGATTAGGCGTGGTTTGGACTTGAAAGTCATAGCCGTAATCGTCAGTTCCCTCCAAACTTTGCAATCGCCAGTCTTTAGGGTGACGAGCCATGAGGCAACGTGTTGCATCGGCATTGATATCGTGCTGATCTCCCGTCCCAGGTAAAGGCCCGTCAACTGGCATAATGCTTCCTCTGCATTGTCTGAAGGAGGTTCTGAAAGCTTGTAGAATTTGTTCCCGCCGCCAAAAGGGGGATGCGCTTTCTGAGAGAGTATACAGCGAGCAGCATTGACCTCGTCGCAGGTCGCCAGATCATCATTTTTTTTCATGTCGATCTTACGGATAGGCTCCCGCCCCCTCATTTGACATCCCCCCGTGGGACAACCTGTTGTAGACGCCTGCTGAGTTGCGTCAGCGCTTTGGCATCAAGTCGTTTGAACTCAAATCCAGTTGGGTCGTAAGATCGAGTCGGCCAACCTGCATGGAGTCATAACCTTGCCAAACGTATTCTTCTCTTATTGTCATGCTGACGAGGCGTTGCGAGATCAGCTCGAAAAACAGCTTTCCATGCTCAAACGTCAAGGCGTTATCGAGACCTGGCATGATCGAAGAATCAATGCCGGCCAGGAGATCGATGCTGCCATCGATGAGCACATCAACACCGACGAAATCATCTTGCTGTTGGTGAGCCCTGATGAATGTTTATGGTGCTAACGGAAAGCTTGATTGGTATTTTCGCAAGACTGTATCTGCAAACTCCTAAGCTATCATGCAATGTTTGATTTGGTGATATTTGTATTAAGTAAGGTTTGGCTTAAAAGTTGCTGCTGTATATCTTTCTTCCAATGCTTTAATGATGTGTCAATATATGTGTATTATTGTGGTGATGAAGGGGTGGTTTTTTTGTCTTTTTCGTGCGTTGAGACTTGATCTTGCTCGGAGGGTGGTCTAGGTTATTTTCATCGTAAGCAGAACTTAATCAGTCCTGATTGAATGCTCTTCCGTAGCATGAGCGAGTTCTTATCCATATGTGGAGAAATGATGAAAGATGAAGTCGGCAATAAAAACATTTCTCGAATCGCTCATTATTTCCGGGATGTCGATTCATCTACCGATTCATGCCCTGAATTCATGCCGGATTATTTTTCGACAAGCTGCTACGTGGAAGAAGGATATTGGCCAGCGCGCTTTCTTCTTAGGGTGGCAATACGTTTTCACCACGTGTGGGTAACCTTTGGCATTAGGGAAGGAAGCGAAACAATCCATGGTGAACAGCCTGCTGTGTGCTTTTCTGATTTCAATTTGGCTGACCTGATTGCGGTCAGAGATGGATTATCAGCAAGCAACGAACACGTAACTCAGTACGCCATCACTTTTCCTACTCGGTCAGCGGAGCTAGCGGGCGCGGAGCAGGTCATTCGAGGAGGCGATTTGCGAGCCTTTTTGCAGCAGGAGAGTGCTCCAAGGTTCGTGACGGAGGATGAAGTTGTTCGCAAGACGTTCCGATACATCGAGGATCAGCTAGGTCTCTTCAAAGACCAGCCCTCCCAGCTGGAATGGCGATGGCCCTATACCGGAAATTATCGCCGTGCGGTCGCCAAAATCGAGGCGGAAGGATTTGAAGGGAACTCGATCCCAGGGTTGGATTTGGCTCATGAGAAATGGTCAGGAATAGGGGTGATCGTATCCACTGAAGCGGACGCTCTTCGGCTTCAATACGACATTTTATCCCTGGTAGACCAAGGGCTCGTTTCGCAAAGCCATTTCGACCACCTTCTAGTCTGTGATCGGCTGCCGGCGAGCTTGAGCGGGCTAACTGAAGCAGAGATCAGTGCAGCGGTCAGTACAGCTAGCTTCGACTTTAAGTCGTGCATGGTTATTTCAGATGAGGCTGCAGCCGCCGCCTTGAAAGATTTTTCCGGGCGAGTACTTAATCTCGAACAGTCGACCTCGAAATCCAGATTACGGGAAAGTGGTGGCTGCTGGGTGTATTTCGAAGACAACACCCACCCCTATGTAAGGGCGTTATTGAGCGCAGGTCGAGTTGTAGTCAATAAGTTGGGGCGATACCTCGGAAAATTGGTGGAGCTGGATCGCCATCGAGATCTGAGGGAGCGGGAGAATATCGTTAAAGTTCTATGCCAACAGTTGCAGGAGGAGCATGGCGTCGTGTGCAGCTATTACAGCGTACGTAACTCCTGGCAACCCGATGACATGCCATCCTATTGCGGCCGGCCTTGGAGCGGATTATATCGAATCACTGACGAGCAAGATGATGCGGGTGAGGATGATGAAGGTTGAAGGTTGAAGGGGCGCTGAGACGTCGAGATATGGGAGAGTCAAGCCCTGGAGCCCGGTGGTGTCTCACGTCAGGGCGGCAATCGTAGCCTGACGTTGACCGTATAGTCTTCATAGCCTTACCAGGTAGAAGCCCGCATCACTTATCTCGAGCTCTCACACGCTGGCAAGCGCAGGCATGATCATTGAAGCCCACGGGGCCGAGACGTTGGCGCCAGGCTTGGCACGCACAACACATAGTCGGCTGTTGGCCCTCCTATATGCCATCTCCTCGCGTTGAGATACGGCACACCTGGCAGGAAAGGACAGGCAACCAATCTAGCATCATGCTCGAGCTGTCTTGCATCGTATTCACTCCATGATGCCCAAGCCGCGCTGGGATAACAGGCAACAAACTCTCCGAGTAGCTGGTCAACTTCCTGGTAGCTACTCGCGCTAAATCCGGCCACCTCTGGTAATGAAATTAGCCGCTGACGCTCACAAATGGGGAATGCCAGAGCCTGTCACCAGAAATAATGCTGTCTCGGTAAAAGACCTTTTTGAGTGTGCCGCAATACCTTGTCGTGAGTATGGCCATCATGCTGATTTCAAGATGATGCGCACCAATATGGTGCGTGAAGCTCGCGAGAAAGTGGATAGATCGCCGGCGGCCATTCAGTCCAAGATAGCCCAGAGCCAATAGCTGCGGAGGGGCCCCTTCAATCAGCTAAAGGATGAGCAAGTTTTTGCTCCTCAATTTTTAAAAATCAAAGCTGCCGACAATATAAGTCTAAGAAGGAGTTGTCATGCGTAAATTCAGTTTTCTGATTTCCTCCACGCTAGCACTAGCATTCAGTAGCGGCCTGCAAGCGAAGCCCACTGTAAGTATTTACAATTGGACGGACTATATTGGCAGCACCACACTCGCGGACTTTCAAGCAAGCACCGGCATCGCGCCTGTGTATGATGTCTTTGACTCAAATGAAACTCTGGAAGGCAAGCTGCTCGCAGGGCGTACCGGCTACGACGTTGTAGTTCCATCTAACCACTTTCTTGCTCGTCAAGCTAAGGCGGGGGCCTTCCTCGAGCTAGATCGAAGTAAAATTCCAAATTGGAAGCATGTTGACCCAAAACTGCTTCAGCGACTTGAACAGAATGACCCTGGTAACAAGTATGCCGTCCCATATCTGTGGGGTACGAACGGTATCGGGTACAACGTAGAGAAAGTCAAGGCAGCATTGGGAGTGGATAAGGTCGACTCTTGGGCAGTATTGTTTGAACCCAAGAATCTAGAAAAGCTAAAGCAATGCGGGGTGGCGTTCATGGACTCGCCGGATGAGCTTTTCCCCGCCATGCTGAATTATCTCGGCATGGATCCGCGCAGTGAAAACCCTGCTGACTATGCAAAGGCAGAGGCACGCCTTATGGAGCTGCGGCCGAGCATTACTTACTTCCATTCTTCTAAGTATATTTCTGACCTGGCTAACGGAAATATCTGTGTCGCGTTTGGATACTCTGGCGATGTGTTTCAAGCTGCGGCACGCGCGCAGGAGGCCAATAATGGCGTGAAGATCGCTTACTCTATCCCGAAAGAGGGGGCGAACATTTGGTTTGATTTGCTTGCTGTTCCAAAGGATTCAAGCAATCCGGATCAGGCTTACGCTTTCATAAATTACCTGATGGATCCCCAGGTGATTGCGAAGGTTAGCGATGAAATCGGCTATGCCAATGCTAACATTGATGCCAAACAATTTATGGATAAAGCTGTAGTAAGTAATGAGGAAATCTATCCGCCTCAGGATGTACTAGATAAGCTTTATATTTCTACTACGCCAAGTCCAAAAATTATGCGCGATATGACTCGTTCGTGGACAAAAATCAAGTCTAATCGATAGGTTTAACTCATGTCGGCTAATCAACACGCACCATCGTATTACGCAGCTACGGCACGTAAGCAAACATGCTATCCGCCCCTTGAAGGCAATCATTCCGTCAACGTATGCATCATTGGCGGGGGGTTGACCGGTGTCAACACCGCCCTGGAGCTGGCCGAGCGTGGGCTGTCTGTGATCTTGCTTGAGGGGAGACAAATTGGATGGGGAGCTAGCGGGCGTAACGGCGGACAGTTAATCCGGGGTATTGGTCATGACGTCTCGGGATTCTCACGCTATGTCGGAGATGAAGGCGTACGATACTTGAAACAGTCAGGTTTGGATTCAGTTGCCCTCGTTGCTCGTCGGATTCAGCAATACGAAATCGAGTGCGACCTGCGGTGGGGGTTTTGCGACCTTGCGAACACTAGGTCGCAGTTCGAAGCCTTTGAAGCAGAGCGAAAAGACCTTCAGGATCTCGGTTACAAGCATGAAACCCGCATTGTTCATCCTGAGCAGCTTGGTGAAATAGTCGGTAGCAAGATTTACGCAGGCGCGATGGTTGATATGGGGTCAGGGCACTTGCATCCTTTAGATCTAGTTCAGGGTGAAGCAAGAGCGGCAAGTAAATTAGGCGTGGCTATTTTTGAGAATAGTCCTGTCTTGCACATTAAACATGGCAAGTCTGTGATCGTAAATACTGCACAAGGGCAAGTGAGGGCAGATACCCTAGTTCTAGGCTGCAATGCCTATCTAGATGAGCTAGAGCCACAGTTAAGCGGTAAAGTACTGCCAGCTGGAAGTTATATAATAACAACAGAGAAGCTGTCAGAGGAGGTTGCACAGAGTATCATTCCCCAGAACATGGCGATGTGCGATCAGAAAGTTGGATTGGATTATTACCGGTTGACTGCTGACAGGCGGCTATTGTTTGGAGGGGCTTGTCATTACACCGGTCGCGACCCGAAGGATATCTCTGCTTACATGCGTCCTAAAATGCTGAAAGTGTTCCCCCAGCTAAGCAATGTGCACATTGACTATGAGTGGGGAGGGATGATTGGGATTACTTCAAATCGCTTCCCCCAAGTAGGTTGTTTGCAGGAGCATCCTAATGTTTTCTACGCACAAGGCTACTCGGGCCATGGCTTAAACGTGACCCACTGGACTGCTAAATTACTGGCAGAGGTGATCTCGCATGATTCCACTAAAGGCTTTGAAGTGTTCAAAGCGGTGCCCCACATCACTTTCCCTGGTGGTAAGGCTTTACGCTCGCCACTACTTGCGTTGGGCATGCTTTGGCACAGGTTGCGCGAGACCCTAGGCTGAACGGGTTGAACCAAAGGTGAGAACCAAATGGCGTTCGGTCGGTAAGGGCAACGTGAAGTTTACCGCCTTCTGCTCGCACGTCGGTGGACATCTCAAATGGATGCCTGCTTTGCTTGCTCTTCCTGCTAACGCCCATACAATGAGAGATTTCCCGCTGGGTTACTTCGAGAAAGCTTTCAACATAATTTAGCGCTGCCTCTGTGCCCAGAAGATGGCAACAAAGGTGTTCCCCAACCAAGTAGCCGATCTGGCACGGCCGCGCTTTCTCAATGAGCCACATGATGTTGTCATTTGTTTGACCAATGAGACGCTCCGCACTAGCTTCGGTGAAGGTAGGTGGGGGGCTAGATGGGTTTGGGTTATCAATTGCAGTCGCATTAATAGCAAGCGAAGCGCACATACGCTAGAGAGGAGAGCCCGTAGGCCCGAGACTCCGCCAAAGGCTCGGTTCACGTCAGCCTGGCCCCAAGAGGGGAACAGGCACTCCAATCATGGTTTGATTTGTGTGCGCAGGGTAACAAAATTAGACCAGGTCATCATCGCCAATTACCTCAACAACTTCGCCGCCATAAAGCTTTTTGTAAAGAGAATCGATATCATTTTGTATCCTGTCGACAAGGGCGGCAGCTTCAGGGTCATGCCGAAGTCGAGTTAGGTACTTCAACTCAATCACGAGATCTTGGTTGTCCGAAAGTTCATCTAAGATATTGAGATTAGTACCCCGCTCTTTATCTTTGGTAATCATTCGGTATTCTTCGTGGAAGTAGTGGTAAAGAGATTTTGATTGCCGATGGCCAGTCTTTGATTTGACTTTGCTGCAAATATCCTCGCGAAGCGCATCTGTCCATTGGACTTTGAGTTCTGGATCCAGTTCGAAGCGCTCCAATAACAAGCCGTGCATTTCTCTAGTGATGAAACGATGGCGAAACATGGAAAGACAACATCTGACTTCGCCAAATGCTGCAGATTTGCATAGCCGACTAAACTCCTTGGTTATGCTTGACTTTTTGATGGGTTTGCCGCGCTCTCCAACTAGAATGCTGCTGGGTGGGGTTGAAATAATTTTTCGCTGGATTAATAATTCTAGGTAGTCTTCGCGATGGTGTAAATATCTACTAAAATTCAAGGCTGCCTGGATACTAATGTTGAATTTTCGAATGGGAGGTGGGAAGCCCTGTTTTTTTGTTGGTATGGCAATGTATCGGGATTTCTGAACATCGTCATTTAAGTTCAATGGTATTTCAAGCAGTTCCTCCGGGCGTAGTCCAGTTAGCTTCATCATCCTGATCGTGAAAATCCTTCTTTCATATAAGTAGTTGTTCGTGGCAGTGAATAATACTGGGTCGGCGACCAATTTAGTGCGAGATTTTACTGGCAGATTCTCAATGTCGTGCGCGATAAATATAGAATCTAGCAGTTTTCTAATCATTTCCTCAGTGATTACGTTTTTGTCGTCCTTGTCCGGTTCTGGCGGTTTGAGGTATCGATGGTAAATTTCTCTGTGGCCATTGCGTGGATTGACTCTATATTCAATAACAACTTGGCATGCTTCACTTTCACCTATTAGGGGGCTTGCGGATAGTTCTGGATGCTTAGTTGCTATCCAGAGCAAGAAATGCAGGGTTCTCTGTTGGATGGCTCTAACGTGGTTGCCACCGATAAACTCTTCACTGTGTGAACTGTTGCTCTTCTTTACTACCTCTAGTTTTGTAGAAAACCTATAGAAATGATCATCTGTGAAATCAAAGAAATCAATTTTGCTTTCGTAACAGTAACGTACTGTATGCGTCAATTGGGCCGCATAAACCTTGACCGTATCTTGAGCCTCGGTACTTAAAGCCTTTTGCATCAACCATTGATTGACAAGATGGCAGGGGCGACCATCTGGCCATCGCATGAGTACTAAGTTTCTAACAGTTCTCGACAAGCCGGCGTATTTATCTTCGCCTTTGAGTACAACGCCTAGCGGCAAAGCCGCTATAGGATACTCAGTATAGAGTTCAACTTTCATTGTGCTCACCAGTGGCAACAGCTCTCAGCGGTTTATTAGGTGGCGCGAAATTGTCTGAGTGTGAAATAATAAGTTTGAACCTGGCGGTTGTAATCTCAAGTTGACGATCAATAGTCTTTTTCATGCCGGGTGGAATATCTTGTCTGCTCAGCATCTTCAGGAAATTATAAAGCTCAATATAGGCCATGGAGCAAATATGGGCATCAAGCAGTGTCCGATCCAGGATCTCTTTAGCTGGAGGTAGCGGGTCTTTAGGTGATGGCGTGGGGTCGGGAGCGCACACGCGTCTTGCCTGCTCAAGTAAGTCTTTGAGTGTTGTCCAGCCATTCTCGCGGATGAGAGGATTATCACGAGGAAATAGGGCTGAGGACGATTGTTTAAGAGTGTTGTATGATATTTGATCGAAGCTATTGGCGATTGTTAACTTGCAGAATTCTCTGAGATTAAGCAGGGAACGATAAACCTGTTTGGGGATTTTGATTCGTCGCGATGCTACACCGCTCAGCCAGTCAATACGTTGTTCGACATTAGTTTTTGTTGAATTTCGCATCTGATTTTTCGCCAAATTTAATCGCGAAATCTATCGTCTCGATTTTTCCATCAAAGATATCGAGAGTGACAGAGTAAGTGTTAACAGTATAGTCGCCTCGGGTGCGCATGTTTGAGAGGACTCTAACGGCTTCGTCGGGCGGTATGGACGATATGCTGGTCACCTTGAGAGCCTTGCATGCCGCTTTATACAGCGCGACAAGGCCATCGTTATTTTCTGGTGATAGGTGTCCGCTCTCCAAGGCAATGATTTTGTCGTCGATGCATTCGGACTCATATCTGACGTAGTCGTCATCTGATGCCTCTGGTGCGATATAATTATCAAGGTGGTTTTTATCTTTATGACCCGCTTGATATCTCAGCAGTTGAGAGAGCTTTTCACCGCCGTGTCGATGAGACACCAGGATAAAAAATTTTCGCATTTCATGGATTCTGATGTACCACCGGCGTCCTTCTTTGTCTAATGGAATTTCGATCATGTTGCAAAATTCATCTAGACAGTCGTTGATTCGATCTCGAAGACCTGCTGCTGTTTTAGGTCTTTTTAGGCCTCTCGTCGGAAAGTAGAATAGTAAATCACTGTGCTCCGCATCGTCTTGGTAAATGACCTTAAGATTTGACCCTAGGACTTGTAATAGTTGGATCGCGCGAGCAGTCAAACTAGGTATCGCCCGTGTAATAACCGGATTTATGCCGAACAAACCGGCCTTCAGTTGCTCATGGGTCAATTCGCTTCCTCCATTAAGAGAATAGCTAAGGCAGTCGCGAGGTAAATTTAGAATTTCCTGATCCCTCATAGGCTTCAAAAGCCCAATCACTACAACACAGGCACCAATGAGTGACTTGAGGCATCGATAGAAGTCAGTTGAGGATGGACTGCATACATAATAACTCCTGCTTGATAAGCTGGTGATGTTAAACGCGTCTACCAATCTACAGTCGCGTTTTTTTTCGTGGTCGTAATATGACCAGCTTTCAACAGTGCAGCTGAAGATGTCGTTCCGTTTTTTACAGGGGTCTGTTCCCGTCTCTGGAATTTCATTAAAGCGTTCGGCATAGTAAGTCGTTGCCTCTACAAGGGCGGGGCCAAACTCGAGAACCCACCTGGATGCCAGGTTCAGGGCATGCATGCCAATGGTGAGTGGAATTAGCCTTGTATGATTCCCTCTTTCTAGGAGATTTCCATATTTCGACAATGCCTCCTTTCGGCCGTAGCTTATTTCCGGAATTAGTCCTGGGAGATGAGGCTGGCATTTGAATAGGTCGTTGAGGGCGGAATTTAACTCGGTGAAGCTACGTTGATTTACGCCCCCTTCGATCATGCTATTTGATGAAAGAATCTCTGATTTGTGAGAGGGAAGGCCTCGCTGCACAGAGGCGGTCAAAAAATCTCCTTGAATATGAGGCTCGAATTGACGCAGGAAAGCGGTAAGCTCCTTGTTGCCTGCAGTGCCAGGCAAACCAACATGTAGGTTCAAATATGTTCTTGATACGCAAGCAGGTTTGTTTCCGTCCATGGAATATAAATTGTTTTCAGCTAACCAGTCGCAAACCTTTCTGACGAACTGCACGTCAAGGTTTTCGGGGCTTGCAAGAATTGACTCAATAGACTCTGAATATTCAATTCTACTGTGGAAGTGAGATATGATCCGCTCGCGGCATTTGAGTGCCTCTGTCCAGCCCCCGCGAGCAAACTCGCCGAGAAACGCGTCGTAATCATCGAAGGTTACTTGTGCAAAACCATAGAGCTCAGGTTGAAACCTACTACGATTCATAGTCACCCAGCTCGAAAAATTTATTGTAATTAATAACCCCGCGTTCCATCGCTTTGGTGTCATGTGACCTTCGGTGGTGACACCATTTCTAGCTAAGATTGCCGACTTTTGAATAGCTTCAAGCAAAAGATTATTTTGTTCATCTAGAAGATTTGATCCGTCCGCCAAGCTACGATCAAAACTATGCTTAAGAGTGTGATCGTTGTTAGGCTCCAGCGACGTCCATTCTGGACTTCCAAGTCCTCCATTCAAAAGCCAAGGCGTGTGATACAAAGATCTATTGCCTTTACGCAAATCTATATCCGATTTTGCCTGCGAAATAAGAATCTCTATATGATCATCTGCTGGATAGCATTTTCGAGAACCTCGACGTCCGGCCATTTCAAGAATCTCCACGCTGTTCAATGTTCGGGAGCTTTTCTCGGAAGATTGGCTTCAGTGTTTCAGCACTATTAGTTGCTGCAACATGTATTCGCTGAAACTGCATCAGTGAATCTCCCGAAACCTTGGCAAGCACCGCATAGTCTGCATCAGTTAACTCGTCATCAAGAATCCGATCGCATTGACGAAAAAGTTCTACAACCGAACGAATCTGCTCATCAGAAAGCTCGCTATCGTCGGATGTAACCGGCTTGATGTTACTAGCCTGTACTACATCGGAGTATGCATAGAGGAAGGCGAGCTCCTTGACGCCCGTCAGGATCAGAAGTTCCGTTTCTCGGTAGGGTTGGTCTAAAGGTTCGGATGAATACTTCCCGAGTCGCTCGCGAATCATTTCGCTGAATGCGTCCCCGTTTTTGAGATCACGGAGGATTTTGGTGATGAATTTCCGCAGCGAAGCAGCGTCGAGAAAGTCACTGGCTTCAAGTTGCCAAGCGCTTCCCTCTGTAGATACAACTATGATTTTTTGTTGGATTGTTCGGAGGATTCGATTGCCCCAATAGATCATCATCCAGAGCGGAATGTAATGCTTTTTAACCACCTGAACAGAATTATTAAGCAAGTCGGCGACCATTTTTATGCTGCCGTGTTTCAGGAAGCACAAAATGGCCTGGGTCGATCTCATCGTGCTTAAGTTGAAGCTAAACTGGTCAATCTCAACTTGTTTGAGTCGAGCTTCAAAAAGCGAATGTAGCGTAATTCCGTTACCGGTGGATATGATTGAAGACGGACGTGAAATAGAGCCGATCTGCTTCCGAGTCGAAATCAAAAAAAGTTTGCGCCAGTTCCGTTTGTGAAAGAATTTCTGACGCTCTCGGATGTCCGATGTCGCTTGGACGACATTCATTATTATACGAGCACTAAGCGGTGAAAGTACGGAAACTTTACGCGTTCTTGCTCTTGGCTTGCTAATACTAAAGATGAGTCTCTGATGTATTGTTTGAGCTTTTATGTAGAGCTTGCCGTTTTGAGTATATAGGTCTGCGTTCGCGATTGAATCGGCATTGAATGATGGGTTTTCAAGTGTCAAAATGCAGCATGCTGCAGCACAGTCCCGTTTTGACAGAAGCCCAAGCAGGCGGGATATAAGCTCGGTGGGTTGTCTGTTGGCCCTACATGCTGGTGGCGCTGATACCCCCGAAACATCATTTAATTGTTGAAGGATCGAATTTTCGATGCCTTCTATTTCAAACAAATCTTTAAAGAAGGGCAGCTTGCAAAGCTGATTGAAGTTGAGTTTATCGAGTTCGTAAGTGGTGAGCGCGTAATGCTGAACTCCACGAAGGAACCACGCCATTCCGTCGGGTGCAGCGGGGTGAGCAATATGTTGTCCATCCTTATGAAAATCTTTGTTAGCCAGTCGATCTTCTAGTGCGGAGGTCGAAACCTTCGAAAGAAGAGATTTACCGATCTGCCAGCAGCTAATAACCTTATTCCAATAGTCTGTCAAAAGCTCTATTTGTACGTCAACTCCATTTTGGAGCCTGTTTATTAGTTTTTCTATAAACTCATCATCATCAAGCTCAAGTCCTTGAGCTATCAAGGCGTGTTTTGGAAGCAAATCTGCCATGGTTATTGGAACATCTACATCTTTGCGTTTATGTCCAATTGGTGCCAGTGCATCTTCTGCGCATCCACTCCTAACTGTGCCCGAAGGAACAATGGCGTCAAAAGGAATTGCATTGAAACGTGCAAGCTCTATGTATATTTTTTCAATGGTCTGCCATTGCATAACCCTTGTTCGATGCTTGATTTTTTTGTCCCGAAGTTTCTCAAAGAGATGGAGATAGAGAATGTCGTCCCAACTCAAACTCGAATCAACAAACACATCATTCCTCGTGAGAAACGCAAGAATCTCACTCATCGCTGCAGCAAGTTTTGGCACGGACTCGCATGCGAGGCGTCCGCCCAGTTTTTCGACAGCTTCGATGATTGCTTTAAGAAAGCGTTGAGGGACACCAGGCGGGATTCTGGCGGACGTGTAACGCCAGCCGTCTATTTTGTCTCGGTCAGGGGATTCGAAGTGCACCTTACTTGGGCTTACAACCCTATGTCTAAGCATGTGATCGCGGCCTTGGAGGCGGGATCATCTCAGAATAGTAGACAGTCAACAGGTGTCAAATGGCTATGTCATTAATCAATGTAAGATACTGATATTAATTAATAAAATGCGTTTTAGCTTTTTGGGTGTCTAGAAAACAACATACGCTGACCTGTGGCTGAGCCTGGGCAACGGCGCTGAACAAGACCGCGAGTGCGGCCGGGACCATGGATTTCAATAGACGCATATCGATACCTTCTTGGAATTATTGGATTCTTCAGGTGATTTGCTTGGTATTCACGTGCCTCCTGTGGGAGCGAGGTTTTTAGACGCTGAGCATCAGGAACTCACGCTCCCAGGAGCTGATCACCCGTTTGAAGTTCTCGTGCTCGGCGCGTTTGACCGCGACATAGCCCCGCACGAACTTGCTGCCCAGGTAACGGCCAATGGTGTCGCACTCTTCCATCTGGGTCAGGGCGTCCTCGATGGTGATCGGCAGTCGCAGGTTGCGGCGCTCATAGGCGCGGCCCTGTACCGCAGCGCTTGGCTCGATGCGTTCGACCATGCCCAGGTAACCGCACAGCAGGCTGGCGGCGATGGCCAGGTACGGGTTGGCGTCAGCGCCCGGCAGGCGGTTCTCGACACGCATGGCGTCGGGGCTGGAGGTCGGCACGCGCAGGCCGACAGTGCGGTTTTCTTCGCCCCACTCGACGTTCACCGGTGCCGAGGTGTCCGGCAGGAAGCGGCGGAAGGAGTTGACGTTCGGCGCGAACATCGGCAGCACTTTCGGGATGTACTTCTGCAGGCCGCCAATGTGATGCAGGAACAGCTCGCTCATGTTGCCATCGGCATCGGCGAAGATCGGCTGGCCGGTGGCAATGTCCACCACGCTCTGGTGAAGGTGCATGGCGCTGCCAGGCTCGTCGCCGACCGGCTTGGCCATGAAGGTTGCCGCCACGTTGTGCTTGAGCGCCGCTTCACGCATGGTGCGCTTGAACACGGTGATCTGGTCGGCCAGGTCCAGGGCGTTGCCATGACGGAAGTTGATTTCCATCTGCGCCGGGCCGTCTTCGTGGATCAGCGTGTCGAGGTCCAGACCTTGCAGTTCGCACCAGTCGTAGACGTCTTCGAACAGCGGGTCGAATTCGTTGGCCGCGTCGATGGAGAACGACTGACGACCGCTTTCGGCGCGGCCCGAACGGCCCATCGGCGCCTTGAGCGGCAGGTCCGGGTCTTCGCAGCGCTGGGTCAGGTAAAACTCCATTTCCGGCGCGACAATCGGCCGCCAGCCTTTATCGGTGTACAACTGCAGGACTTTTTTCAACACATTGCGCGGCGACAGTTCGATCGGGTTGCCGAACTTGTCGAAGGTGTCGTGGATCACGATGGCGGTCGGCTCGATGGCCCATGGCACCACGTAGACGGCGTCGGCGTCCGGCTTGCAGACCATGTCGATATCGGCCGGGTCGAGCAGGTCGTAGTAGATGTCGTCGTCGACAAAGTCCCCGGTTACCGTTTGCAGAAGGACACTTTCCGGCAGGCGCATGCCTCGCTCATGCAGGAACTTGTTGGTCGGTGCAATTTTGCCGCGTGCAATGCCGGTCAGATCGCTGACGACGCACTCGACTTCGGTAATCTTGTGATCTTTCAGCCAAGTGAACAGCTGATCGAAAGGGACATTCATAAAGACCTCGTTATTGGTTTTATTAACGCCAGGAGAGACCGGTTTCATCCGCCGGACACTTCCCCTGTAGCGCGTTGACGACTATCTTGTGCGAGCCTTGCGGTTCCATCTATCCACTTTAAGCAGCACAAAACGCACCAAAAGAGTGCGTAAGGTCGCCCCATGACAGGTTCCAGTTCCCTCCAGGTCCAAGCGTTCAACACCGCCGATGTCGCCGAGCAAATCCGCGCCACGCCGGGCTGGGTGCAGCAATACCAGCAGATGTCGCCGGGGCACTTCGCGGGTCGGGTGCGTTATCTGGATCTGCAGGGCGTGGAGATTTACGAAGAGTCGATGAACACCCGGGTCGAGCAGAATTTCAGCGCGCCCCAGGGTTCGTTATCGTTCTGTTTCGATCGCGGTGACAACGCGCTGTACGTGTTGAATGGCGAAAGCCGCAACATCTGGATCACCCCGGAGAACTACCAGGAAATCGCCGTGGTGTTCGGGCCGGAGTTTGTAAAGCGCCACAGCCTGGACATCGCCAGGCTTGAAGGGTTGTTCATGGCACCGCTCAACGCCCAGCAGAACGCGCTGTTTTGCCGTTGGCTCAGCGGAACCTTGACGCGGCTGTCGCAGACCTTCGATCCACCGAGCCGCGAAGCGCTGACCCAGCAACTGCTGGAAGATTGCCTGTTCATCCTCGACAACGCGTGTGTCGGCCTCGACCAGGGCGCCTTGCAGCGTCGGGCCGGGGAGCGCTCGATCATGAAACGGGTAGGGGAATGGGCCGCGGACACCCCGGAAGAACATCTCAATCTGCTGGAATTGTCCCAGATCGCGGGGTTTTCACTGCGTCAGTTGCAGCATGCGTTCAAGACCTACACCGGCATGTCGCCGACCCAGTGGCTGCGCCTGCGCCGACTCAACAGCGCCCACCGCGAATTGCTGAGTCGCACGCCGACGCAAACCACCGTGGCTGAAGTGGCGATGCGTTGGTCGTTCTGGCATCTGGGGCGGTTTTCCAGCAGCTATCGTGCGCTGTTCAAGGAATTGCCGAGCGACACCCTCAAGCGTGCGAGTGTCACGCCGTCCCCTGGTCGCGGCCGACGTTAGAACGTCGGCGGTGTAATCACCCAGATCACCACCGCATCGACATCGCCAGGGTTGCCATAGCGGTGCGGTTCCTGGCTGGAAAAGCTGAAGCTGTCACCTTCATTGAGCTGGAAATGGCGCTCGCCCACCCACAACTCGAAACTCCCCGAGAGCAAGTAGCCGGCTTCTTCACCGTCGTGGCTGTAGCTTTGCTGGCTGTAGGTGCCGGGCGGGAAACGCGAGTGGAGCATTTCCAGTTGGCGGTTGGCTTGCGGTGTCAGCAACTGGTCGACGATGCCGTCTTCGTAATGCACGTTCAGGCGGCTGTTCTTGCGCACCACGATGCCATCGTCTTCGGGCGCGGTGACCGCTTCACTGGCGAAGAACCACTGGATGGTGACGCCGAGGCTGCGGGCAATGTTGAACAGCGCCGGAATCGACGGGTAGGCGAGGTTGCGTTCCAGCTGGCTGATGTAGCCGGCGGTGAGTTCGCTCTGTTGCGCCAGTTCTGTCAGGGTCATGCCCCGACGCTTGCGCAGGCCGCGAATGCGCGTGCCGAGAAAATGCGGTTCGGCGTTGCCGGGTGCGGGCTGTGTGGTGCTGCTGTTGCTCATGGTCAAATCCGAACCGGGAGGAGTGGCACAAATCCCTGTAGGAGCGAGCTTGCTCGCGATGGTCGCCAACAATAACGCTGGAAGCCTGACACCCAGCGGTGTTCTCGGGTCCATCGCGAGCAGAGCTCGCTCCTACAGGGTTGGTGTTAGCCGTCTAAGCCCCGGAGTATAAACAGCCTTAAAGCTCCCACGCGACTTTAAGGCCTTCATAAATCGCTTCTTCGGCGGTGCGCGGCGCCAGGCAGTCGCCGATCCGGCGAAACTCCACCAGCCCTTGCAACTCCGCGCCCAGGGTATCGACCGGCTGATGCCCCTGGCACAGCACCAGGGTGTCGATGTTCTCCATCAGCATCGGTTCGCCACTGGCGGTGTGTTGCAGGTAGACCGTGTTGTCATCGCAGCCATACAGCCGCGCGTACGGCGTGATCGGCACCCCCAGTTTATGCAGCTCGCCGGCCAGTTGATCGCGCACGTACAGCGGCAGGTTTTCCCCGCAATGGGTGCCGTTGACCGCAAGCTGTACCTGGTGCCCGGCGCGAACCAGGCGTTCGGCGATGCCGGGGCCGATCCAGTCGCAGCGCCAGTCGACCACCACCACCGAACGGCCGATCCGTACTTCATCGCGCAATACCTGCCAGGCGTCCACCACCTGCAACTCACCACCGCGCTCGAAGGGTGGCCAGTAGGGCTCGGCACCGGTAGCGACGATCACCATGTCCGGTTTTTCCTGCTCCACCAGTGCCCGGTCGACTCGGGTATTGCGCACTACGCGCACGCCGGCCAGTTCCATTTCCCGCTGCAGGTTGGTGCTGGCACCGCCGAACTCGCTGCGCCGGGGCAGCAATTGCGCGAGCAGCACCTGACCGCCCAGTTGCGAACTGGATTCGTACAACGTCACCTCATGGCCGCGCTGGGCTGCGACGGTGGCGGCTTTCATCCCGGCCGGGCCACCGCCGGCGATCATGATGCGTTTGCGCTGTGGCGCTTGTCGCCGTTCGCCGAAGATCAGTTCGCGACCGGTTTCCGGGTGCTGGATACAGGAAATCGGCAAGCCCTTGTGGAAGTGGCCGATGCACGCCTGATTGCAGGCAATGCACGCCCGCACGTCTTCGACGCGGCCGGTGTCGGTCTTATTGGGCATTTGCGGATCGCAGATCAGTGCCCGGGTCATGCCGCACACATCGGCCTGGCCACGAGCCAGGATCAGCTCGGCTTCCTGGGGTTGGTTGATGCGCCCGGTGACGAACAACGGAATGTTCAAACTGGCCTTGAACGTCCCGGCTTCCCTGGCCAGGTACGCGGCTTCGATCGCCATGGGCGGCACGATATGCACCGCGCCGCCAAGGGAAGCCGAGGTGCCGGCGACGATATGCACGTAATCGAGCTGCGCTTGCAGTGACTGCACGGCGGCCAGGGATTCGTCCTCGGTCAGGCCTTCCGGGTCGCGCTCGTCGGCGGAAATGCGCAGGCCGATGATGAACTGCTGGTCGGTCGCCGCGCGCACGGCGGCGATGACCTCGCGCAGAAAACGCAAACGCTGGTCCAGCTCACCGTTGTAGCCATCGGTACGCCGGTTGACCCGCGGATTGATGAACTGTGCCGGCAGGTAACCGTGGCTGGCCACGACCTCGACGCCATCAATGCCTGCCTGATGCAGGCGGCGGGCGGCAGCGGCATAACCGGCGACGATCTCGTCGATCATTGCCTGGTCCAGCGCGCGGGGCATCACCCGGAAACGTTCGTTGGGCACCGACGATGCGGAGTAGGCCACCGCCAGCAGGCCATCGCTGGACTCCATGATCTCCCGCCCCGGATGGAACACCTGGGACAACACCAGGGTGCCGTGGGCATGGCAGGTTTGCGCCAGTTTGCGGTAGCCCTCGATGCACGCATCGTCGGTGGCCATCAGCACGTGGGAGGTGTAGCGCGCACTGTCATGTACCCCGGCCACTTGCAGCACGATCAGCCCGGCTCCGCCTTCGGCCCGTGCCCGGTGATAGGCGATCAATTGTTCATTGACCAGGTTGTCGGTGGGCATCGAGCTGTCGTGACCACTGGACATGATGCGGTTCTTCAGGCGCTTGCCACGGATCTCCAGGGGTTCGAACAGGTGCGCGAAGGCGGGTGTCGAGGTCGTCATGTGGCGGGTACTCCTGGCAGGCTGACCTGTAGGAGCGAGCTTGCTCGCGATGGTCGTTAACGATAACGCGTGTTGTCCGGATGAACGCGTCGCCCTCAGGTCCATCGCGAGCAAGCTCGCTCCTACAGAGGCATAAGGTTTTCGGTGTTGTTATTTTTATCTATAGAAATTTACCTTCAGTAAAAAATCAACTTGTTTTTTTACTATGCCTTGCAGTAGTTTCGTATCGAGCCCGCTCCAGGGCCAAACCTCACAACAATAAAAAAGGGCTGCGCGGGCCTTGGGTCCCGTGGCACCTGCAAGAGGAACCACTGATGAAATCGCACACGCTAAAGCACGGTTTTTATCCTTTGGTGTTGTCCGTGGCCATGGGCCTGGGCAGCGCTCAGGCAGCATCGGACATGGTGGTGGTCGGATACGGCGGAGCCGGACAAAAAGCCCAGGACGTGGCGTTCTTTCAACCCTTCGCCGCCGTGGATCAAAGCAAAGTGATCCAGAGCGAATACAACGGCGAAATGGCCAAAATCAAAGTGATGGTCGATACCGGCAACGTCGACTGGGACGTAGTGCAGATCGAAGGCCCGGACCTGATGCGCGGTTGCGAGGAAGGCATGTACGAGCGCCTGGACTGGACCCGCCTGGGCCATGCCGACCAGTTGATCCCCGAAGCGGCACAGGAATGCGGCTCCGCTGCGCTGGTGTGGAGCGTGGCCATTGCCTACGACACCGACAAACTGGCCCAGGCCCCGACCTCGTGGGCAGACTTTTGGGACGTGAAGAAAACCCCCGGCAAGCGTGGGCTGCGTAAACGCGCGGTGTACAACCTCGAATTCGCCTTGCTGGCGGACGGGGTCAAGACCGAAGACGTCTACAAGGTACTCAGCACCCCGCAGGGCGTGGACCGGGCATTCGCCAAACTCACTGAACTCAAGCCTTACATCCAGTGGTGGGAGGCGGGCGCGCAACCGCCGCAATGGCTGACCGCCGGCGATGTGGTAATGACCTCGACCTACAGCGGGCGCATCGCCGACGCCGCGCAGAAAGGCAGCCACCTGGGTCTGGTCTGGCCCGGCAGCCTGTACGGCATGGATTACTGGGCGATCATCAAAGGGTCCAAACATGTGGATCAGGCCAAGCGATTCATTGCCTTCGCCAATCAACCGGACGCCCAGGTCAACTACGTGCAACAGATCCCCTACGGCCCGACCAATACCCAGGCCGCCGCACGGCTGGACGACAAACTGGCGCAATGGGTGCCCACCGCGCCGCAGAACCTCAAGGGCGCACTGTCGATGAACGTCGGTTTCTGGGTCGATCATGGCGAAGAGCTCGAAGAGCGCTTCAACGCCTGGGCCAGTAAATAACTGCCGATGGCTGGACGTGTCCGAGCGTCCAGCCTTACTGTCTGCCCCAGCCGATCAGCCTGGAGAACCACAAGAATGAACAACATCGCCACCCACCTGGCACCCGAACGCAGCGCCACAGAGCAGCGCCTGCGTGAGGAACTGGCGGCCTGTTACCGCCTGGTTGCGCACTTTCGCATGACCGATTTGATCTTCACCCACATCTCGGTGCGCATTCCGGGGCCGGAGCATCACTTTCTGATCAACCCTTACGGGTTGATGTTCGATGAAATCACCGCGTCCAATCTGGTGAAGATCAACCTTGATGGCCACGCTGTGGAACCGTCGCCGTACCCGGTCAATCCGGCTGGCTTCGTGATCCACAGCGCTATTCATGGCGCCCGCGAAGATGCGCAATGCGTGCTGCACACCCACACCAAATCCGGTTGCGCGGTGGCGGCGTTGAAGTGCGGGCTGTTGCCGGTGAACCAGATTTCCATGGAGTTCTATGGCCGTGTTGCCTACCACGACTACGAGGGCGTGGCGCTGGATTTGAGCGAGCAAAAAAGGCTGGTGGCGGACCTGGGCGACAAATCGGTACTGATGCTGCGCAACCATGGTTTGCTGACCGTCGGTGAGACGGTGAGCCAGGCGTTCCTGCGCATGTACTACCTGGAAAAGGCCTGTGAAATCCAGTTGGCCGCCCAGGCCGCCGGTGAGGTTGTACTGCCGTCGGACGAGGTCTGCGCGCATACCGAGCGGCAGTTCAATGATCCGGGGCGGCCGTTGGAGGAGGGTCAGCTGGCTGATCCGGATGCCATGCAACTGGCCTGGGCTGCGTTGTTGAGAATGCTGGATCGAGTGGCGCCGGGTTACCGCGACTGATCCGGGTTCTGTGTTGTTTGAGCTGGCCCCTTCGCGAGCAAGCCCGCTCCCACAGGGGGGGGTACGCAAAATCTGTGACCAACACAAAACCCTGTGGGAGCGGGCTTGCTCGCGAAGCAGGCGCCACGTTCTAGCAGAGTGGCAACTGACTGGAGAAATAGCCCGCTCTTGCTGTACATTCGTTCAGCCCGCCGCTACCCCGCGCGGGCCTAAACGATTGAACCAAGGAGCGTGTCGCCCATGAATCAGGAAGCCCGTTTTTCCCGCATGGAACCGGAGTTGCGTAAAGCCAACCTGATCGAGGCGACGCTGGTGTGCCTCAAGCGTCATGGCTTCCAGGGCGCGTCGATCCGCAAGATTTCCGCCGAGGCCGGGGTCTCGGTGGGGCTGATCAGCCATCACTATTCCGGCAAGGATGAACTGGTGGCCGAGGCTTATATGGCGATCACCGGGCGGGTCATGACCTTGCTGCGTGACGCCATGGAGCAAGCCGCGCCGAATGCCCGGGAACGCTTGTCGGCGTTTTTTCGCGGATCGTTCTCCGCCGAGCTGCTCGATCCGCAACTGATCGATGCGTGGCTGGCGTTCTGGGGCGCAGTGAAAACCGCCGAGGCCATCAACCAGGCCCACGATCATTCCTATGGCGAGTATCGCGGCATCCTGCGCAAGGTGCTGGCGGAACTGGCCCAGGAGGAAGGCTGGGAAAACTTCGATGCCGACCTCGCCGCCATCAGCCTCAGCGCCTTGCTCGACGGCTTGTGGCTGGAGTCCGGGCTGAACCCCGGCACCTTCACCCCGGAGCAGGGCATCCAGATTTGCGAGGCCTGGGTCGATGGTTTGCAGGCCGGCGGACGACAGCGCTTCTGCGTGCAGACGAGCGACTGTTGATCAGTCGTTCAGCAATCGATACTCTCTGGCGCCGACGCAGGAAAACACTCTAATAAGAAACTGGCCCTCGGGCCTATGCCGGACACCAAGCGATGACTCCTCGGGTATTGATCGTCGATGACGATCCGCTGATTCGCGATGTGCTGCACGCCTACCTGTCCCAGGAAGGTTACGACGTCCATTGCGCCGCCACGGCGGAACTGGCGGAAACCTTCCTGGCCAGCCAGAGCGTCGACCTGGTGATGCTCGACATCCGCCTGCCGGGCAAGGACGGCCTGACCCTGACCCGCGAGTTGCGGGTACGTTCGGAGGTCGGGATCATCCTGATCACCGGGCGCAACGATGAAATCGACCGCATCGTCGGCCTCGAATGCGGCGCCGATGACTACGTGATCAAACCCCTCAATCCAAGGGAGCTGGTGTCCCGGGCGAAAAACCTGATTCGCCGGGTACGTCATGCGCAAACGCCAGCGCCCGCCATCGCGGCGGCCAAACCGGTCAAGCAGTTTGCCGACTGGGCGCTGGACACCGACCGTCGTCGCCTGATCGATCCTTCCGGCAGCGAAACCCTGCTGACCCACGGCGAATACCAGTTGCTCAGCGTGTTCCTGCGCAACAGCGGCCACACCCTCAGCCGCGATCAATTGATGGACCAGATCCGCAACCGCGAATGGGTGCCCAACGACCGTTCCATCGACGTGCTGGTCGGGCGCCTGCGCCGCAAGTTGCATGACGATCCGGCCGAACCCCAGTTGATCATTACCATTCACGGCGCCGGTTACCTGTTCACCGCCAGCGTGGCGGCCTGAAGTTGATGGCGCGATGGCTTTGCCTGCTGGCGATACTGGTGGCCGGCCATGCCGTCGCGGCGGACAAGGTGCGTTACTGCGATTACCCGGTGTACCCGCCGATCTCCTGGAGTGATGGCAAGCAGGTGCGCGGCCTGGCGCCCAGCGTGGTGAAGCACTTGTTCGGTCAACTGGGGTATGAAGTCGAGATGGTCGTGCTGGGCAACTGGAAACGCTGCCTGCTGGACGCCGCCGAAGGTCGGGTCGATGTGGTGCTGGCCTACAGCACCGCGCAACGGGAGCAGAGCATGCTGTTCTCGACGGTGCCGGTATTGCGTGAAGAAGTGGCGTTGTTCGTCAACCGCCAGCATCCGGTGAAATTCGAACAACTGGACGACCTGGCCCGTTACCGCGGTGGCCTGTTGTTCGGTGAGAGCTACGGCGTGGAGTTCGATCGCATGGTTGCGCGCAACAACAATATCGAATGGGTTTCCGACAGCCACCAGAACTTCGGCAAGCTGATTCGCGGGCGCATCGACTTCATCACTCAGGAGCGGCGCACCGGCCAGCTGTACGTGGAAAACCTGCCCGGCGGCCAGGACATCGTCGCCTTGCCCAAGGCGTTGAACGTGGACTACCTGCGGGTTGCCGTGTCGCGGCGCTCGCCCTTGGCCACTCGCATGCCCGAGATCAATGCGCAGTTGCAGCGCATGATCGATGCCGGTGACATCGAGCGCTGGCTCAACGAAAGCGAAGTGACCTACCGCGACATGATCAACCTGCCGGCGGATGCGCAATGATTCGCGCCCGTCCCGGTGGACTGTTGCGACGCCTGTTGCTGTTCATTCTGTTGTTCAGCCTGTGCTTCACCGTGCTGGCCAGCAGTGTGCAACTGTATATCGAGTATCGACGGGAAATGCGCGACATCGATTCGCGCATGGAACTGATCCGCGCCGGGTACCTGGCCAGCCTGGAACGCAGCCTCTGGGACTTGAACCAGGAGCAGTTGAATGTGCAGTTGCGCGGGCTGGTGGACTTCTCCGACGTCGCGCGGGTGCACTTGACCAGCGCCGATTTCGACCTGGTACAGGGCAATCCGGCCCCTGCGGGACCGCTGCGCATCGAGCGCTTTGCCCTGGACTATCAGCCGCCGTCCGGCCCTTTACGCAACTTGGGTGAACTGGAAGTCAGCACCGATCTGGGGGCGGTGTACCAGCGACTCTACGCCACCGGTTTGACCAGCCTGTTGTGGATGGCGGTGTTTCTCTGCGGTCTGGCCGTTGCCCTGTCGGGCTTGTTTTATCGACTGGTGACCCGACACCTGAAAGTCATGGCCGAGTTTGCCCGGCGTATCGCCGCCGGTGAATGGCAGGAACCCTTGCACCTGGACAAGCGCCGCGGCAGTGACGAAATCGACACCGTGGCCCATGCGCTGGACGACATGCGCCGGGCGATCCTGCGGGACATCGAGCGCCGGGAAACCGATCGGCTGGCCTTGCAGGACAACCGTGACGAGCTGCTGAAAATGGTCGAGCGCCGCACCGCCAGCCTGATGCGCGCCAAGGACGAAGCGGAAGCGGCCAACCTTGCCAAGTCGCGGTTCCTGGCGACCATGAGCCACGAACTGCGCACACCCCTCAATGGCATTCTCGGCATGGCCGAATTGCTGCGCGGCGCTCGGCTGGATGCCCAGGACGGCAAACGCCTGGATGCCTTGCACAAGGCCGGCGAAGGCTTGCTGACAATCCTCAACGAAGTGCTGTATTTCGCCAAGCTGGAGGAGGGCGTCAGCCATCCCGAACCGGTGGATTTCTCGCTGCGCCAGTTGCTCGACGAAGTACTGACTCTGTTGGAACCGCGAGCGCTGAACAACGACACGATCCTCAGTTGCCGCGTCGACCGGCGGATTGCCGAGCATCACCACGGCGCCGAGCAGTTCCTGCGCCAAGTGCTGAGCAACCTGCTGGCCAACGCGATCAAGTTCACCGAAGGCGGCGAAGTCAGCGTCGAGGTGGCGCTGCTCAGCGAAACCGGCGAACAAACAGGGCAGCGGCTGCGGGTCAGTGTCACGGACGACGGCATCGGCATTGCCCCGCAGATGCAGGAAAAGATTTTCGAGCGTTTCACCCAGGCCAGCGAAGAAGTCGCGCAACGTTTTGGGGGCACGGGGTTGGGGTTGGCGATCTGCAAACACCTGGTGGAGCAGATGGGGGGTTGCATCGGCGTGGACAGTGAAGAGGGGCGCGGCAGTTGCTTCTGGTTCGAGTTGCCCTTGCAGCCGGCCAGCGGCGTGGCTGAGGCCCCGCCGGTTCGGGCGGCGGGGCCGGCACTGAACATCTTGGTGGTCGAAGACGTGGCGCTCAACCGCGAAGTGGTCCAGGGCTTGCTGCAACGGGACGGCCACCGGGTGTGGCTCGCCGAAGAAGCGGATCAGGCGCTGCAACACTGCGCGGCGCAGGTGTTCGACCTGATGCTGCTGGATGTGCATCTGCCGGGCATTAGTGGTGTCGAGTTATGCCGCCAGATCCGCCACAGCGACGGGCCGAACCGCCATACCCGCATTTTCGCCCTGACCGCCAGCGTGCAACCGGCACTGGTGCGCGGTTATCTGGAGGCCGGCATGGACGGTGTCCTGGCCAAGCCCCTGAAACTGGAAAACCTGCGCCAGGTGCTGGAAGGGCATGTGCCTGTGGCCGAATCGCTGCTCAGCGATGAGGCAATGGACTGGCCGCTGTTACAGACCCATCGCAGCCTGCTCGGTGCGCAAAAGGTTCAGGGTCTGCTGGCGGTTCTGCGTGACTCGATCCTGCAGCACCGCGACGCGCTGAATGAAGCCATGGCCGCCGATGACTGCACAGAGGTCGCGCAACTGGCTCACCGCTTGGCCGGTAGCTGCGATTCCCTGGGTTTTCGGGGCTTGGCCAGCACGTTAAGGGCGCTGGAGACCTTGGCGCTGGCAAACGATGAATCGGCGATCCGCCGCATGAGCCTCACGCTCGATGAGCAATTGCAGCATTCGCTCGATACCCTCAAAGGCCTGTTGCAGAGCTGACGTACAGGTTTGTTACGACTTTGTACAACTTCGATCTTTACGGTCAACGCGAACTTACATGGCTTTCCAATAATCGACGCAACCGCCGCAGCGCGGTCTTCGAAGCTTATTGGAGATAATAATAATGAATTGCCGTAAAGCTGATCCGTCCCTGCGCCGTGACGTCCTGTCGCGCGCTGCGCACCTCTCTGACTGCTGAGGTGCCGACATGAACGAAAACACTGATCGCAGCACTGATCGCAGCACTGATCATAAAGGCATCCAGCTGACCCGGGCCCTCAAGAGCCGGCACATTTTCATGCTGTCGTTGGGCGGCGTCATCGGCACCGGGTTGTTCATGGGCTCTGGCGTGACCATCAACCAGGGCGGCCCGGTGGGGGCGATCCTGGCTTACCTGGTCGCGGGTTTCCTGATGTACCTGGTGATGGTCTGCCTGGGGGAACTGTCGGTGCAGATGCCGGTGTCCGGTTCGTTCCAGACCCACGCCACAAAATACATCGGCCCGGCCACCGGGTTCATGATCGGCTGGGTGTACTGGATGAGCTGGGCCACCACCGTGGGTCTGGAGTTCACCGCCGCCGGCATGCTGATGACCCGTTGGTTCCCGGAGGTGCCAATCTGGTACTGGTCGGCGCTGTTCGTGGTGGTGCTGTTCGGTATCAATGCCATGGCGACCCGCGCCTTTGGTGAAGCCGAATACTGGTTTTCGGGGATCAAGGTTGCGGCGATTCTCGGTTTCATCGTGGTCGGTGTGCTGGTGATCTTCGGCGTGATGCCCCTGAGCAGCGGCGCACCGGCGCCGATGGCGACCAACCTGATCGGCGATTCGCTGTTCCCCAACGGCCTGTCAGCCGTGTTCGCGGTGATGATGACCGTGGTCTACGCGTTCCAGGGTTGCGAGATCATGGGCGTGGCCGCCGGTGAAACCGACCAGCCGGAAAAAAGCATTCCCCGCGCCGTGCGCAACGTGGTGTTCCGCGTGCTGATCTTCTACGTGCTGGCGATCATCGTGCTGTCGGCCATCGTGCCGTGGCAGCAGGCCGGTCTGATGGAAAGCCCGTTCGTGCAGGTGTTCGACATGGTCGGCATTCCCTATGCGGCGGACCTGATGAACTTCGTGATCCTTACCGCGATCCTGTCGGTGGGCAACTCCGGCCTGTATGCCTCGACGCGCATCCTGTGGGCAATGTCGAAAACCGGCATGGCGCCCAAAAGCCTGTCGCCCTTGAGCAAGCGTGGCGTGCCGCTGCGTGCCTTGAGCATCACTTTGTGCTTCGCGTTGGTGTCGCTGATGACCAGCTTCGTCGCCGCCGACACCTTGTTCATGGTGTTGATGGCGGTGAGCGGCATGTCCGGCACCGTGACCTGGATTGTCATCGCGCTGGCGCAGTACAAGTTCCGCAAGGCGTATTTGCGTGACGGCGGCAAACTCAGCGACCTGAAATACCGCGCGCCGTGGTTCCCGGTGCTGCCGCTGATGTGCATCACATTGTGCTGCTCGCTGTTCGTGTTCCTGGCCCTGGATGAAACCCAGCGTCCGTCGCTGTATTGGGGCTTTGGATTCATTGCGCTGTGCTATGGCGCGTACTTCCTGATCCATCGCAAGCGTCAGGGGGTATTGGCGCCGAGCTTGCCGACTGCCTGATTCCTTGAAGCAAGCACATCCCTCTGTGGGAGCGGGCTTGCTCGCGAAAGCGGTAGATCAGTCGACAGAGATGTTGAATGTGATGCCGCCTTCGCGAGCAAGCCCGCTCCCACATTGGTTTTGTGGTGGGCAGTCGATCTGCGACTTAGTCCTCTGTGATCAGTTGTTCGAAGTTGTAACAGCACCATCGGCACATCCCTCGCAATCCGAATAATACCTAATAAAACCAATGACTTGGCGACAGTGGCGGCTTGTTACAGCCCATTTCCTTCCCAATTGCCGCCTTACTGAACACTCGTTTAGTATGGCCTCAAGTCGCATCACCTCAGACCAAACACAATAATTCGAGGATTCCCATGACCACTCAATCGTCGCTGCTCAGTCAGGTCGAAGCAGGCGTTGCCTGGATCACCCTCAATCGCACGGCCCAGCGCAATGCGCTGGATATTCCGACGCTGAAAAACCTGCACGGCTTGCTCGACGGTTTCAACGCCGATCCAGCGGTGCGCGTGGTGGTGCTCACCGGTAGCGGCCGCAGTTTCTGCGCCGGCGCGGACCTTGATGAATGGGCCGATGCCGAAGCCCGGGGGGCGTTGGAAACCTACGGCTGGACCGAAACCGCCCACGCCTTGATGACCCGCCTGCACAGCCTGGAAAAACCGACCATCGCCGCCATCAACGGCACCGCCGTCGGCGCCGGGATGGACCTGACCCTGTGCTGCGACCTGCGCATCGCCGGGCAATCGGCACGCTTCAAGGCCGGCTACACCAGCATGGCGTACTCGCCGGACGCCGGCGCCAGTTGGCACTTGCCGCGCCTGATCGGCAGCGAACAGGCCAAGCGTCTGCTGTTCCTGGACGAATTGTGGGGCGCCGACCGGGCCCTCGACGCCGGTCTGGTCGGCGATGTCTGTGCCGACGATCAATTGCTGACGGTTACCAGCGAACTGGCCGCACGCCTGGCCGCTGGCCCGACCTTTGCCTTCGCCCAGACGAAGAAACTCATGCGTGAAGGCGCCGAACGCAGCCTGGCCGAACAACTGCAGGCCGAACTGGCCGCCGGCCTGTTGTGTGGTCGCAGCGAAGACGGCAACGAAGCCCTGCGCGCCGCCATGGAAAAACGCCCGGCACGCTTCATCGGTCGTTGATACCTCTCCATCTCCCAGAACACGAACAACAGGTAGCACCATGAATTTCCAACTGACCCAAGAACAAGAAATGTTGGTGGACTCGGTACGCAGCTTCGTCGAGAAGGAACTGCTGCCCTATGAAGAGCAAGTCGACCGCGCCGACGAGGTTTCCCCGGAACTGGCAGCGCAGATTCGCGGCAAGGCCATCGCGGCAGGTTTCTACGCCTTCAACATGCCCGAAGAAGTGGGTGGCGGTGGCCTGGATTACCTGTCCCAGGCGCTGATCGAGCGCGAGCTGTCCAAGGTGTCCTGGGCGCTGCACGTGTTTGTCGCACGGCCGTCGAAAATCCTCATGGCTTGCAAGGGCGAACAGATCAACGACTACCTGTTGCCGTGTATCCAGGGCGAAAAAATCGACTGCTTCGCCTTGACCGAACCGGGTGCCGGCTCCGATGCCAATGCGATCAAGACCCGCGCGGTGCGTGAAGGCGACGACTTCATTCTCAACGGCAGCAAGCACTTCATCAGCCACGCCGGCCACGCCGATTTCGCCATCGTCTTCGCCGTCACCGACACCTACGAACACAACGGCAAGAAGCGCAACGCCGTGACTTCGTTCCTGGTCGACCGCAACACCCCGGGCATGACCATCCGCCGTGGGCCGAAGTGCGTGAGCAACCGCGGCTATCACACCTTCGAAATGTTCTTCGACGATTGCCGCGTGCCGGCCAGCAAAGTGCTGGGCGAAGTCGGCAAGGGCTGGGACGTTGCCAACGCCTGGCTGACCGCCGGCCGGGTGATGGTCGCGGCCAACTGTGTCGGTCAGGCCCAGCGCGCACTGGACGTGTCCTTGCAATGGGCGGCGGACCGCAAGCAATTCGGCCAGCCGATCGGCACCTATCAAGGCGTGTCTTTCAAGCTGGCGGACATGGCCACGCAAATCCGCGCCGCGGAACTGCTGACCCTGCACACCGCCTGGAAAATGGACCAGGGCACCATGACCGATGGCGAGGCCGGCATGGCCAAACTGTTCGCCAGTGAAGTGCTCGGCCGTACCGCCGACGAAGCGGTGCAGATCTTCGGCGGCATGGGCCTGATGGACGAAGGTCCGGTGGAGCGCATCTGGCGTAACGCGCGGATCGAACGGATCTGGGAAGGCACTTCGGAAATCCAGCGCCACATCATTTCCCGCGAGCTGCTGCGGCCGCTGCTGCGCTGATCGGCCCGGAGAACTCCCATGTCCCAAACCATTCGTGACAACCTCAAACGCATGCTCGCGCCGCAACACGTGGCGTTCGTCGGCGGCCGCAGCATGGCCCGCGCCCTCAAGCGCTGTGCCGAAGGCGGCTACCAAGGGCAAATGTGGCTGGTCAATCCGCAGCACGACAGCCTCGAAGGCGTTCCTTGCGTGCGCAGCGTTGCCGAGCTGCCTTGCGGCCCGGACGCGGTATTTATTGCGACCAACCGTGAGTTGACCCTGACTTGCGTGGCCGAACTGGCCGCCATCGGCGCAGGCGGCGCGATCTGCTACGCCTCCGGCTTCGCCGAGACCGGTGCCGAAGGCCAGGCCCTGCAACAGCAACTGCTCAAGGCCGCTGGCGACATGGCCTTGCTCGGCCCCAACTGCTACGGCCTGCTCGACTACCTGCACAGCTCCGCTCTGTGGCCGGTGGCCCACGGCGGCAAGGCAGTCGAGAAGGGCGTGGCGGTGCTGACCCAGAGCGGCAACTTCGCCTACAACCTGTCCATGAGCGACCGCTCGCTGCCGGTGGCCTACATGGCCTCGGTGGGCAATCAGGCGCAACTGGGCGTGGCTGAACTGATGGACGTGTTGCTCGACGAAACTCGGGTCACCGCCATCGGCCTGCATCTGGAAGGCCTGAAGAATGTGCCGGGTTTTGCCCGCGCTGCGCACAAGGCACTGGAGAAGGGCATTCCGATCATCGCCCTGAAAACCGGCGTGTCGCAGATCGGTGCCGAACTGGCCTTGACTCACACCAGTTCGCTGTCCGGCTCCGATGCGCTGTATGACGCGCTGTTCGACCGTCTCGGGGTGATTCGCGTCAGCGGCCCGGTGAGTTTTGTCGAAACCCTCAAAGCCGCGGCCTGCGGCAATCTGCCGGCGGGCAACAGCCTGATTGCGTTGGCCTGTTCCGGTGGCGACGCCGGGCTGATTGCCGACTACGCCGAACGCAACGGCCTGGGCCTGCCGAAACTCGATCAAGGGCAGGTCGGCGAACTCGCGCAAGTGCTGCCGACCTATGCCAACCTGGTCAACCCGCTGGATTTCACCACGGCGATCTGGGGTGACGGCGAAGCCTTGAACCGCATGCTCGACAGCGCGCTGCGCACCGAAGCCGACGCGGCGATGCTGGTGCTCGACTATCCGTCGGAGTTCACCGGCGAGCGCAAGGAATGCGACCTGCTGCTGGAGTTGTACTGCGCGGCACTGCAACGTCACGGCAAGACCGGCTTTGTCACCTCGGCCTTCCCTGAATTGCTGCCGGCCCATGCCCGTGAACGTCTGCACGCCCAAGGCGTCGCAGCCTTGCAGGGCGTTGAAGACGGGTTGGCCGCGTGGGGCCGCATCGCCGGTTATCAGCGCAATCGCCATGCCTTGCTGGCGCTGGGGGAATCGGCGCTGGTACCGTTGTGCCCGCAGGCGCTGGAAGGCGAGGGACGCTTGCTCAATGAATGGGATTCCAAACAGGCGTTAAAAGCCTTTGGCCTGCCGACGCCCAACGGCGTATTGACCACGCCGGACAAGGCCCTGAAGGCAGCAGAAACCCTGGGCTATCCGCTGGTACTCAAAGCGGTCAGCGCTCAACTGCCACACAAGACCGAGGCCGGTGCCGTGGCGCTGAACCTCAAGGACGGCGCGGCATTGAGCGCTGCACTGGAGAAGATGCGCACCAGCATTGCCGCTTACGCCCCGGGCGTCGTGTTCGATCAGCTGTTGCTCGAACCCATGGCCAAGCCGCCACTGACTGAGCTGATTGTCGGCATCAAGCGCGAAAACGATTTCGGCCTCGCCCTGGTGATCGGTGCCGGCGGCATTCTGGTGGAGTTGCTCAAGGACAGTCGCAGTCTGTTGCTGCCGACCACCGACGGCGCGATCCGCAATGCCTTGCTCAGTCTGCGCAGCGCACCGCTACTGCAAGGTTTCCGTGGTCGTGAGTCCGCAGATCTCGACACCCTGGTGGCCGCGATCCGCGCCGTGGCCGATTACGCCTGCGAAAACGCCGCGCAGTTGCTGGAACTCGATGTGAACCCATTGTTGGTCAGTGCCCAAGGCACGACTGCGGTCGATGCGTTGATTCGCCTCGGCCACGAGTGAGGACATGAACATGCAAAGCAAAACATTGACCGGTGGCCAGGCCCTGGTGCGCCTGTTGGCCAACTACGGCGTCGATACCGTGTTCGGCATTCCCGGCGTACACACCCTGGAGCTGTATCGCGGCTTGCCCGGCAGCGGCATCCGTCATGTGCTGACTCGTCATGAGCAGGGCGCCAGTTTCATGGCCGACGGCTACGCCCGGGTCAGCGGCAAACCCGGCGTGTGCTTCGTCATCACCGGCCCCGGCGTGACCAACGCCGCCACCGGCATCGGCCAGGCCTACGCCGACTCGATTCCGATGCTGGTGATTTCCAGCGTCAACCACAGCGCCAGCCTGGGCAAGGGCTGGGGCAGCCTGCACGAGTGCCAGGACCAGCGCGCAATGACCGCGCCGATCACTGCGTTCTCGGCCGTGGCACTGACTGCCGAAGACCTGCCGGAACTGATCGCCCGTGCCTACGCGGTGTTCGACAGCGAACGCCCGCGCCCGGTGCACATCTCAGTGCCGCTGGATGTGTTGTCGGCGCCGATTGCCCGTGACTGGAGCAATGAGGTAGTGCGTCGTCCGGGGCGTGGCCCGGCGTCGACCACCGCAATTGATCAAGCCGTGGCCAAACTCAAGGCTGCCAAGCGGCCGATGATCATCGCCGGTGGTGGCGCCCTCAATGCCACCTCTGAACTGCAAGAAATCAGCACCCGGCTGACCGCGCCACTGTTCACCAGCGTCGCCGGTAAAGGCCTGCTGCCGCCGGACGCGCCGCTCAACGCCGGCTCATCCCTGTGTGTGGAGCCGGGCTGGAACCTGATCGCCGAGGCCGACGTGGTGCTGGCGGTCGGCACCGAAATGGCCGACACCGACTTCTGGCGCGTACGCCTGCCACTCAATGGCGAACTGCTGCGCGTCGACATCGACCCACGCAAATTCAACGACTTCTACCCCTGCGCGGTGGCGTTGCATGGCGATGCGCAACAAACCCTCAGTGGCTTGCTTGAGCGCCTGCCAACCGACGTGCGCGAGGCCAGCGCTGCGATTGCCTCGGTCGCCGCACTGCGTAAAGCGGTCAAGGCCAGCCATGGCCCGTTGCAATCGATTCATCAGTCGATCCTGGATCGCATTGCGGCGGAGCTGCCGGAAAACGCTTTCATCAGCACCGACATGACCCAACTGGCCTATACCGGCAACTATGCCTTCGACAGCCTCGCCATTCGCAGTTGGTTGCACCCGACCGGCTACGGCACCTTGGGATATGGCCTGCCGGCCGGGATCGGCGCCAAATTCGGTGCGCCGCAGCGGCCTGGGCTGGTGCTGGTGGGCGACGGTGGTTTCCTCTACACCGCCCAGGAACTGGCCACCGCCGTGGAAGAACTGGACAGCCCGCTGGTGGTGCTGCTGTGGAACAACGATGCGCTGGGGCAGATCCGCGACGACATGCTCGGCCTGGACATCGAGCCCATCGGCGTATTGCCGCGCAACCCGGATTTCGCCGCCCTTGCGCGTGCCTTCGGCTGCACCGTGACCCAGCCGCAAAGCCTCGCCGAGTTGCAGACCGACTTGCGCCATGGCTTCAAGCGCAACGGCGTGACCCTGATCGAACTCAAGCATGCCTGTGCGCATTGATCTGCATTTTAAGGGGATGAAGCCATGCGCTTTTCCGATCTGACTCAACGTATCGCCGGTGACGGCGCCGCCGCGTGGGACATTCACTACCGGGCCTTGGCACTGCGCGAGCAAGGCGAAGACATTCTGCTGTTGTCCGTGGGCGATCCGGATTTCGACACGCCACAGCCCATCGTGCAGGGTGCGATCGACAGCCTGCTGAACGGCAACACGCACTATGCCGAGGTGCGCGGCAAGCGTGCCCTGCGCGAGGCCATTGCCAGGCGTCATCAACAACGCAGCGGCCAAAGCGTTTCGGCCGATCAGGTCACCGTACTGGCCGGGGCGCAATGTGCGCTGTTCAGCGTGGCCCAATGCGTACTCAATCCGGGTGACGAAGTGATCGTCGCCGAGCCCATGTACGTCACCTACGAAGCGGTATTCGGTGCTTGCGGTGCCGTGGTGGTGCCGGTGCCCGTACGCTCGGAAAACGGCTTTCGCGTGTTGCCCGAAGATGTCGCCGCGCGCATCACGCCACGCACCCGGGCACTGGCACTGAACAGCCCGCACAACCCGTCGGGCGCGAGCCTGCCGCGCAGCACCTGGGCCGCCTTGGCTGAGTTGTGCATCGGCCATGACCTGTGGCTGATTTCCGATGAGGTCTACAGCGAACTGCTGTTCGAAGGCGAACACGTCAGCCCGGCGAGTCTGCCGGGCATGGCCGAGCGCACCGCGACCCTCAACAGTCTGTCGAAATCCCACGCCATGACCGGTTGGCGCGTCGGCTGGGTGGTGGCGCCGCCATCTTTGGCCGCGCACCTGGAAAACCTCGCGTTGTGCATGCTCTACGGCTCGCCGGATTTCATTCAGGACGCCGCCGTGGTGGCCCTGGAAAGCAACCTGCCGGAACTCGAAGCCATGCGCGAAGCCTATCGCCAGCGTCGCGATCTGGTGTGCGACAGCCTGGCCGATTGCCCCGGCGTGCGGGCGTTGAAACCCGATGGCGGGATGTTCGTGATGCTCGATATCCGCCAGACCGGGCTCAGCGCCCAGGCGTTTGCCGACCGGTTGCTGGATCGCCACGGCGTGTCGGTCCTGGCGGGCGAGGCCTTTGGTCCGAGCGCGGCGGGGCACATTCGCCTCGGTCTGGTGGTCGGTGCCGAACCGCTGCGCGATGCCTGCCAGCGCATTGCCCGTTGTGCCCAGGAATTGATGGAGGCCCAGGTTCATGCTTAATCACAAGACACTGTTCATTGATGGCCGCTGGCAAACCCCGTCGGGGCGGGGCATCGCCGAGGTGATCAACCCGGCCACCGAGGAAGTCTGCGGCAGCGTTCCGCTGGGTGATGAACTCGATGTTGAAAACGCCGTGGCGTCGTCTCGCCGGGCCTTCGCTTCATGGTCGCGCACGCCGTCCAGCGTGCGTGCCGGTTATATCCGTGCACTGGCCGATCAACTGCGCAATCGTGCCGATGAGATGGCCGCGGTCATCACAACGGAACTGGGCATGCCGGTGCAATGGTGCCGCTCGGTGCAGGTCGACGGGCCGATCACTGGCCTTGAGCAGTACGTCGAACTGGCGCATCTCATGGACGAGGTGCGCGAAGTCGGCAACTCGCTGGTGATCCGCGAGGCCGTGGGTGTCTGCGCGTTCATCAATCCGTGGAATTACCCGCTGCACCAGTTGATCGGCAAACTGGCCCCGGCGCTGGCCGCCGGTTGCACGGTGGTGGTCAAGCCGAGTCAGGAAACCCCGCTGCATGCCTTCCTGCTGGCGCAGATGATCGAGGACATCGGCCTGCCTGCCGGGGTGTTCAACCTGGTCAGCGGTCCGGGCTCGAAAGTCGGCGAAGCGCTGGCCAAACACCCGGACGTGGACATGGTGTCGTTTACCGGCTCCACCGGTGCCGGGGTGCGGGTCGCGCAAGCGGCGGCACCTTCAGTCAAGCGCGTGTGCCTGGAACTGGGCGGCAAGTCGCCGTTGCTGATCGCCGAGGATGCCGACCTGGCAGCGGCGGTGCGCTACGGCGTGCAGGACGTGATGATCAACTCCGGCCAGACCTGCACCGCGCTGACCCGCATGCTGCTGCCGGCCAGCCGTTACGCCGAAGCCGTGGAACTGGCGCTGGCGGAAACGTTGAGTCTGCGCATGGGCGATCCCCTCGACCCGCAAAGCTTCCTCGGCCCGATGTGTTCGGCCGGGCAAAAACGCACCGTGCTCGATTACATCAAGGTCGGCCAACAGGAAGGCGCACGACTGCTGTGCGGCGGTGACACGCCATCGACGTTCGAGCGCGGGTTCTATGTCAGCCCGACACTGTTCGCCGATGTCGACAACCGCATGCGCATTGCCCAGGAAGAAATCTTCGGCCCGGTGCTGTGCCTGATTCCCTACGCCGATGAGGCGCAAGCGATCCAGATCGCCAACGACTCGCCGTTCGGCCTGTCCAGCGGCGTCTGGGCTGGCAGTGCCGAGCGTGCCTTGCAACTGGGGCGTCAGCTGCGCGCCGGTCAGTGCTTCCTCAACGGTGCGGCGTTCAATTATCAGGCGCCGTTCGGTGGCTACAAACAGTCGGGTAACGGTCGCGAATGGGGTGAGGAGGGGCTGAACGAGTTCGTCGAAGTGAAGGCGATCCAGGTGTGACGGTTGGCGATTCAAACGTTGTATGCACCGGGCCATGGCCCGGTGTCTTGCGTGGTTTTGAACCGGTAATTCATTAGCTTTTTGATCAGGGGCAATGCAATGAGCGATAACAAAAACAAGATTACTCAAGCGAACCATGAATTCAGTTTTCCGCGTAGAGACTTCCTCAAGTACAGCGCCGCTGCCGCAGCGGTGGCCGGGGCGTTCTCCATGGGCCTGCCGTTCGGTGCCTTCGCCGAAGACGCCACGCCAAAACCCGGCGGCGTACTGCGTCTGGGCCTGGCCGGAGGCAGCACCACGGACTCTAAGGATCCGGGCTCCTGGGCGGACACCTTCACCTTCGTCGGTTTCTCGGCGGTCTATAACACCCTGACCGAAATTGCCGTCGACGGCACCGCGATCCCCGAACTGGCGCAAAGCTGGATCTCGACCCCGGACGCGCGCATCTGGACCTTCAAAATCCGTCAGGGCGTGACCTTCCACAACGGCAAGACCCTGACCGCCGACGACGTGGTCGCTTCGATCCAGCACCACCTCGGCGAGAAATCCACCTCGGCGGCCAAGACCGTGCTGGGTGACGTGGCCAAGGTCAGCGCCAACGGCAGCGACAGCGTGGTGTTCGAACTGCACTCGGGCAACGCCGACTTCTCGTATGTGGTCGCCGATTACCACCTGGCGATCATGCCGAGCAAGGATGGCGCGGCGGACTGGCAGGCCGGCGCCGGCACCGGTGGCTATCGCCTCAAGGACTTCGAGCCGGGCGTGCGCATGACCCTGGAACGCAGCCCCGATTACTGGAAACCGGGCCGGGCACACTTCGCCAGTGCCGAGCTGATTGCCATTGCCGACGGCGCGGCGCGGGTCAATGCGCTGGTCACCGGGCAAGTGGATGTGATCAACAAGGTCGACCTGAAAACCGTCGCGCTGCTCAAGCGCAACCCGAATCTGGTCATCGAAGAAACCAAAGGCGCCCAGCACTACACCTTCCCGATGCTCACCGACAGTCAGGTGTTTCAGAACAACGACGTGCGCCTGGCGATGAAGCATGCGATCAACCGCGAAACCCTGCTGGCTTCGGTGCTGCATGGCTATGGCCTGGTGGGTAACGACCATCCGATCCAGCCTGGCAGCCGCTTCATCAACACTGCGCTGGAGCAGCGCACCTACGACCCGGACAAGTCGCGCTTCTACCTGAAAAAGGCCGGTCTGGATTCGCTCAAAGTTCGCCTGCAAGCCTCCGACGCTGCCTATACCGGCGCCGTGGATGCTTCGGTGCTGTTCAAGGAACAGGCTCGCGCCGCCGGGATCGACATCGACGTGGTGCGCGAACCGGCGGACGGCTTCTTCTCCAACGTGTGGATGAAGCAACCGTTCACCACTTCGTTCTGGTACAGCAGCCTGACCGCCGACCGCATGTTCAGCATCGGTTACGCCAAGGGCGCGGCGTGGAACGAAACCCACTGGGACAACCCGCGCTTCAATCAACTGCTCAACGCCGCTCGCGGCGAAATGAACGACCCGCTGCGCCGCGAGATGTACAACGAAATGCAGACGCTGTGCCGGGACGAGGGCGGGGCGATCGTGCCGTTGTTCGCCAGTTCGGTGGCGGCGCGCTCGAACAAGGTTGCTCACGGCGCACAGACCGCGCCCTATGGCGAGCTGGATGGCCTGCGGGTGATCGAGCGGTGGTGGCAGGCGTGATGCCGGGATCGATCAAACAATGACGATCAACTGTGGGAGCGGGCTTGCTCGCGAAAGCGGTGTGTCAGTCGCCACATATGTCAGCTGACAGAACCTCTTCGCGAGCAAGCCCGCTCCCACAGGGGAAATCGCAGTCTTCAAAGGCGTGCCAATTTCAAGGAACTGCACGATGAGAAGTATTTTCAAGCTGTTGGGACAGCGTCTGGCGCTAGGCCTGCTCTCGCTGTTCGCCGTCTCAGTGATCATTTTCCTCGCCGTCGGCATGCTCCCGGGCGATATCGCCCAGGCCATGCTGGGCCAGTCGGCCACTCCGGAAACCGTGGCCGCCTACCGCGCGCAACTGGGGCTGGACCTGCCGCCATTGTCCCGCTTTGGCCACTGGATCTGGCAGTTGCTGCACGGTGATCTCGGTGTGTCGCTGGCCAACCAGCGGCCGATCGCCGAACTGGTGGGTACGCGTTTGGGCAACACCTTCAGCCTCGCATTGCTGGCAGCGCTGGTGTCGGTGCCGCTGGCTTTGCTGCTGGGGATGCTCGCGGCGCTGTACCGCAACAGCTGGTTCGACCGTTTGCTCAACACCTCGGCGCTGAGCGCGGTGTCGTTCCCCGAGTTTTTCGTCGCCTACATCCTGATCCTGGTGTTCGCGGTGAAGCTCAACTGGTTTCCTAGCATTTCCAACCTGGCGCCGGACGCCTCGTTGGGCACGGTACTGGAGCGTTCGGTGTTGCCGGTGGCGACCCTGAGCCTGGTGGTCATCGCGCAGATGATGCGCATGACCCGCGCATCCTTGATCAACCTGCTGGCCAGCCCCTACATCGAAATGGCCCGGCTCAAGGGCATCAGCCAGTCGCGGATCATCTTCCGTCACGCCTTGCCCAATGCCCTGGCCCCCATCGTCAACGTGGTGGCGCTGAACCTCGCGTACCTGGTGGTTGGCGTGGTGGTGGTCGAAGTGGTGTTTGTCTATCCGGGGCTCGGCCAGTTGCTGGTGGACTCGGTGGCCAAGCGTGACATCCCGGTGGTGCAGGCCTGCAGCCTGATCTTCGCCGCGACCTACATCCTGCTCAACACCAGTGCCGATGTGCTGTCGATTGCCAGCAACCCACGCCTGATGCATCCGAAGGGGTAGACCATGAGCCTGTTAAAACAAGTGTGGCAGGCGCCCCTGAGCGCCAAGTTCGGTTTGTTGATGATCCTGCTGTACGTGCTGGTGGCGGTGTTCGCGCCGGTATTGGCACCGTTCGGCGAAACCCAGGTGGTGGGCGAGGGCTTCGCCCCCTGGGGCGGGCAGTTCCTGTTGGGCACCGATAACCTGGGGCGTGACATGTTCAGCCGCCTGGTCTATGGCGCGCGCAACACCCTGGGCATTGCCTTCCTCACCACCGTCCTGGCGTTCCTGCTCGGTGGCTTGAGCGGCCTGATCGCAGCGATCAAGGGCGGTTGGGTCGACCAGGGATTGTCCCGGGTGGTGGACATCCTGATGGCCATTCCGCAACTGATCTTCGCCTTGCTGATCCTCAGCGTGGTCGGCACCACGGCGACGTCGCTGGTGCTGGTGATTGCGCTACTGGATGCGACCCGGGTGTTTCGGCTGTCTCGTGCTGTGGCGATGAACGTGGTGGTGCAGGATTTCGTCGAAGCCGCACGCCTGCGCGGTGAAGGCCTGTGGTGGCTGGTGACCCGCGAGGTGTTGCCGAACGCGGCGGCACCGCTGATTGCCGAGTTCGGCCTGCGTTTCTGCTTCGTGTTCCTGTTCATCAGTGCGCTGTCGTTCCTCGGCCTGGGCATCCAGCCGCCCACCGCCGACTGGGGCAGCATGGTGCGCGACAACGCGGTGCTGATCACCTTTGGCGACATCAGCCCGTTGCTGCCCGCCCTGGCCGTGGCCTTGATCACAGTCAGCGTCAATTTCGTCGTCGACTGGATGCTGCACAAATCCAGCGGCCTCAAGGAATGCTGAACATGACGACCTCAAAACCTTTGCTGGAAATCCGCAACCTGCACATCGAAGGCCATTACGAAGATGCCTGGCATCCGCTGATCAAGGGCATCGACCTGACCCTGCAACGGGGCGAGGTGCTGGGCCTGATCGGCGAGTCCGGCGCGGGCAAGTCGACCCTCGGCCTGTCGGCCATGGGCTACACCCGCGACGGCTGCCGGATCACCGGCGGCTCGGTGCACTTCGACGGTATCGACTTGCTCAACGCCAAGCCTGAAGCCCTGCGTAAACTGCGGGGGCTGCGTATTGCCTATGTGGCACAGAGCGCGGCAGCCTCGTTCAACCCGGCCCATCGCCTGATCGACCAGCACGTCGAAACCGCTGTGAAAAACGGCGGCATGAGCCGCGAGCAGGCCATGCGCGAGGCGGTGGAGTTGTACCGGGTGCTGCGCTTGCCCAATCCCGAAACCATCGGCCAGCGCTATCCGCATCAGGTCTCCGGCGGCCAGTTGCAGCGGGTCATGACCGCCATGGCGATGGCCTGCCATCCGGACCTGATCATCTTCGACGAACCGACCACCGCGCTGGACGTCACCACCCAGATCGAGGTGCTGGCAGCCATTCGTGACGCGGTCGCGACCTATGGCAGCGCGGCGATCTACATCAGCCACGACCTGGCGGTGGTGGCGCAGATGGCCGACCGCATCATGGTGCTGCGCCACGGCAAGCTGGTGGAAGAAGCCGAAACCCGGCAGATGCTCGGTGACCCGCAGGAGGACTACACCAAGTCGCTGTGGGCGGTGCGCAGTTTCCGCACCGAACCCAAGGCCTGTCCGCAGCAGGAACAACCGCTGCTGGAACTGCGCAACAGTTGCGCCAATTATGGCCAGCAACCGGTGCTGCACGACGTTTCCCTCAAGCTCTACCGTGGTCAGACCCTGGCGGTGATCGGTGAGTCTGGCAGTGGCAAAAGCTCCACCGCGCGGTTGATCACCGGTTTGCTGCCACCGACCTACGGCCAGGTGCTGTACGACGGCGAACCCTTGCCGGCAGACTTTCGCCAACGCAGCAAGGAGCAACTGCGGCGCATCCAGATGATCTACCAGATCCCCGACACCGCGCTGAATCCGCGCCAGCGCATCGTCGACATTATCGGCCGGCCGCTGACGTTTTATCTGGGCCTCAAGGGTAAAGCCATGCGCGCCCGGGTTGCCGAACTGCTGGAGATGATCGAACTCGACCCTGCGACCTTCATGGATCGTCAGCCCCGGGAGCTGTCCGGCGGGCAGAAGCAACGCATCTGCATCGCCAGGGCCCTGGCGGCCGAGCCGCAACTGATCATCTGCGATGAAGTGACCTCGGCCCTCGACCAACTGGTGGCTGAAGGCGTACTGAAATTGCTCAACCGCATCCAGCAGCAACTGGGTGTCGGCTATCTGTTCATCACCCATGATGTTGCTACTGTGCGGGCGATCGCCGATGAGGTATTGGTGATGCAACGGGGCAGGGTGGTGGACCACGGCTCGCGCAGCCAGATCTTCACCCCGCCGCACCAGGACTACACCGGGCTGCTGTTTTCTTCCGAACCGCAAATGGACCCCGACTGGCTCGACCGGTTGCTGGCCACGCGCGCTTCCACACCTTCAACCGATACGCTGGAACAAGTCTAAGGAACCACCATGAAAGTACTGATCGTCCACGCTCACCCGGAGCCACAATCCTTCACCGCCGCCCTGCGGGACCAGGCTGTCGCCACGCTTGAAGCCCAGGGCCACGAAGTGCAGGTCAGCGACCTGTACAAAATGAACTGGAACCCGGTGGCCAGCGACGCGGACTTCTCGAATCGGGAAAACCCCGAATACCTGGTCTATGCCCTGGAACAACGCCTGGGCGTGAAGAGCCAGTCGCTGGCGGCGGACATCCAGGCTGAGCTGGACAAACTGCTGTGGGCCGACCTGCTGATCCTCAACTTCCCGATCTTCTGGTTCTCCACCCCGGCCATGCTCAAGGGCTGGATCGACCGGGTGCTGGTGTCGGGCATCTGCTATGGCGGCAAGCGTTTTTACGATCAGGGCGGCCTGGCCGGCAAGAAAGCGCTGGTGACCGTGACCCTGGGCGGGCGTGAGCACATGTTCGGCGAAGGTGCGATTCACGGTCCGCTGGAGGACATGCTGCGGCCGATCCTGCGTGGCACCCTGGCTTATGTTGGTTTTGATGTGCTGGAGCCGTTCGTGGCCTGGCATGTGCCGTACATCAGTGACGAGGCGCGCCAGCAGTTTCTGGTGGATTACGGGCAGCGACTGCAGCATCTGAGCGATGATCAGCCGCTGGTGTTTCCGAAGTTGGCGGAGTTTGATGACAAGCTCTATCCGCTGACAACCAATGCCTGACCAACACCACATACCCCCTGTGGGAGCGAGCTTGCTCGCGATGAGGACATCAGCTTCAACATCCATGTTGACTGAGCCACCGCCATCGCGAGCAAGCTCGCTCCCACAGGTTTTTGGTGTGTGCCAGGTATTCTGCAGCCTGCTGTTCCGGATCTGTTTAACGGCTGTCAGCGTTACTTCCAGCAAGCTACGACGGCTTGCGTCATTGCCTACAGCTACGCCAGAACCCGCCGGTTTGTGCGTCTTGGAGCCGGGTTCTATCGTTTGCCGGTCGCTGGAAAACAACAGCGATGGGGTTTGCTAGCCCGGTTATCCAGGCGCAGAGCACCACGCTTTGCAGAGTATTTTGTCTCTGCTTAATGGTGGTCATGCGTAGGGCGTCTTCGGATGCGCCGGGTTCCTGGGCCGGTCTACCAACCTGCGTATGGCCACCACCCCTCGTTTGGTATTGGCAGTGAATCGGGCACTGGATCGGCTCGATCCGGCTGAGTAACCGCACATCCGCAGTTCACCAATAGACCTGCAGGAGCGAGCCTGCTCGCGATATCGGCCGTACATTCGACATTTATGTGCCTGATACACCGCAATCGCGAGCAGGCTCGCTCCTGCACAACGTCCACCGCTTGTTCGGAAGTCCTTCTGTGCGGGGCCGTTGAACTACACTTTTCAGTTGCTCCACCCGATCGGCAGGCGACGCATGGCGCCGCTTGCCGCCCGCCAGTCGACCCAAAGGCTTGCCCGATGTGGCAAGCCTGTCGGAGGTCATCATGAAACGATTTTCACCGGTCAGCCTATGTATCGCATTGTCGATTTTGAGTGCCCCGGGTTGGGCGCAATCGGTGGTGCCGATGAAAGGGCAAAGTTCGCAACAAACCCAGGCCGACATCAACGAATGCAACAGCATCGCCACCAGCCAGAGCGCCTCGACGGCTTCCACGCCTTCCGGCGGGAGGATCAAGGGTGCTGCTGCCGGGGCCGCCGCCGGCGCGGTCGGGGCCCAGGTGCGGGGCAATCAGCATGACGAAGCTTATGATCGTGTCGACGATGACAGGAAACAGGACTATCGCCAGAACCGCGCCAAGGAGACGGCGGCGGCCGGCGCCGTGGTCGGTGCTTCACGTCAGCGCCAGGAACGCCGGGAGCAATCGAAAACCACCCAGGCGAACACCACGACGGCTTACACCAGCTGTTTGCAGGGCAAGGGTTATCAGGTCAATCCTTGAATCAGGTATGGAACACATTGTGGGAGCGAGCTTGCTCGCGATGGCGGCGGCACATTCGACATCCAGGTGTCTGACCCACCGCTATCGCGAACAGGCTCGCTTCCAGAGGGATCTTCAGTGTTTCGAGAATTCGGTCAAGAGCACAATGTCCGGGGCTTGAGCTCGCTGTTTCAAGAAAACAGACGGATAAGGAAACGGTCTGTAGCTCCAATCTGACAACCGTTCATCGGTGAACTACGCTGCGATACGTACTCTGGATTTGAATTTCGTGACGTAAGGATCTGACACATGCGGAGCAGGCTGCTCGCTGTAATGTTTACTGTTTTCGGGATGTTTTGGTCGGTGCAACTGTGGGCCGAAGACGCACCGAAAGTGGTCGATGCTCCCGTTGAATTGAAAGTGGCCAACCGCAGCATCATGGTGTTTCGCGCGACCATCCTCGGTGAAGCCCCGGCCTCGCGGGTCAAACGGGCGAAAGCGGTGATCGGTGAGGCGCTGGATGAGGCCGACGACCTCAATGTCACCCTCGACCCGATCATGAAAAGCTACATGGTGCTGCTGGGGTCTCGCCGTGCTTTTATCGTTTCGCCCACAGATGTCGACGAGACCGAATTCGACTCGGTGCAACTGGCCGCCGAAGCCGCGGCCGACAGGCTGCGCCAGGTCGTGGCTGAAACCCGGGAAGCCCGTAGCCTGCAGTTGATCCTGCGTTCCGTCGTCGCCGCGTTGCTGGCCACCGGCATTTACATCGCGCTGCTGTTCGGCATGTCGTACCTGCGGCGCAGAGTGCTGCAGAAACTGCCTGAACTGATGCATCGGCACACCCAGGCGCTGAAAGTCGGAAAGGTTCCGCTGATCGATGCCAACTTCCTTTATCCATTGGTCAGCCGCGTACTGGAATTGCTGCGCTGGGTCATCGTGCTGCTGCTCTCTTACGAGTGGTTGGGGTTTGTCCTGTCGCGGTTTCCCTATACCCGGCCTTGGGGTGAAAGCCTTAACAACTATCTGCTGGAAGTCGCCGACTATTTGCTGCAAGGGATTCTAGGGGCCATCCCCGGGCTCGGCGTGGCGCTGGCGATCTTTTTCATTGCCCGTGGCGCGACAGCGTTCTCTCGCCGGATACTGCGGCGCATGGCCACGCCCGGCACCTTCAACTGGCTGAACCACGAAACCCTGAAACCGACTCAGCGCCTGACTTCGCTGGCGATCTGGTTGTTTGCCCTGGCCATGGCTTATCCCTACTTGCCGGGTGCCGGTACCGATGCGTTCAAAGGCTTGTCGGTGCTGGTCGGCCTGATGATCTCCCTGGGTGCTTCCAGCGTCGTCGGGCAGGCGGCGGCCGGATTGATCCTGACGTACACCCGAACCCTGCGTCCCGGTGAGTTCGTGCGCATTGGCGAGCACGAAGGGACGGTCACTGAACTAGGCATGTTCACCACGAGCATTCGTACCGGCCTGGGCGAAGTGCTGACCCTGCCCAACTCGATGATCACCGGCACGGTCACCAAGAACTACTCACGGGTCGTACAAGGCCCCGGTTATGTGGTCGATACCGTAGTCACCATCGGTTATGACACCCCCTGGCGGCAGGTCGAAGGGATGTTGCTGGAAGCCGCCAGACGCACGCCCGGCGTCCTCGAAACCCCACCGCCGCAGGTGTTCCAGACGGCATTGTCGGACTTCTACCCGGAATACCGGCTGGTGGCCCAGGCCATACCCAGCCAGCCTCGACCGCGCGCCGTGCTGTTAAGCATGCTGCACGCCAACATCCAGGACGTGTTCAACGAGTACGGTGTGCAGATCATGTCGCCGCACTATCTGGGCGATCCGCCACAGGAGAAATGGGTGCCCAGGGACAAGTGGTACATGGCACCTGCGCAGGAATCGAAGGAGACGTTGAAGTAATGGCAGGGTGGGGTAGGTAGGGCGAAGACGAACATTGTGCAGAGTGCGATGAGCGACCCGGGGGAGGCCGCTCAGTTGTAGCGGTGTCAGAAAAGCATATAGGCGGATGCAGTCGTCTGATTCAGGTCGATCTCTCCGACCTCCAGAACTTCGTATTCAGCGCGCAGGCCGATGTTGCGAAAGACATCGAACTCGACGCCGACACCATAGGTCAGGTCAACCCCGGTATCGTCGTCGGTGGCATTGCCGTCGGCGTCCCAGGCGTGAGCACCGACACTGCCGAATACCCGCAACCGATCGCCCAGCGGAAAGCCGACATGGGCGGCAGCCTGAGCCGATTTACCATCGAAATCGACATTCTTGTCCTTGAATTGACCCAGGTCGACGTAGGCCCCCTCGAAGGCCAGGTAGCTATTGACGCGATACCCGGCATAAACCTTGTAGCTGGTGTCGTCGTCGTCCAATCTGGATTCGTCGGTCTGTATGCTGCTTACGCCAGCTCCAAGATATAAACCTTTGTCATCAGCGAGCGCCTGAAAAGACAGCAGCGATAGCAGTGAAGCGAAGCCAAGGTTTCGAAGTAGCATGGGTGGTGGAGTCCTTGTTCAGGTTTGTCTGGTGTTAGGGTTCGGCGAGCATTTGAGGGGCCATGAAGGGTTAATAAAAATCATTGATTGATATTTTTGAGTCGTAAGGCGGGATGTTTTCCGGACATTGAAAGTAGCGTCTTGCCAATGCTTGAATTGGCAGCGCTTTGGAGAACAACCAGCCTTGCGCCAATAGAACCCCCTCCGAGACCAGATGCGGCAGTTGCTCCTGAGTCTCGACACCTTCGGCCACGACCTTGAGTCTCAGCGACCTGGCCAACTGGGCAATATGGCGCCACAAGGCATCCTTGGCCGCGATCTTGTCGTCGGCGATGAATGAGCGATCTAATTTCAGAATGTCGAAAGGCACTGAATCGAGGAGCGAGAGGTTGGAATAGCCGATACCGAAGTCGTCCACGGCAATGCGATGTCCGCACGCACGAAGCCGTCGCAATTGCAGGGCGGCTGGCTTCTGATCGATCAGGGTCCTTTCGGTGATTTCAAAAGCCATGGCGGACACTGGCATGTTGTAGGTTGCCAGTACGCTGGCCACATAGTCTGGAAAACTTGGGTCCTGAATATCCTGAGCGCAAAGATTGACCGTAATGTAGAAGTCCTTGCACGCCCAAAGGTAGGTGCTGTAATCCTCCGCCACTTGTCGAATCACCGAACGCGTAAGTATGCGGATCAAGTCGGATTTTTCCGCCACCGCAATGAAAACATCCGCAGGCACTTGGGTGCCGTTGTCGTTCCAGCGAGAAAGTGATTCAGCGCCCACCAGATAGCCCGTCGTCAGGTTGACGATAGGCTGGTAGTGAACATCCAGCCTGTTGGCTTTCAGGGCATTGCGAAGCCGTACGGCGGTAGAGGTGTAATGCCGTTTGACACACCATGCGAGCAAAAACAGCGCTGCGAACACGCACACAAGGCCAATGAATAATTTGAATTTGAGACTCGTCAGGTAGCTCAACGGAAGAGAAATGACCGAGATCAGTTCATTTCGGTTGCCGGCAAAGGCGATGAGGACCTTGTCTGCAGAGGTAACCAGTTCTTCCAGGTGGAACGGTTTCTGCATCGCCAGCGGTTTGTGGCCCGTAGAGGCAATGGGCACTGCGCCGCCGGGGCCGATGAGGTCCAGTTGCAGGTCCCTGGGAAACTTCAAGTTGTCGAGCAGGAGCTTCTTGTTTGCCCAGACGTAGGTTGACTGTTCCGACACAATGATAAAATCGGAGTCCGCAGAAACCGTGTGGCCAGCATCCACCCAGTAGGTTCGCTTTCCAACGGAAAACTTGCGCTTGTCGCTATCGGCCAGTATCGAGGGAGGTGCTTGTCCGTAGGAGGAACAGATCTTGCCATTGGGCAACTGGATTGCCGCTTGATCAACAAATCGCAGGTTTTTGACCAGGTCAGCCAGTTGTGAGTATTGCTCTATGGAGCATTCCTGACCCGAGCGATCGAGATCGCCGAGGGTTTCCAGTACTTTGTCGATCTGCGCATTGGGCTCCACTTGAGCAGCACGCAGATCGGCATAAACGTTATTCAACTTCCGTGCAACGAATTGATCCGCCAGCCCTCCAGCACAGAACCATGCGGCCCAACCTGCTGCAGCAATCAGACATACAGTGACTGCGTGCCTTCCAAGTAACGCTTTATATGCGGCAACCATCGAAAAGCTCCGAGGTATCATTAATTCACTGTGCTTTCTGTCGTCACGAATTAAGCGACTTCAGTACCAGTCAATTACCCAAGCCAACAAGATGCCGCTGGCATAGACGGTAATACACAGTGCGATTTTCTGCTTGAGTGGCAGTGTGTTTATTCGATGATGCATGCTTATCTCCTTGAGTAGGCAAATAAGCAATTGTGGAAACTTGTGGTTAATCAAGGAAAATCATTAATCATCATTTTTGCGGCTTTGATAAACGCCTGTTAACGATAATTTCTCTCCCCGACGACCTAGTTGTAAACAGATGAGGTCGTGTTCCTTGGCCTGGCCGAGTTGCGCTTGGCCGTTTCCGACGGCGTCTCTCCGTAAGCCAGCTGATACGCCTTGGAAAACCGGCCCAGATGGTGAAAGTTCCAAAACATCGCGGTTTCTGTGACGGTAGGCCACGTTTTATTGATCAGGTCGCGACGGGCGCTTGCGAGCCTCAAGTTTCTGATATAAGCGATTGGCGATATCCCGAACGTTTCAATAAAGCCAAAATGCAAAGTGCGAGTGGTGGTTTCCAGTTGCCTTACCAGCGATTTTATAGTGAGCGTTTTTTTTGTGTTTTCATGGATGTACTGTATGGCTTGTATCGCCACCTTTCTTCTTGTCGGGACTTTGCGGATGAAGCGGCCAGCGGGCGTCAACGATTGCAACAGAGAAGCGAGTACCGCACTTTCAATCGTCGAACCTTCTGTTTCGCTGCGCTGTGCTGAAGCAGCGTCGTTGATGTCGACACAGCACGCGCTGATGGCTTGAATGGCCGATTGTATGAATTGAAAGTTTTCAGCCTGGAAACTGTGTTGTGTTCTGTTTGCAAGGATATCTATGACAGAGTGATGTTGGCGGCACCGCTCATAGTTTTCCAGTGTCGTGGTGATGGTGAAAAGTGTTTCATTCGGTTCGCAGGTGTACTGCACCGATTCATCACTGTGCAGTACGATGACTTCGTCAGGCCGTAGTTTTTGATTGTTTACGACGGGGCGGCCAATCGGTGCCTGGGAGATGGCGAATGTCACGAATCCGGCAGGGACAGAACTGACCAGCGTCACGGATGAGTCGAACTCAAGGCGACTGCACTGCAGTTGCGGACTGTGAAAGAGTTTGTGTTGCCGAATGCGCGCTTCATGCTCGGTCGGAATAAGGCTCATTTCCCATTTGCCTATTGTTCTATTCAGTTGGCTCGGCAAGGCAGAAGACAAATGAAAGATCTCGTCGGGCGGTGCGATACTCATGAAATTGAAGGCTCATCTGTTAAATGATAAGGGTCAAGCCTGACGGGCAGTCATGGAGAAGATTCGCGATTGGGCGTTCTTGCTGTCGGTGAGATCGACCCCATTGCCATTGGCTTTGAACGGGTTGTCAGATTCCCCGGATCAGTTCCAGTTCCGCCGAAAATGCGTACTTGCTGTCCAACGGTGAGTCGTCCATGTGTTGAACGTTGCGCGGATCGATTTTCGAACTGAAGATCTGCGATTGGGGTTTCATTGGGTCAATGGCTGCTGCTGTAAAGGCGTAAAAGTCGTCAATACGATAACCGTTTTTTACCTGATAGCCAGTTTTCACAGTAGTTGGGGCCTTTTTGTTGGTTTCGATACTCGTCAACTTGGCACTGTAGACGCCCTTGTCGTCGGCCATGGCCTTGAGAGAAAGCAATAAACCAAACGACACGGTGACGAAGTTTTTCAGTAGCATCGAGGCGATTCCTTATTAACAGTTTATTCAGGCAGCGCAGAATGTCAGCTGCATCTCTGCCACGACTTGGGCTGCAAATAATCTCACTTCGATGGTGCCTGCCAAAGTCAATAACTCATATTTGTCAGGTCGTCAGAAGAGGCCAGTCAGCATTTGCCTGCCCCTCATAGAAGTATGAGCGAACTGGCGTAGCTCATGCCTGTGTCACTTTGTGGTGGGGCGGGGAGAGTAGAATCACTGCTCTGCTCGTCTGTATGATACTCATTCTCACTGTGTATTTTCAGATGCGATAGTTTCTGGCTGTCATCCGGGCTTGTTTCAACTTCATAATACTCAATGGTCGTGCTTTCGACGGAGTGCTCGTCGTGTGCCAACGAATAAAGTGGAATGGCAGACAGAAACAAGACCCCCAGGAATCTGAAAGTCGGCGATTTATGGGCTCGCAGGTAATGCATGGCGTTCACTTGATTCCCCCTGTAGGGCATTGTCCCGGACGAGAATCAAGCGGGCTCGATTCCAAGGATTATCGAGGAGGGATTTTTGGCGGGGGAGACGTTTGATTCAAATCAATAAGTATTATTTTTGTTTGAAATTCTTTGATGTGAACCTTTGCCAGGCGGGTGTCGAGCCCGTTCGGGAGGCCGATTAATGGTTCATGCAGCGCAAACGGCCAAGTTCATGGATGTAAAAACACACCGCGTTTTTATCCTGGGTCGGGATCAACTCGTAGTTTAGAATGGCGCCTTCTTGCAAGACGTATTGACGTCTAAAGAACAAGTCAGGGGTCTTTTCAATGGCAAAAAGTTCATTATCCTGGCTGAGCTTGATGTTGCTGACTTTGATCTCGACGTGTTTATTGGTTTCTCCGATTATGTTCGCTGAGATGGTCGCGTTGCGGATTTTCCCATTCAGGCTTTCCAGCGTGGTCCCCGTGAGCCTGCCATGCCCGATAGTGAGGTACTCTTCGGTGTTGAGTTGGTTGAGATCTTCCAGCCATTGTCGGGATTTTGTCTGGTAACTGATATTTTCCATGTAGTGCGAAGGTGAGTAAACGAAAGAGAAAATGCACAGTGCATTGATCAAGCCTATAAGAGGCCAGTGAACCGCTTGCGAAATTTCAAATTTCATAAAGTGACTTCCAGACATTGACGAATCATCAAGGCGAGGTCCCTTTCGCTGCTGTTCAATTGTAGATTTGCAGTGCTTAGATCCTGGCGGATGCACGAAACGGAATAATTGGCTTTATACAGGTTGATCCAGACCTGGCCCTTCAGGTTTGGTGGCAGCTGTTCGGTTTGTTTGGCCGACAACTCCATCAGCGCTTGCGCCTCGGCAAGATCACTGCCCACGGCGTGTATGACCAGTCCATTCTTGTCGGCACTGGAAATTTCAATTTTTGGCGCGTCGAAGTCGAATTGAAAAACAGTAAAGGCAACGACTGCCAGCGTAACGATATAAGCGATCAGCTGGGCTTTTGTAATGCGCGCGGATTCATTGGTTTTACCTGAGGGTGCAAGCAGCCCATCACTACCAGCCGGTGGTAGTTGCTCAGCGATGGGGGCGGGGGGCTGCGTTGTTTCCTCCCGGGGTGCCGGTACATCTGCTTGTGCATCGACGACACATTGCCGGTTGAAGCAATATCCTCGTCGAGGAACAGTCATCAAGATCTCGTGATCCCGGCTGTCATTGAGAATATTGCGTAGTGAGAAAACCGTTTGATTCAAACTGCCGGAGGCAACCACGCGGTCATTCCAGGTGTAGTCGATGATTTCATCGCGGCTTTTAGTGACACCTGGCTCCATGAGCAGCAGGTCCAACAGGCGCGACTCAGCTCTACCTAGCGTGGAATTCTGTACATCTCCATGGGGTGTTGTAATGGAAAGCATGGCGCTGTCCGGGTCGAATACCGCGACGGCGCCATTTTTCAATTTGAAGGTGTAGCTCATAGAAATCTTCCGTTCAGGCGGTGCTGGCCTGAGTATAGGGGCCGGATTTGGCTCGGTACATTCTGGTCTGGGAAGTGAACGAAGATGAGGGCCCAGCGGAAGGTGCACTGTGTGTTGCATTTACGATGCTGGATTGGCTCGTTTCAGAGGCGTGCAGTTCGGCAAACAGCCCTGTCTGTCAGAGGTATCCGTTCAATCATACAAAGGAAAAGCATCGCTGGATGACCCATGGTTTTCGATTTGGACACCATGAATAATGCTTGGAATGGATTAACTGCGCTATCCGAAAACTGCAAGCTCGGGCAGGAGGGGGGGGGCGCGGCCACACCTCAATGAACTAACCTCGCTGTTGCGCCAGGTTTCTGTATCAGCCTGAACTATCAGGATACAAATCAATGATGGTGTTCTTGTGCACTTGGCTTGTGAAAGATTATTTTTGATTCTTATTAGCTTTTAACCAGGGACGTTACCGATTTAAATGGATCTCGAGGAACGTTGCGTGTTCACGGTTTGTTTGTCGCGGCGTCAACGATCCTCACCTCTCGTTCTACGACTTTGCCCCGAGTCCTTTCATGAAGGGCCCGGGGCTTTTTTTGGTTCTTCACGCCGTTGTCGTCATCGATCAAGGCAAAACATCGTAGCCACGTTGTTGCAGGCAGCTGCTGTAGACGGAGTTGTTGGCGGTGATGCTTTGTTCGCTCTCACTCAGATTCTCCCGGCGCGCCTGACGTTGCCTGGCGCCCCCCACGACGACGCCGGCAGCCGCGGCACTGCGTGCGTGGTTCTGGCGATAGTCTTGGCGGGTATCGTCGTCGATCTGGTCATAGACGTTTTCATGTTGGCGGCCCCGAACTTCCGCCGCCGTCGCACCGGCTACCGCGGCGGTTGCGGCGCCCTTGACCCGACCACCGGAGGGCACGGTGCTTTGTACCGGATGCTGCGCGTTGGCCTGGGATTGGCAGGCACTGGTGTCCTGCTGGATGGTCTGGGAGGTCTGACCTTTGAGGGGAATCACGGTTGCCGCCAGGGCGCTGGTGCTCATCAACAGCATCAGGATCGCCAGGGTATGGGCCAGAATTTTCATCATCGAGTCTCGCGTCAGGCGTCGGCACGGCTAACGGTTTGTCAGAGGGAAAACGCGGCGTGGCGCCACGTTGAAACCCCATGCCGGTCTGCTCGCGATGCCATCCAATGCCGGTGGACGGCAGGCACTTTCACGCTTGCGATGGGGTTTGCTTGAACGTCAATGCTTGAGGAGCAGGGCCTGCATATCGTCTGACATGCCTTTGAGTGCAACCTTGAAGTCATTGGCAACAATCGGCTGCTTGGCATTCTTGATGGTCTCGCCGAACACCTTGCGCACGATCTTCGCTACGGGCAAACCGGTTTTGGCGTCGATCAGGTTGGCTTCGATGTACATCTCGGCGGTCTGGTCCCGGTGCCCGGTGGCTGCTTGTGTCGCCCCGACAATGGCCCCGATTGGTACGACTTCATACCAGTGCATACCTTCGTTGTTGGCGCTGACGTGAGTGATCGCCGCCTGCAGGATCAGCGACCGTGAATTGGTTGGCGCCAACTGTGGATAAGGGACGATCGCATAGCGGCGGGCAAAGGCGGTCTTGACGCTGTTGCTGGCCATCAATTGCAGGTCTTGCAGGGTTTTCAGGCTGACGCGCGCGGTCGGCTGCGGCGATGGATACAGTTCCATCTGCCTGAACACCACTGTGGAATACGCGCGTGGATCGAACCCTGGCGATACCCAGCGCAATACTTTCTGCTCACTCGGCGTAGTTTGCTCCTCCAGGCCCTGGTAATTGCCCAGGAAGCCCGAGTATTGCTCTTGCTGCGCGACTTGCGAGACGCAGCCGACCTGAAATACACAGCTCAAAGCAATACCCGCAATCCATTTATTCGACATGCCCATATGTTTGGTTCTCAAGTGATGAAAGTTGTCATTCGGGTTCCGACCTGGCCCCGGGCATTGGTCCGGGCGCCTTGTTTTCAGGCACTGGTATTTGCCAGTCGGTTACGCAAAGCAGGTGCTTGCACGCCGGTCAATGCGGGCCGAATGCTGCCCGTAGCGGCGGGATAATCCGAATCAATAACTCTCAAAAACTGTTAAACACACGGTCAGGACAAATTGCACATCGATCACAGTTGCCTACGCTAACCCTTTGCAACGCCGGTTTTGGCATCGCCGTGACGTTCCTGTTCCCACGCTGATACGCCGTTTCGGACGGCCTGAAGGAGGCACCGCATGGACCGATTCACCGGCGGTTGTTTGTGCGGCAAAGTGCGTCTTGTCGCGTCGGGGCGCCCGTTCCGGGTTGGTGTTTGTCACTGTCTCGACTGCCGCAAGCACCATGGGGCGCTGTTCCACGCATCCGCGATATTTCATCAGGATGCCGTGACAATCGAGGGCGAAACGCGTGACTACGCCGGGCGGCACTTCTGTCCGCAGTGCGGTTCGTCGGTGTTCTCACGCAGCGCAGACGAAGTCGAGGTGAACCTTGGATCTCTGGATGCCCCTGACCAGTTGACGCCAACCTACGAGAGCTGGACTGTGCGGCGCGAGGCCTGGTTGCCGGCGTTTGCACTCACCCGACACTACGAGCGCGATCGAGACGGCACGGGGCGATTTGAGGATTAGCGGGCACCTATTCATATGCCATAACAAGCGGCTATGACAATGAGCGCGAGAAAACACACCAACTGAACGCTAAAGAAGGCAAACCGAACTGCCACGAACGCATTGGTTTGCTCATGGGAGACGTGAACCAATGACTGGCACACGCGAGCGATCAGGACGAGTGTGGACAAGTAGTTCACTGCGGCGCCGTTGACATCAAGGGCTGTAATCACGAACACGATGACACCAAACACAGGCAGGTTTTCCACACAGTTGGCGTGGGCCCTTGTCCCGCGGCGATACCAATCTTCGCCTTCGAGCCGATCGCTTCGGAAAGAGGCGATCGGAACACTCGAGAACAGGATTGCGACCCAGCGATAAACCCCGACGGTTGCCATCAATAGCAGCAAGGTCCAGGTCGCAAACCCAAGCAGCATCCACATCGGTATCGTCATGGCCGCCATCCTCGATGGTTCATTATCAGCACGTCGTCCCGCAGCACGACCGACGAGCAGTCAGTCGCGCGCTGTCGGTCAATTGCTCATGACGGGGGCCAGAGCGGTCTGAATCCTGGACATCTGTGCCGGCGTTGTCATCTGCGTCAGCAGTCGACCGAAGTGTGGATGCCGTACGCCCGAGATAATGTATTGCCAGCGGTAGGCGCTCAGCACGCAGGTCTTGATTTGCGCGGTCTCATCGACACTGAACGATCGTGAAGCATGACTGATGAAGTAGTCTGCATCGGCTGCCGATTGTGCCTGCAGGATCGCGTCGACGGCCGCTACCAGCGCAATCAGGTCATTCACTGCCTGGTCGTGCTCGGTCGACGAGAGTTTCGCGTGCTCGTCCTGCCATTCCAGTTCATCGAGTACGACGTGCCGGCTTTCATCCTTCCAGTGGAATTTGAAGACATCCTTGAACAACGGGCACAGCTCCTCGCGCGGGGCGATGCTTTGCACGTAGTGCGCCTGAACAAACAGCTCGATGTGACAGGTCAGCGCCAGCACCGACCAGGTACTGGCCGCCAGTACCGCGCGCGCCACCTCGTTTGGATCGGCAACCTGACGATATCCCGCTGGCAATTTCGAACTCATCATCGTCTCCATGCGCCGAAACAACTCCTGGTGCTTGATCTCGTCGTTGGAAAAACGCACCAGCGCTTCAAGGGCCAGTTGATTGTCAAATACATGGGCCCGACCCTGATCGAGCATCTTGGCACTGATAAAACGCTCGACCAGGCCAAAGATGTACGCATAGGTCCGGCCCTGGATCTGACTGAGCAGGCGCGCCTGGGCCGTATCGAGAAAGGTCAGTCGGTCGACCTGCGACAGTCCGTCGGGGAGAAATTTGCGCGAGAAGTCGAAACTGCGGTCCTGGAGCAGATCGCGATCGATCTGCCATTCGGACTTTTTCGATGACCTGACCATTTGCGCATAACGGGCGGTGTTGCCTGACGCTGAACCGGGTAGGGTAACGACGCTGTTCATATGGATCTCCTGCTGCCCTGGTGGCGTTGGAATGGGGCAATTTCGGTTGACGTCGGAGCCAATGACCCTGGGTGAAGCCTCTGGGGCAGTTTCGATCGCTGATTCCGCGTTGGTGCTAATCTAGGCGTCGCAGTTCAGGCGGTGAATGACCGGTGCGCCTGAAAACCTGCTCCGGACTCCGGAAAGGAGGGCGGTCAAGTGTTGGATGCGCTTTCTGATGTGTTGCGTGTGATTCGGCTGTCTGGAGGGGTCTTCCTCGAGGCGGAGCTCACTGCGCCCTGGTGCATCAACGGCAGAATCTCGGCAGATGATTGCAAGCCGTTCCTGGTGGCACCTCGACACATCATTGCGTCGCACTTTGTCGCCGCGGGGCGCATGCAAATTCAAATCGACGGTGGCGCCGCCATCGAGGTAGGGGCAGGCGAACTCGTTTTGCTTCCTCGCAACGACGCACATTCTTTTGGCAGCGACCTGAGCATTGCGCCCATGCCGGCCAGAGAAGTCATCCAGCCGCCAGAAGTCGGCGGCATATCACGGATCAAGTACGGCGGGGGCGGCGAGGCCACGCAGTTGCTGTGCGGATTCCTCGGTTCAGAAACACCCTTCAGTCCGTTGCTTTCGTCGTTGCCTTCCTTATTGAAACTGGATTTGCGCGCGACGGCTTCGGGCACCTGGATCGAAAGCTCCTTTCGTTTTGCTGTCAGTGAAATCGCGGCGGGCCGCGTCGGCTCGACAACGGTCATCGCCAAGCTATCGGAGCTGCTATTCGTCGAAGCCGTCGGCCAGTATGTCGCCAGCCTTCCCGCTGAGCGGCGTGGGTGGCTGGCGGGGTTGCGGGATCCGCATATCGGGCGCGCACTGGCGCTATTGCATGCCCGTCCAACCGAAGGCTGGACGGCAGAAGCCCTGGCGCTTGAGGTGGGCATGTCGCGCTCGGTGTTCGCCGAGCGCTTCACGGCGTTGGTCGGACAGCCACCGATGCAATACCTGACGCTGTGGCGCATGCACGTGGCGGCTCAACAGTTGCGCGAAGGTCGCGGCAATGTGGCGCAAATCGGCTTTGCCGTTGGCTACGACTCCGAAGCCGCGTTCAGTCGCGCATTCAAACGCCAATTCGGCACATCCCCCGGCACCTGGCGCAGACAATCCGCATGAGAAGGGGCGGTACCACCTCTTCATGGTTACCTGACCAGGCTTGACCCTTGCTCAAGGATATCGAGGCGATTCTGCCCGAGCCTGGCTGGTTCGTAGCGCTCTGGCTACCTGGGCTTGAATCTCGTAGGCAGGCGCCTCGACGGCTTCGTAATCACGGGTATAACGAGTGGCGAACTCGCGATCGCCCCATTGCTGGTACTGCTGCACGTGCTTCAACTCATGCGCCCACAGCGCGACATCGTTAAGTGCATCTTCGGGATTTCGAAAGACGATGATGTCGATAAGGGTGACCGCACGTACATCGGGATTCTGCAGCATGGTGTGTGCGGCGTTCAGCTCCACATCATCGCCTACCTTGTAGCGAACCGAATCGAGCACTTGAATGTCATAGTAGGGTTCGAGCTGGGCCCGGATATTCAGCGGGATTGGCTGGATATCGCCGGTTGCCGCGGTGTTGCGCGATTGCACAATCCAGTTCTGCAATCCAGAGGCCGCCATCTGGTTCATGTCGTCGAAGATCGTTCCAGCTTCCTCTTCGGAACCTGGAGCACAAAAACAAGCGACCATGCAGACCTGATACTGCCCGGCCGGGCAGGCGAAAACCGAGGACGAGGTGCCAGCGCAAAAGAGCACGATCGCTAACCGGAAAACTTGACGCAAAAAAATAGCTGGCAATGGGTCCTCCCATGGGCAAAGGCGGTCGGCAGGCAATACGTTGGGCGTCTCGCGCCCATTGTGCTGCCGCGTGTTGGACCGCTGCGACACCGTTCGATTCCCTGGGTTCCTCAGTTTCTTTTGGCCACGCCGAGCAGGTCAGCTTTGGCGTGGGATTCGCTTTCAATCTGCTCTAACCCCAAAGACTGACGCAACTGCGCCGGACTCACTCCAAGGCGTTGCTTGAAGGTGGTCGCCATGTGCGCCTGGGAATTGAAACCGCAGGCGTAGGCGATTTCCGTCAGGGTGGCGGTCGAATCGCGCATCAGGGCACGGGCCTTGGCGAGGCGTCGGTCGATCAGGTAGCTGTGCGGGCTTTTGCCGGTGGCGTTTTTGAAGGCCCGCATGAAATACCCTTCGGACAATCCAAGCAGGCCCGCCATCGCCGGCACGCTCAACGGGTCTTCGAGGCCTGCATCGATGAACTCATCGAGCAAGCGCATCCGGCTGCCGGTTATCGAGCCATGGGGTGTTGTCGACACCGCTTCGCTACCGGTCGCCCGTTCGGACAATGCCAGTGCCCAGGCCTCCCAATCGTCCTCCACAGAGGACAGCAACAGCGCGGCGCGCATACGCCACGCGAGAGCGGTGGCCTGCCGGTCGATGCGATTGTTGAAGGCACGATCCCCCATCAACGCCATGCCATCGGTGCGAATCACCCGCAAGTATTCGCCGCCCTGGGGGGATTCGGACAACACGTCACACCCGGCGGGGACGAACGCCAGGCCGTTGGGCACGGCATCGAAGGGGCGTATTCGGTCGCTGCCGATGGCGTGCAGGCCTCGCTGGCTGTCGAAGGCGAAGCCGATTCCCGCCTGGGTCGCGACATAGCGGGTCGCGTAGGCGCAGCCGGGGAGCAATTCGATCGCCCAAGGGCCGGCCTCGATACGACGGACCGGTTCGGACAAGCGTGGTGGCGGCGGGCGATTTCGATGACTCATGGACACCATAGTAGTGAAGAGGGGGGACAAAAGTCAGGTCAGTTTTTTGAAAGCCGGAGTACTGCGCCGTTGTTCAGACTGGGCAAAACCTCAGGGGGACCTCTCATGCACACACTGACTCGCGACGATATCGAACAGGCCGCTCGCCACGTTTACCAGGTCATGCCCGCCACAGCCCAGTACCCTTGGCCCTTGCTGGCTCAGCGGTTGGGTTGCACGGTGTGGGTCAAGCACGAAAATCACACGCCTACCGGTGCCTTCAAAGTGCGCGGCGGTATCACGTTCATGCACTGGCTCAAGCGCGAGCACCCGGGCGCGAAGGGCATTGTCAGCGCTACCCGCGGCAACCATGGCCAGAGCTTGGCACTGGCGGCTCGCACACTGGGTTTGCAGGCGTTGATCGTCGTGCCGGAAGGTAACTCGGTAGAAAAGAACAACGCCATGCGCGGCTTTGGCGCTGAAGTGGTCGAGTATGGCCGCGATTTCGATGATGCCCGTGAAGAGGCGGCCCGCCTGGCCCACGCGCATGACCTGTTCCTGGTTCCGCCGTTTCACACCGAGCTGGTCAAAGGCGTCGCCACTTATGCGCTGGAGCTGTTCAACGCAGCACCGGACCTGGATACCGTTTATGTACCGATTGGCTGTGGATCGGGGATTTGCGGGGTGATCGCCGCCCGCGATGCGCTGGGTCTGGAAACCGAAGTGGTTGGCGTGGTTTCCACGCAGGCGGCGGCTGCACAGTTATCGTTTGACGCTGGCGCAATCTGCGAAACCGCCTCGGCCAACACCTTTGCCGACGGCCTTGCCGTGCGCAAGCCGATTCCTGAAGCCTTTGCCGTCTACGCGGCAGGTGCTGCGCGGATCGTATCGGTCAGCGATGACCAGATCGCCGAAGCCATGCGCGTGTATTACACCGATACCCATAACCTTGCCGAAGGGGCCGGTGCGTCGGCGTTGGCAGCGCTTATCTCGGAGCGTGAAGCCATGTCGGGAAGAAGGGTGGGGGTGATTCTCTCCGGTGGCAACGTCGACAGATCGGTGTATGCGCAAGTGATTGCGTGAAAAGGGCCATGACCCTGGTCACATAAATTTGAAATGCACGGCATTGCTCGACAGAATCACGCCCCGATCCGGCCCAAGTCGCCGGACGTTAGTGGTGAAAAGGGGCCGCAGTTGAACGAACAGACATTGTCCATGCGCCTGGAGCGCGTTGCCGCCTATGTGCCAGCCGGTGCGCGCCTGGCCGATATCGGCTCGGATCACGGCTACCTGCCGGTGGCCTTGATGCGCCGTGGCGCCATCGCGGCGGCAGTGGCCGGCGAGGTGGCCTTGACGCCGTTCCACGCGGCCAACCGCACCGTGCGCGAGAACGGCCTGGACTCGCAAGTCACCGTGCGCCTGGCCAACGGCCTGGCGGCGATCGAGCCGGGAGACGGAATTACAGCGGTCAGCATCTGCGGCATGGGCGGCGAAACCATCCGTGACATCCTCGACAGTGGCAAGGCGTACCTGAGCGGTCAGGAGCGCCTGATCCTGCAGCCCAATGGCGGCGAGCAGCCACTGCGCCAATGGCTGATGGACAATGGCTATCGCATCCTCTGCGAAGAAGTGCTGCGGGAAAATCGTTTCGACTACGAAATCATCGTCGCCGAACGCGCAGGGCCGGTGATCTACACCGCCCAGGAGCTGTACTTTGGCCCGTTGCAGATGCAGACCCGCAGCCCGGCGTTCCTGGTCAAGTGGCAGCGCAAGTTGCGCCAGAAACAGAAGACCCTGAGCCACTTTGCCCTGGCGCAGCAGGCCGTGCCCGAGGAGACGGTGCAGGACATCGCTCGGCAGGCCCGGTGGATCACCCAATTGCTGGCTTGAGCAAGCCTGGGGCACCGCCCAAAAAGAACCTCGATTCAGCGTGGGTGTGGCTGAGTCGAGCGAGACGCGTCGACGGCCCCTTCAGGCGACTCGAATTTGCCGGTGACCAGTAGGCAATTTTCGCCATTGGTCGGGGCTGGCGACGAAAGTTCAGCGCAATAGCGGGTTTTTTTTCGGTATGCTAAGAGAATCGATTCAGCACCGTAGCTATGCAGGTTTCAGCCAGGAAAACAGGTACCTCCAGGTGTTGAATTTAGTACCGTTTGTCGAGCGTACTGCTCAAAAAGTGAACGATTTTGATATGCTTCGCTCTGATTTACCGGCAGGCGGATCCTTTGATAGTTCGCGCTGCACTCACTAATAAAATGGACGTATACCTCATCTGCATTGAATGGAATGCGCATGGGGATTTTTTTTACCTGAGACCTGGAGTGATAGTATGTCGTCATCACTGACTTGCTGGGCGAGTCGCTCTCTCTTGTAATACCAAATTATTTAGTTGATTCAATCAATGCGAACTTGATCGTGCAGGCGCAATTAATTAATTAATTCGCATGCCTGGGGCATGGTCAATTTGCACTGCCGCAATAAGTGGAGATGTAATCTTGGATATTAGTACAATTATCGGCCTGATCGGCCAGAAAGAATCCATGGAGTTTTTGCGTTTAGGCGTTGTGTACGTTCACCTGTTGGCTTGCTGCGTAGCTATTGGCCTGGTGTTTGCCAGCGACGCGGCAATGGTAAAGGACTTATTGAAAGGTCGCGTGTCGTCGGGGCACGATAATGAACATATGGCCAGTCTTCAGAAGTCTGTTTCCAATGCGTTGATCTTCTTGTGGTTCACCGGAGCTGCGATTATAGGTATTGATTACCTTGAAAAAGGCATGACCTATTTTGCCAATCCGAAACTTCAAGCAAAAGTTATTATTGTATTGTTGCTGACGTTCAACGGCATGTTGTTGCACCGCTATGTATTGCCGGCAATGCTGAAGGCCGGTTCGCTGCTTGATCTACAGATCAATGTGCGAATGTTTGCCCTGTTCTCTGGCGCACTGTCGGGCGTGTCCTGGTTGTATGCCGCCATGCTCGGTGTCGGTCGACCGCTGGCCTGGAAGTATTCGCTCACCGAGTTGCTGATGGCCTATCCGGTGTTGATCGTGCTCGGCTTTGCGATGATGGTGGCGCTGACCCAGTGGGCGCGTAAGCGCAACGAAGCAACTCCGGTTCAAGAAACTTCGTGGTTGTTTGCGGGTATTCCTGCGCTGCGCTGAACTGACGAGGCTCCAGGAAAAGACGGGTGAACCTGTCTGAACCTTTCAAACATCAGACCCCCTCCTTGTGAGGGGGTTTTTTGTGTGTGGGTCTCAGGAAATCAAAGAACCGGCTCGAATGGCCGGTTTTTTTTCGAGTGAAAAACGTCCATTTCACTTCAGCGCCAAAGCGTTGATCGTCATGGGTGAAAGCGATCCGATGTGCGTAACCGGGGGCTCCGGAGGGCCGGACGGTGAGAAGCCCATCATCCTTTCCGCAAGGGAGAGGGTAGCGAGGTTGATCTCGCGTCTACCGCTCATCGGCAAGGCACAAAATAAACTTTGACATCATTGGGGCTTTGGTTGAATATTCATCCATCGCATACGATCTAATCGGTAGCGATTAAAAGTAATGACACCCCCTGCCGTTTGGAGACTCAGCCATGAACACCGGAAGCCGCCGCACAATGTTTATCTCAACCGCTCACGCTTCCCATGGCCAAAACGGCAACAACTGGATCATTGCACACGCCAATTGATGAACGTTGTCTTTTTAAATATCACTGATATCGCATGCGATATAATCGCACGAAATATCAAGTCCTGAGGAAGTCCCCATGAGCAAGATCGAAAAAGTACTGGCAACCGGCAAAACCCACACCACCCACAGCGGTGTCGGCGGTCACAACGGCAACCTCGATATCGAACTGTCGTCACCGGGTTCCGCCCAGCCGGCCCACGTCTTTACCGCTACACAGCCGCACCCGAAAGCCGAGCAACTGTTTGCCGGTGCCTGGTCTGCCTGCTACACCGCGGCAGTGGGGCTGGTGGCCCAGGAGCGCAATATCGTGTTGCCGACGGATATGGCCGTCGACATCGAAGTGGACCTGGGCCAGACTGGTCTGGCCTATTTCCTTCAGGCCCGACTGACCCTGCGAGTGCCAGGGCTGGCACACGATGTCGCGACCGAACTGGCGCACATTGCCGACTCCATCTGCCCTTACTCCAAAGCCACACGCGGCAATATCGACGTTGCCCTGAACGTGATTACGGCGTGATGCCTGGATGCGTCACTAACATCGCATGCGATAAAAGCGCGCACGAACATAACTCACTGTAATCCTGAGGGAATCATCATGAGCAAGATCGAAAAAGTACTGGCCAGCGGCAAAACCCACACCACTCATAACAGCGCGGGCAACACCTCGCGCGGTCATAACGGCAACCTCGATATCGTGCTGTCGTCCCCCGGCAGCGATACACCGGCACACGTGCTCACCGCCGTCCAGCCGCACCCGAAAGCCGAGCAACTGTTCGCCGGAGCGTGGTCGGCCTGCTACATCGCAGCGGTGGGGCTGGCCGCCCAACAGATGAAGGTGACACTGCCGACCGACACCGCCGTCGACATTGAAGTGGACCTGGGCCAGACCGGCGCGGCTTACTTCCTCCAGGCCCGACTGACCTTGCGGGTGCCGGGGCTGGACCAGGGGGTGGCGACCGAGTTGGCCCACAACGCCGATGCGATCTGCCCTTACTCCAAGGCCACACGCGGCAACATTGATGTCGACATCAACGTCCTGACGGCTTAACCCACTGCACGGCCAGCTCACTGGGGATTTCCCCGGTGAGCTGGCCGTCGGCGTTTATACGCACTTCCGATACCATCGCGTACGACGTATAGTTTCGGTCTCGCAAGATTGAGCCAGGAGAACGCCCATGAAAAACACCGACAAGACATCCGCCCTGGATCTCAAACTCACCGACTTCCTGTGTTTTGCGGTCTATTCCACCAACCTGGCCTTCGGCAAGGCCTACAAGCCGATGCTCGAACGGCTCGGCCTGACCTATACGCAATACATCACCCTCGTTGCGCTGTGGGAGGAAGACAACCAGACCGTTGGCAGCCTCGGCGAAAAGCTGTTTCTCGAATCCAATACCCTCACGCCGATCCTGAAGAAGTTGGAAGCGATGGGTTATTTAATGCGCCAGCGCGACCCGGAAGACGAACGCCAGGTGCGGATCAGTCTGACCAAAGAGGGGCGAAAACTGCGCGAAGGTCTCACCGAAGACGGCTTCCCGCAAACCGGTCTTGATCCCGACGACTTCGTGCAGATGCAGAAGGCCATTGTGAAGTTACGGGGCAATCTCATTCGATCGACCAAGGACAGAGAGTAAGTCGTATCGAGTAAAGTGAGTGGCCCCGGATTTGCGAGGCGCACCCCGCAGAGAAACCCTGGCCCTCCCGTCTGACACCCCCCGATTCGGAGTGAGCCCCCCACTAATGGGGGCTATTGCTCAGCGGTATTCGCATGTTCATTAACCGGTTACTTCAATCGCTGGCCAATGTTTGCGGATCTTTCAGGTCACCGCGCCTATTTTATACAACGCTGGCAGAGTAATTGCTGAGTGAGCTTGTCCCGTTCATGCAAGGTGCAGGGCCGGGATGCTGTGGAGCTGTCAGTACTCCATTGAGTGATTGCCTGTAGCCATCGGTTTGCATCACGAAGTAGCCCTGGCTTCTCAATACCGGGCTTACTCAATAGAAGTACTGCAGTCATCCTCTGCAACCGTCCAGGGGAAATGCTTATGAGCCACTCCAGACATACGTGTGCGCAGGTAGCACTGCACCGGTTGTGCTTTCTAACCTGCCTGCTGACGGTAACGCTGGTGGCGGCTGACGAACTTCAGGGCGATGACAATCAAAACAATGAGAAGTGGCTGGAGCCGGCACGCTCCAGGCTCATGCATGTGATTGGCGCGATGCCGTTCTTTCCGCATCGGGCCAATACCACCGGCAACCTGGTCTTGAATGTGAAGGACTTCGACAATGCCCAGGTCTGTGGCGCTTGCCATACGGAGATCTACAGGCAGTGGCGCTCGTCGATGATGTCCCAGGCCTGGGATGAGCCCATCTATCGGGCCTTGCTCAAGCGTGCGAGTGCGGCCACCGAGGGCAAGGTCGATAACTTCTGCACCGGCTGCCATACCCCGATCGGTCTCACCACCGGGCAGATCACTTCGCAAGTCAACCGCTCCTCGATTGAAGACAGTGCGAAGAATCATCCGATGCCCGGGGTCGATTGCGACACCTGCCACAACATCAGTGCCCGCACGGGCCTCGATAACGGCGCCTATGTTCTGAGCCCGCGAGCGCACGGCAAACCGACCAAGTTCGGCCCGCGCAAGGATGCCGTTTCGCCTTATCACGACACCGTGTATTCCGCTCTGCACACGCGCTCGGACTTTTGCGGCACCTGCCACAACGTCACGCACCCGTTCAGCAGCGTGGCGGTGGAGCGCACTTATGACGAATGGCAGGAGAGCACCTACAGCCTTAACAATGTGACCTGCCAGAGTTGCCACATGCCGGGCTTTGCGGGCAAGGCCGCGATCATGGGGCCGGACCGTAAGGAGGTCGCCTCGCATTGGTTCAGCGGAGCCAACGCGACGATGCTCAAGCACCTTGGTCAGGAGGAGGGCGCGCAACGCGCACGCGACATGCTCGCGCGCGCGGCGCAAATAACGTTCCAGCAACTGCCGGCCGCCATCATTCCCGGACAATACGCCTCGGTAGCCGTCAAAGTGACCAACGTCGGCGCAGGGCACAAGCTGCCAACCGGCTTTCCCGAGGGGCGGGAGATGTGGATCGATTTTCGGGTGCAGGATGCCAGTGGTCGCGAGCTCTATCGCCTGGGTTCGATCAAGGACGGCAAGACTGAAGTCAACACGCGAAATTTCAAAGTGCACATAGGCGACAAGAACGGCAATCCGTTGGACGTCGAGGTCTGGAATGCCACGCAGATACTCTCGGACAATCGCATTCTGCCCAAGGGCTACAATATCGGGGAGTTCTCCTTCCTGGTGCCGGCCGACGCCGTCGGACCGCTGACCCTGACAGCCGATCTGAACTACTGGCCGTTTTCCCAGAAGCTGGCCGACTACCTGCTCGGCAAGGATAAGCTGCAGGTGGAAATCACCCGGATGGCCAATGTCACGCAGAGCGTACCCCTGTCGACCGGATCCGATACGGCGAAGCGAGTGGTACCCGCGAAGTTGAAACTCGACGACGCTAGCGCTTACTACAAAGAATGAACATGTCATTACCATCGTCGAACAGGTATCGCGTCACGGACAGCTACTGCATCCAGTAACTCGCGTTGTAGCAAGTGGCTCTTGTGGGGCTGGTAACTGTGCAGCAAATCAACATGCAGACTGTGCCGGCCCAGTACCCGTCGGAGTCTGCCAACCATGTCCACACCGTCGACTTTCAAGCGGGCCTGACGCAGGCACACCTTAACCAGGATGTGCCCACGCTCGGTCAACTTCACCGCATTGCTCAGGTAGTTGAGCAGAGACGACGCTAGCCTTTGCCTCCGCTAACACCGCTGCCGCTACTACCGCTACCGCTACTGCTGCCGCTACTACCGCTGCCGCTGCTACCGCTACCGCTGCCATCTTCCTGGTTATTGTCGACCTCGACCTGTGGCCCCACACCATCTCCCGTACGGAATGTCGGTAACGCAACCGAGGCCACGAATCTCACGCCGTCCCAGCTTGGCAATGGAGTGGGCATCAATTGGAACTGGCCCGGGTGCTCAGAGTCCCAGCGCAGCAGCATCGACGTGTCCTCATGCTGTGTGTTGTGGCAGTGCTCCATGTAGGTACCGGCAAACTCACGGATGCGGATGGCCATTTCGACATTGTCGAGGCTCTCAGGATGACGACCTATATTGTAGATATCTTTGCGCGCCCCTTTTTCCCATTCGGGTGGAGTCTTGCCACCTCGAGTGAGAATGATCCCTTCCTCGAAGTGCACATGCACCGGGTGACTCCAGCCGTTGCCGCCGTTTTCGATCTTCCAGATTTCCAGCGTGCCTTCACCCTTGAACCCTGCCGGTGTCGGGCCAGTGGCCAGTTGTGGCGCGGCTGAAATCCGGCGCGGGTCCATGTTGAAACCTTCGCCGCCATCGGTCTTGATTGTCCAGGGCTTGAAATCCGTGCCGTTGGAGCGGCCAAAGATAAAGGTGCGGTGCCGCGCCTGGGCAAGCCGGGCGATATCGGCAGGGTCATCACGGTGCAAGGGCAGGGGGATCATGAACTTGCCCTCGGGCTTGCCAGGCTTGGCGGGCTCGAAGTCGACCGGATTCATGCTGACATCCTGGCCGGTGTAAGGCTGGACGTTCAGTTGCATGAACACGCCCACGCCCGGGTCACCGTTGACCCACTGTGGCCCGTGGCTGGTTTGCCTGACAACGGGCAGGTACTTCCCGGAGAGTACATCCGCCAATGGAATGTCACGTTCGGGACGCTTGCCGTTTTCATGCTCCTCGATGTTGACGAAGAAAATCCTGTCGCCTGGCTTGATGCCGTTTTTCGCGAAGTCGACGACGATGTCATAGCGTTCGGCAATGCCCTGTATCGGCAAAATGGCATTGTGGTCCTGTGTGTCGCCGTCGCCATCGAGGTCCAGGCTGCCATCGAACGGCACCGCGTGCTCCATGATATTGCCGTCGTTGGCAATCATGTGGAACGGCACCCGGTTGTATGAAACCCCGGAGCTTTTCGGGCCAGGAAACTCGCCACCATTACCATTGACCTGACGCACCAACGCCAGCTTGAAGTAGCGAGAAACCGATCCGTTGAGAATGCGCAAACGGTAGCGGCGGGCACGCACGTCCAGGAAGGGCTTGTACTCCCAGTTGGTCAGGACCTGATCACCGAGAAAACCGTCGGTATTGAAGGGGTTGAACCACAACTGGCCGGCCTTGTCCCAGGCCTTGTCGGCGATCGTCAGGTTGACGTCATAGTCGCGGTTACCCCACCCCAGCCCCGAACCGCTGGGCAGGCGCAGGTTGACCCCGTCGTCGACCGACTCGTTGCCACGATCCACGGCGCTGTAGTAGTTCATCATCGTGGCATTGCCCTTGTAGACATTCTGCGCGGTGAAATCGAGCATGTGGTCGTGGAACCAGTGGGTGCTCATGGTTTCGCGCCAGTCGCCACGGATCTTGATGGTGCCGCGGTCGCAAGTCTTGAAGCCGGGGTTGGCGTCGTTGACGAAAAGCTTTTCACCGGGGTCGCACGGGAACGCCGCACGCGGATCCTGAGCGCTGGTATTGATGCTGTCGTAACCGGCCAACTGGATCGGCCAACGGTAGTCGTAGTACTGGCCCGGGAAGAAGAACGCGTTGGCAAAGCCATCGCTTTCCGCGGGCGAGTGGCCGTTATGCTCGTGGGTGGAGATGGTGTGCAGGCCAAAGCCCCGGTTGGCCGATGGGTCAATGGGCAAGGCATCGTAATGACGCATCAGCATCGCCTGGCCATAGCGTACTTGCAGCAGTTTGGGCGGAAAGGTGCCGTCGAATGTCCACAGCGCATTATGGTCCTGGACAGGGAAGTTGTCGTGAAATTGCACTTGTATGCCCTTGGTTGTGCCCTCGTTGGCCGGGTTGCCGCTGGTGTTGTGATAGAGCCCGCCTGGCGCAAATTCCCCCACGGCGTAGTTATGCCGTTGCATACGATCTCGTAAGCCGCTGTTGACGTGCGCGCCTGCTTGCACAGTCTTGAAGGCGTTGCGCGGGAAAAACTCATTGAAACGCTGGTGCGACCAACCTTTTCCCGGTGGCCGGCCTTCTGCGGGCGAATCGACTCGGCGATTGAGGAAATCCTCGATCTGCGCCTTCCACGGGTTGCGGTCCAGTACATTGGAGAACTCTGTCGGGAAGGGCGTCAAAGCTGGCTGCCTGAGAAAGGCATCCAGCGCAGCCGGCGACGGGCCGCTACGCGCCACCTTCAAGGGATCCTGCGCCGGTGCGGGCCCCAGCGTCGGAACCGGAAACGGAACAGGTGATGGAGGGTCGGCCGCATCCAGTTTGTTCGAGCCGAAGTCCTCGAAAAGCTCAAGCTTCTGTGTGAACGGTTGAACCCCGAACACCGGGCTGGCATTACCGTTGGTGGGGATATTGAAGCTGGGTTGCAGATCGGGTGGCAGCACATTGTCGACCAAGGGGGTCTGGCGGTTACCGGCCACACCATTGGGTAAGTCGAAGGCGCCGACGTTTGCGGGAGGCTGCTTGAGCAAGTCCCTCAATGCGGCATTGGGGTCGGCGGGCGGATTGGTGAACGCCGATGGGTCGGTAGGAGGCGGGGGATCGGTGTTGTCGAGGGGGACTGCCTGGGTCTGGGACAAGCCCAGCCCCAACATGATCGCGGCAGCAGAGATACTCAGCGCCAGCCTGGTTTTGGACAAAAGACTAGGATTCAACCTTCCGGTGTCCTGTTTCATCGCAAACACCTCTGACGGGTTCCTCGGAGCGTGGCAATAGATGAGCAACGAGCCACGGCTCCTGGCCCGGCTGGCGAAACGTTTGATTTCGAGCCGGGATGGGAACGATGCAAATTTCCCGCCGAAAGTGACAGGAGGTGACTAATGGCTCTACGCCACGCTCCCCTTGTCCGCGGGCTTCAAACTGGCGTATGAGCAGCCAGGATGAATACCCCGATGACGGGGAATATCCCCCAATAAAGGGTGCGATTGTGCGGGGCGTCTGGGCCAGGAGAAGTGGCTGTTTTCTGAATGTATCGATGACCGGCTGCTTTCATTCGTCCCGACTTCATCGGCGGCCGCTGTTGGCAGAAGTGACTAGTGCGTGAGGGCAGGGATACTGACCACTGGACCTGGGTATCGTTTTGCTGCCTGAGGGCATCGCTGAGCAAGACCTGATCAATGGAAAGCTGCTTAAGGTCTTGCCTCAATGGCACGCCACTTCGGTTTCAGTGTATGCGCTGACCGAGACGCGCCTGTTGCCGGCGAAAACCCAGCGGTTCATCGAGTTTTTGCGCGATCAACTGGAAGGCGCATAAGCGTCCGCGCCATGAGTAACTGTGGCCAGCCAGTCGGGGGCTCCGGTTAAACCCCGTATTTGTTGGCCTAAGTCCGTTCCTGAAGCAGGCCATGGCATGTCATCACGGACTGTTACCCAAGGCGACAATCGTTTTTTCACCTTCAGACTTCGTTAAGAAATGCCTTTGATACTTCTCCCCAATTGATCCGGGGGAGATGTTTTCAATGTCCGATTTCAACTGGAACGTTCAGTTGCCGCTGCACTTTGGCCTGACCGAAGCGCAGCAGATGTATCTCGTCAGGGCCTTGCCGGACGCTCCGCAACGAAGCGCCTTCGAAGCCTTTATCCAGCAACGCTTTCGTAAGGCCCACGGTGCCGATATTCGCCACTTCATGCCGGAGCTGTTTGGCATGAGCGAGGCGTCCGGCGCGCTTTGCGCGGTGATTGGCGTGCGTCTGGCGCGCAGCGGACCGCTGTTCCTGGAAGGTTACCTGGACGATGCGATCGATCCGCTGATCAGTGCCGCGGCCGACCAGACCGTAAGCCGCTCAGCCATCGTAGAGGTAGGCAATCTGGCTGCCAGCGACACCGGCAGCGCACGGATGAGCATCATCGCGATGACCTACCTGCTGGCCATGGGGGGGCTGGAATGGGTTGCCTTCACCGGGAACCTGGGGCTGGTCAATAGCTTTCACCGCCTTGGCTTGAAGCCCGTGACCCTGTGTGCTGCCGACCCGGCGCGTCTGGGCGAGGACCGCCACGCCTGGGGCAGTTACTACGAAAGCAAACCGTGGGTTCATTTCGGCAATGTTCGCTCCGGTTTCATTCATTTGCGCAACATTGGCCTGTTCAGTCGCCTGGGCTTGCCGACCTCTATTGAAGGGGCCTGCCATGTCGCCTGAAATGGAGCGTTTCAAACAGACCCTGCGTAATCATGCTGAGCAAAAAACCAACGCCATTGCGTTGTGGGGCGATCATCTGAAGCTGGACTACGCCACGCTGTATGCCGAGGTCATTTTTCGCCAGCAGCGCCTGCGCGATGAACGGGTCAGGGTGGTCGCCCTAGCGCTGGACAATGGCGTCGAAGCTCTGCTTTGGGACCTGGCCGCGTTGTTCGAGGGTTTGACCTGTGTAGCCTTGCCGCCTTTTTTCAGTCCGGCGCAACGCAGGCATTGCCTGGAGCAAAGCCAGGCCGAGCTCGTCATTGCCGAGCCGCAATTGCACGACGAACTGCTGGCGACCGGGTATCAGAAGTGCGGCGAGTTCTGGCACCGCACGTTCAATGGCCCGAACCGGATGCTTGAAGGCACTGCCAAGTTGACCTTCACCTCGGGCACCACAGGTACACCCAAGGGCGTGTGCTTGAGTGCCGACAGCATTCTGCGGGTCGCTCACGAGTTGCACCTGGCCAGCAAGCCCACCGATCCGCAACACCACATGGCGCTGCTGCCGCTGGCCATTTTGCTGGAGAACATCGGTTGTTACGCCGCACTGTATGCCGGCGCTACCTTGAGCCTGCCCGACCCGAAAACCCTGGGAATTGAAGGCGCCAGCGGTGTGGATGTGCCGACATTGTTGAGTTGCCTGGCCAGCCGATCGCCCCAGAGTCTGGTTCTGGTACCGCAGTTGTTGCTGATGCTGGTCAACGCTGCCGAGCAAAAGGCTTTCGACCCACAGCACCTGCGTTTCACCGCCGTGGGTGGTGCCCGGGTCAGCGAGGATCTACTGCATCGTGCCCAACGCGTGCGCATACCCGTCTATGAAGGTTACGGGCTGTCGGAGTGCGCGTCGGTCGTGTGCCTCAATCGCCCGCAAGCACGGCGCCCCGGCAGTGTCGGACGGCCATTGCCCCATGTGGAGATTCGCCTGGCGGAGGACGGCGAAGTGCTGATCAAGGGTTCAACCTTGCTGGGCTATCTGGGAGAGGCACCGCACACCGCCCAGTGGTGGCCCAGCGGTGATCTCGGCGAGTTCGACGCCGAGGGTTTTCTCTACCTCAAGGGACGCAAGAAACATCAGTTCGTCACCAGTTTCGGGCGCAACGTGAACCCCGAGTGGGTGGAAGCCGAATTGACCCAGCGCGGGCCTGTCGCCCAGGCCTTCGTCTATGGCGAGGCCATGCCCCATAACCATGCACTGCTCTGGCCCCATCGCCCGGACTGCACCGACGAACAACTGGCCGCCGCCGTGGCCCAGGCCAACGAGGCTTTGCCCGAGTACGCCCAGGTCCACCACTGGAGCCGGCTCGACCAACCCTTCACTGCCACCAACGGCTTGCTCACCGCCAATGGCCGGCCCCGCCGTGACGCCATCGTCGAACGCTACCGGGGGCAATTGAGCGAATCTGCATTTTCCGAGGAATCCGCACCATGAGTTTTTTTGACACGTTGCAAAAAGCCACTGAGCAAGAACGCATTGAGTTGTTCAACCTGCCGATCATCCGTGATGCGCTGGAGGGCGACGTCAGCCTGGAAAGTTACCGGGCCTTTCTGGCTCAGGCCTATTACCACGTGCGCCATACCGTGCCGTTGATGATGGCCTGTGGTGCGCGGTTGGCATCACGTCTGGAATGGCTGCGCGAAGCGGTATGTGAATACATCGAGGACGAATACGGCCACGAACAATGGGTACTCAATGATATTGAAGCCTGCGGCGGTGACAGAGCCGCTGTACGGGATGGACGCCCGTCATTGCCGATCGAATTGATGGTCAGCTTCCTTTACGATCTGATTGCCAGGGACAATCCGGTGGGTCTGTTCGGCATGGTCAACGTACTTGAAGGCACGAGCATCGCCTTGGCCACACACGCCGCCGGCAGCATTCGCCGGCGCCTGGACTTGCCGGAAAGCGCCTTCAGCTACCTCAGTTCCCACGGCTCACTGGATATCGAACATATGCAGACCTACCGTCGACTGATGAACCGTCTGGATGACCCGGGCGACCAGGCCGCCGTCATTCACGCCTCCAAAGTGGTGTACCGGCTCTACACCGATATGTTTCGTGGCTTGCCGCGTAACGGGGAGAATCTGCATGCGCCTGTCTGAAGCTCGCGTCGTGTTGACCGGTGCCAGCGGCGGCATCGGCCTGGCCATTGCCACCGCACTGTGCGCCAGTGGTGCCCAGGTGCTGGCCGTGGCTCGGCATCGGGAACCGTTGGTGCCGCTGCTTGAGCGTTATCCCGGTAACCTGAGTTGGGTCCGTGCGGACCTGACGTTGCTCTCCGACCGCCGTCAGGTGTTGGCGCAGGCCCAGGGCATCGGTGGCATCAACCTGCTGATCAATGCCGCCGGGGTCAATCATTTCGCCATGCTCGAACAGCTGGACGACAGCGAGATCAATTCGATGCTCGCGGTGAACATCAGTGCGCCCATGTGCCTGACAAAACTTTTGTTGCCGCAGCTAAAGCAAGCCGCCAGTGCCATGGTGGTAAACGTCGGCTCGACCTATGGCTCCATCGGCTACCCCGGCTACGCCAGTTACTGCGCCACCAAGTTTGCCCTGCGCGGGTTCTCTGAGGCCCTGCGCCGGGAGCTGGCCGACACTCGGGTCAGTGTGCTTTACGTCGCCCCGCGAGCGACCCGTACCAGCATGAACAGCCCGGCGGCCCAGGCGCTGAATGATGCGCTCAAGACCAATGTCGACGATCCGCAAGCCGTGGCGGCCGCAGTGATTCACGCCATTGCCGGTGACCGTCGCGACTTGTACCTGGGCTGGCCCGAACGTTTTTTTGTACGCCTGAACAGCTTTTTGCCCCATCTGGTGGACCGTGGGTTGCGCAAACAATTGCCCCTGATCCGCCGCCTGAGCCAGAAACCCGACCAGGAGAATGTCAAACCATGAGAAAGATCATCGCTTGCCTACTGCTTGGCGCAATGAGCCAGAGCGTCTGGGCGCTGGACCCCGCCGACCAGCAGCGCCTCAACGGTATCCAGCAAAGCTGGGCGCACATTCAATACGAGTTGCCCGAGGGGCAACGGACCGCGGCTTTTGAAAAGCTGGCCGCTCAGGCTTCGAGTTTCAAGCAGGAGCGCCCAACGGTGGCTGAGGCCTGGATCTGGTCTGGCATCGTCACCAGTAGCTGGGCGGGCGCACAGGG